>NZ_JBBMET010000001.1:0-475888 GCF_040096425.1 Lachnospira sp. CLA-JM-H23
CCGACAAAGCTAATTCCCCCTCCCACGTCAGCGACCCGCAGACAGAGGAAGCAAAGCTTCCAAATGTCGTCCGACAAGGCTAATTCCCCCTCCCTCAGTCAGCAACTCCCAGACAGAGGAAGCAAGGCTTCCAAATGTCGTCCGTCCTCCAAAAAAAATTCACTCTCTCAATCCCCAAAGAAAGAAGGACCAGCAATGATAACAATAAAATTCAACGGCAAACCCACCCAAATCCCTACATCAACCCCAATCACCACCTTCCTCACCACCCACAACTACAACCCGATCCATGTAGTAGTCGAACTCAACGAGGTCATAATCCCGAAAGACTCCTACCCCACCACAACCCTGTCACCCGATGACACCTTAGAAATCCTGACATTTATGGGCGGCGGTCAATAACCTTCCGTTATTAACCCCACCCCACCCAACAACCCTTACCAATAAATAACCAAAAAGAAAAGAGGACAAAACAATGAACAACAACGACACATTCAAATTAGGAAAATACGAATTTACATCAAGATTTATCTTAGGCTCAGGAAAATATTCCCTTGAATTAATAGACGCCGCCGTAAAACAGGCAGAAGCACAGATAGTAACACTTGCACTAAGAAGAGCCAACGATGGCGGAATTGCCAATATTCTTGATTATATTCCAGAAAATGTAAAGCTTCTCCCTAACACATCAGGTGCAAGAAATGCAGAAGAAGCTGTAAGAATTGCAAGACTTTCAAGAGAATTATGCCACAGTGATATGGTTAAGATAGAAGTTATAAGAGATACTAAATATCTTCTTCCAGACAACTACGAAACAGCTAAAGCAACAGAGATACTTGCCAAAGAAGGCTTTGTAGTAATGCCATATATGTATCCAGACCTTAATGCAGCAAGAGATATGCAGAATGCAGGAGCTGCCTGTATTATGCCGCTTGCAGCACCAATTGGTTCTAACAGAGGTGTATGCACTAAAGATTTTATACAGATACTTATTGACGAAATTGACCTTCCAATTATTGTAGATGCAGGTATAGGTCGTCCATCACAGGCATGTGAAGTTATGGAAATGGGTGCAGCTGCGGTGATGGCTAATACAGCTATAGCGACAGCAGGAGATATTCCAGCGATGGCATCAGCATTTAAGAATGCAATAAATGCAGGACGTGAAGCTTATCTTTCAGGCCTTGGAAGAGTAAAGAAGGACGGTGCAAGTGCATCATCTCCATTAACGGGCTATATACACGAATAATAATGCAATAGATTACAGAAACGAGGATAATTATGAGCGACAGCAAAGATATGCACATCAATGAAAGTATATTGAGTGATGAAATAAGAGAAGATTTGAAGAAAAACAGAACTAACCATATGGAATATCTTCCAGATATGGAAGTACTTGAGTCAGATATACAGCAAAAAGTTATAGATGCTATGAACAATTATGACTACGATAAATATACAGCAAAGGATGTTCTTAATGCTATCAATAAAAGCAACAGGACACCAGAGGATTTTGCTGCTCTTTTATCACCAGCTGCACTTCCATATCTTGAACAGATGGCAGAGGCAGCCAAGGATGAGAAAGAAAGACATTTTGGTAATTCTATATGCTTTTTTACACCTATATATATTGCTAATTACTGCGAGAATTACTGTATATACTGTGGTTTTAACTGCCACAACAAGATTAAGAGAGCCAAACTTAATGCACAGGAAATAGAAGAAGAGATGGAAGCAATTGCAAGGTCAGGCTTGCAGGAGATACTTATTCTTACAGGTGAAAGTAAGAAAATGTCAAGTGTGGAATACATAGGAGAAGCCTGTAAAATAGCAAGAAAATATTTCAAGGTTGTTGGACTTGAAGTATATCCTATGAATTCAGATGAGTATGCTTATCTTCATAAATGTGGTGCTGACTATGTAACTGTATTTCAGGAAACCTACAATTCAGACAAATATGAGACACTTCATCTTGCAGGACATAAGAGAGTATTCCCATACAGGCTTAATGCACAGGAACGTGCATTAAAGGGAGGTATGAGAGGAGTTGGTTTTGCTGCACTTTTAGGACTTGATGATTTCAGAAAAGATGCTTTTGCTACAGGTATGCACGCATATTTATTACAGCGCAAATACCCACAGGCAGAGATAGCATTTTCTTGTCCAAGATTACGTCCAATAATCAATAATGACAGAATTAATCCTAAAGATGTACACGAAGCACAGTTATTGCAGGTTGTAACAGCATACAGATTATTTATGCCATTTGCCAGTATAACAGTATCTACAAGAGAGTGTGCACGTGTGCGTGATAATCTTATGAATATAGCGGCAACTAAAATATCAGCAGGTGTAAGTACGGGCATAGGAAGCCATTCAGAAGATATTGAAGAAAAAGACAGAGGCGATGAGCAGTTTGAAATATCAGACGGAAGAGATGTTAAGCAGGTATATGATGACCTTGTAAAAATCGGACTTCAGCCAGTTATGAGTGACTATATATACTGTGGCTGATTAAGATTAAGGAGATTAGGAATTATGCAGGACGTGATTGCAATTACTAACCGCAGGCTTTGTGACAGACCATTTTTAGAACAGATAGAAAGAGTATGCAAGCTTTATCCAGCAGCTGTTATTCTAAGAGAGAAGGATCTAAGTGATGCTGAATATGCTGCACTTGCTGCAGATGTGTATTCGGTCTGTAAGAAATATAACGTAAGACTGATATTGCATACTTATGTTGCAGTGGCAGAAAAGACTGGCATTAATGCTATACATTTGTCAATTGATAATCTAAGAAAATATCATAGTCAGCTTAAAGATAGTAATGTAGCTATAAAAGGTTGTTCAATCCATTCCGTTCAGGAAGCTGTCGAAGCGGCAGAACTTGGTGCTTCATACATTACGGCAGGACATATATATAGTACGGATTGTAAAAGAGGTGTTCCACCAAGAGGCCTGGAATTTCTGAAAGCAGTATGCGAAAATGTTAATATTCCAGTATATGCCATTGGTGGAATTAACATAGATGGCAGCCGCAGGCAGGAAGTACAAGAGTGTGGTGCAAAGGGAAGCTGTATTATGTCTGGAATGATGAAGGCATAAATAAAAACAAAGCTTGCATAATAATATTATAAAAATAATATAGTAAAAATAAGTTGACTTTTTGATAGAAAATGATACACTAATATTAGTAGTTGTTACTATTATTGGTGTATCATTTTTGATTTAAATCCAATAATGAGCGTGATTTATCAAATGGATATTATGTACATATAAAATATTAAACAAGTAACAGTATATAATGACAATATTAATTTAATGTAATTTGAATAGAGGAGTTACAATATGGCAACAGTAAAAAGAAGCAGACAAAGAGATGCAATCAGGAGCTTTTTGATGTCAAGAAAAGACCACCCTACGGCAGAGGTTGTGTATGATAATGTCAGTAAAGAGTTTCCTAACATAAGTCTTGGAACTGTATACAGAAATCTTACATTCCTTGTAGACAATGGAATGGCTATGAAAGTGCCGTGTAGTGATGGTTCGGTGCATTTTGACGGCAACGTGAACCCACACTACCATTTTCAATGTGTCAATTGTGGCAAAGTTATGGATTTGAACTTTGACTCACGGGAAGTTGAGAAGAATTTTAATGAAGCGGCGGCAAAGAATTTTGATGGTACAATCCGGGGAAATGTGACATTCTTCTATGGAGAATGTCCTGAGTGTATAGATAAGTAAAAATATTAATAGGAATTATTACTATTTTGCTTGACAAAGGAAATAAACAGTGTTATATTAAACTCACAAACAGTAATAATTACTATTTTTAATAAATTAAACAAGAAAAGGAGATTAAGATTATGAAGTATGTATGTACAGTATGCGGTTATGTTTATGAAGGAGAGTCACTTCCAGCAGATTATGTCTGTCCAGTATGTAAGGCACCAGCAGACAAGTTCTTAGCTCAGGGAGATGACAAGGTATGGGCTGCTGAGCACGTTGTAGGAGTTGCTAAGGGAGTAAGCGAAGATATTATTGAAGATTTAAGAGCTAACTTCAATGGTGAATGTTCAGAGGTTGGTATGTATCTTGCTATGGCTAGAGTTGCTCACAGAGAAGGTTATCCAGAAGTAGGTCTTTACTATGAAAAGGCAGCTTGGGAAGAAGCTGAACACGCAGCTAAGTTCGCAGAGCTTCTCGGTGAAGTTGTAACAGACAGCACTAAGAAGAACCTTGAGATGAGAGTAGAAGCTGAAAATGGAGCTACAGCAGGTAAGGTTGACCTTGCTAAGAGAGCTAAGGCTGCTAATCTTGATGCAATCCACGACACAGTTCATGAGATGGCTAGGGATGAGGCTAGACATGGTAAGGCCTTTGAAGGTCTTTTAAAGAGATACTTCGGTTAATCATAAGCTGGTATATGAGTAGTATACAGTATCAGAATTAATGGTACAGTTAATTGGATAGCTTATATTAATCAATAGATTAATAAGGTATTATTACTGCCGTCAGTATTACACTGGCGGCAGTTTTTATATAATAGGAAATTTAATGTTATAAAATTCTATAGTAAGTCCCATTAAAACATTAAATGCCAGCGTGACATTTTCTCCAATATGTGATATTGTATATTCAATTAAGAGTTTCGTAGAAAATGGTCGAATAATAATGAAGAATAAAAGCTTGTTTTTTGCAAGTTAAACAAGTGCTGTTGGTGTACAGTGCTGGAATGGAGAACTTCAATGGAGAATGATTTAGAGCTGGAAGACAGAATACTTACAATGCTGTCAACCCAATATGAGGGGATTTATCAGATTGATATTGATAATGATAGTGTTCTGTGTATTTATAATAGGGGTAATAAGTTTAAGAAAGACGGTAATGTAGAGTTAGAACAGTGGGTTCAGAGAATGGTTGACAGATGTCATTATGAGGACAGAGGCAGGCTGTTAGATTTAATATCAGTAGAGGCAGTTAAAGGCTTTGGCAGTAACGATGAATTTAAGAAAAAGCTTGATGTAAGACTTATGTATGATGGTAAATATAAGTGTATATTAGTGACACTTATGTATGATAAGACATTTAACCAGATAACAGTGACAGAACGTGATGTATCACACAGATATGAATATTATGAGATAATAAAGCGTAAAAATGCTGAACTTAGAAAGCTTTTGCAGACAACAGAGCAGTATAAAGACGCACTTATGTCAGAGTCAATTGTTATGTATCAGGTTAATTTTTCAAAAGATACAATAGAAAATGGCATATATCAGCGAAAGAATAATAAAATGTATAGCGCACTCGATACAGTAGGTATTAGTACATCTAGTTCTTATGATGAATATTGCAGAAGGTGGCAGAAAAGGGTTTCCAAGGATACAATTGAAGATTATTTAAAGCTTGCAACGTCAAAGAAGATTATTGAACTATTTAATAATGGTAATACTATTGTATCTATTGATTACAGGACAATGGATACACAGGATACGGAGATGTGGATTGATAAGTCTATATATCTGTCAAAGGACAAGCTTACAGATGATATTTTAGGAATTATAAGCTTAAGAAATGTTACAGAAAGATATAGACAGGAATATTTGAAACAACGTCTGGAAAAGCAGGCATCACTTGACCTGCTTACAGGTCTTTATAATCACGTTACTGGAGAATTGCTTATAAAGAGCAGGATTGATAACAGCGCCCATATGTATTCGGCATTTGTTATATTTGATATAGACTCGTTTAAATTAGTTAATGATACATATGGTCATTATTTTGGCGACTGTGTTATACAATATGTTGCCAAGAGATTAGCAGAATGTACAAGGGAAGATCAGGATATAGCGATAAGGTATGGAGGCGATGAGTTCGTTGTATATATTGAATATAAAGACAGCGATAATATCGAAGATATCGTGAAGAGAATATTTAATTATGTAACAGATGAGTACGATGGTTATAAGATAAGCGTAAGTATGGGAATAAGCTTATCTGTTAATTGTGGTTTGCATTATTATAATATGTACCAGTGTGCAGATAAAGCGTTATATGAAGCCAAGAACTCGGGACGTGGATGTTATAGGTTTTATTCTGAATAATAACAAGGTGTCACATAAAATGAATTATTTAATGTTAGTAAGGCAGTGAATAGTTCATTCGTGTGACACCATTATTTTTATAAGAGAATATTTATTATTATTAGATTTCTTCCACCAATATGTATTGCATTAAGTAATTATTTATAAGCATATTTCCTCAAGCAATTTTGCCGTAATAGCGACATCGTCCATAGATATTCCAGAGTAGTTGACAATTGCTATATGCGAATAATTATCAGGTGAATAGCTGTTTCCAGTTATATAGTCAGAAAGAAATGATATGAGAAGTCCTTTCTTGCTGGCTTTTTGCTTTAGCTGCTCATCAGTTAATTCTGTGTCGTATTTTAGGAGAAAATGCAGTCCCGAATTTTCCTCGTATATATTAATACGGTCTTTGATACTGCTTTTCATAAGCAGACCTATAAGATTATCCCTTATGTCACGGTAGTGATTGCGCATACGGTTAATGTGTTTATCAAGAAAGCCGTCTTCAATAAAATGTGCCAGAGTATATTGTTCAAAGTTAGATACTGTACAGGCATAGAAGCCAAGCTGCTGTTTGAAGCGTTCAAGGAGCGGCACAGGAAGAACCATATAACTAATTCTTATAGTTGAGGCAAGGCTTTTTGTAAATGTATTAAAATATATTACCTTGTCTGTGGCATCGATTGAAAAGAGTGATGGTATTGGCTTTCCCTGAAGTCGGAATTCACTGTCGTAGTCGTCCTCTATTATGTATCTGCCGTGCGAGTTGTTAGCCCATTGTAACAGACCATATCTTCTGCTTATAGATGTAACTATACCAGTAGGAAAATGGTGTGACGGAGATATCTGTATTATCTGGGAATTCGCAAGTCCAATGCTGTCAGGTATTACACCTTCATCATCCATATCAAGTGCGTTGACCTTGACACCTAATGAGCGGTATATATTTACGATTTTTCTGGAACTTGGATTTTCAAGTCCGTAGGCAAGGTCACGTCCAAGAAGCTGAACGATAAGCCCATATAAATATTCAGTTCCAGCACCAATAATAATCTGCTCAGGATTTACTGTAATTCCCCTGAATTCATATAGATGATGTGCAATGGCACGGCGCAGTTTCATAACGCCACCTGTGGGTGGAACATTGAGTGCATCATCGCCCTCATATGTAAGTACCTGACGCATAAGTTTTGCCCATACTGAAAATGGAAAATTATCTTTAGGGGTGTGGCTGTATACAAGGTTGACAGCTGCATTTTCCAGGGGAGCACCAGTATTTTCCAGGGAAGCACGAGCATTATTATTCACATTGTAAGGCTGGTTACTGCTTGAAATATTATTGAAAGCGGTATTCTTAAAAGAATGATTACCTGTGGTATTGTAATTATTATTAATCTCCGATACATAAAATCCCTTCTTAGGAAGTGAATATATGTAGCCTTCTGCAAGAAGCTGTCCGTAGGCATTTTCAACAGTTACGACGCTTATTCCGTGATTTTTGGCAAAATCTCTTTTGGAAGGGAGCTTTGTATCGGGTGTTAATTTGCCGGATATAATATCATCTTTAATACAGGTGTACAGGTATTCGTAAAGGCTTTTTTTGTTTCTATTATTAAAAGAATATGTAAGCATATATTTATCCTCGTTAAATAAGGCAGGTTTATGGTTACTGACCTTATAATTAATCAAATGTTTATTAAGAATAATAATATCAGATTAATTATAATAAATCAATGGACATAAGATATGATATATAATAAAATTACTGTGTATACAAATATTTATAATATGTATGGAGGCTTAGTTATGAGTGATTATATTATTTCGTGTTGTTCTACAGCAGATTTAACAGAGGAACATTTTAATAAGAGAGATATACATTACATATGCTTCCATTATGAGCTGGACGGAGCAGCTTATATGGATGATTTAGGGAAGACAATGAATTTGGATGATTTCTATAAGGCTATGTCAGAAGGTGCTGATACTAAGACATCACAGATAAATGTGGATGAATATGAGGCATATTTTGAAGAATTCTTAAAAGAAGGAAAAGATATACTTCATCTTACACTTTCATCAGGCATATCCGGAACAATTAATTCTGCTAATATAGCGGCGGAAACACTTAAAGAGAAATATCCAGACAGAAAGATATATGTAATTGATTCACTTGCGGCTTCATCCGGATACGGGCTGCTTATGGATAAGGTTGCTGATTTAAAAGATGAAGGTATGGGTATAGATGAGTTAAAGGACTGGGTTATTGAGAACAGATTAAAGGTTAATCACTGGTTCTTTACGACAGATCTTACATTTTTTATAAAAGGTGGAAGAGTGTCAAAGGTGTCAGGTTTCGTGGGTAATCTTCTTAATATATGCCCGCTGCTCAATGTTAATTTTGAGGGAAAGCTTATACCTAGAGAGAAAATCCGTACTAAGAAGAAGGTTATTGCAGCAACTGTTGATAAGATGGTTAATAATGCCGAAAATGGACTTGATTACGATGGAAAATGCTACATATCAATGTCAGCGTGCAGAAAAGATGCAGAAGCTGTTGCAAAGCTTATAGAGGAGAAATTCCCTAAGCTTAACGGCAGGGTGGAGATTAATAATATAGGTACAACAATAGGAAGCCACACAGGACCTGGAACAGTTGCATTATTCTTCTGGGGCAATAAGAGAGTTGACTAATATTGTGGTTGTATATACGGTTATTTATAGCAATAACAGCACAATAGAATTAAGTAAAATAAGAAAAGATAAATAGTATAAGAAAATAAAATATCAAAAGAGAATTAACAATCAGGAGAGAATTACAATGAATAGATTCGGATTTGGAGCGATGAGGCTTCCGTTAATCAATCCAGATGATAAACAGTCAATTGATATGGACGAGTTAAAGCGTATGGTTGATATATATATGGAAGCAGGATTTACATATTTTGATACTGCATTTCCGTATCACGACCAGATGTCAGAAACAGCGTTAAAGGAAGCTTTGGTTGACAGATATGACAGGGACAAGTATGTATTTGCCGATAAAATGCCTACAGTGCTTATAAAATCAGGTGAGGAGTATCCGTTATATTTTAATAAACAGCTTGAAAAGACAGGCGTTGGATATTTTGATTACTACCTTATGCACAATATGGGCAGGGACAGATATTATAATACGGACAAGTGGGGTGGATTTGAATTCGCTAAGAAGATGAAAGCCGAGGGTAAGATTAAGAATTTCGGATTCTCATTTCACGATGATGCACAGTTCCTTGATATGATATTAACCAATCACCCGGAAGTTGATTTTGTTCAGCTTCAGATTAATTATCTTGATTGGGAAAATGATATTATCCAGTCAAGGTTATGTTATGAAACAGCAAGAAGGCATAATAAGCCAATAGCTGTAATGGAGTCTGTTAAGGGCGGGACACTGGCGAATCTTCCAAAGGAAGCAGAGAATATTTTAAGGGAATATAACAAGGAAGCCTCGCCAGCTTCGTATGCTTTAAGGTTTGCAGCTAATCTTGATGGTGTGTTTATGGTGCTTAGTGGAATGAGCAATTGTGAGCAGGTGCTTGACAATACTAAGATTATGGCAAGACCTCAGCCGCTTAACGATAAGGAAAAGGAGCTTCTTAAAGAGGTTGTAGCAATAATTAACAAAAGAACAGCAATTCCTTGTACTTCCTGTGGATATTGTATGGAGGTATGTCCTAAGAATATTAATATTCCAGGACTGTTTGCACTTTATAATAATTATTGCATTAATGACAATTTTTCCAATATGTATTATCAGAGGCTTATATATAATAAGGGAAAGGCTTCAGACTGCATTAAATGTCACAGATGTGAGAAGAATTGTCCACAGCACATACATATACCGGACAATCTTGAGCTTATAGCAAAACTAGCCAAATAAAGCTTATATTGTAAGCTTATATGTTAAAAGGTGTTCACCAATTAAGATTATTGTGTTATAATCCAATCTTGATATTATTTAGAAAATGTGTATACTACACGGAAATGAGGGCAAATATGAGTATGAATATAGTATGTTTAGATCTTGAAGGAGTATTAGTTCCAGAAATCTGGATTGCATTTGCAAAGGAAAGCGGTATTCCAGAGCTTACAAGAACAACAAGAGACGAACCAGATTATGACAAGCTTATGAACTGGAGACTTGGAATTCTTAAGGAACACGGTCTTGGACTTAAAGAGATACAGGAAACTATTGCAAAGATAGATCCACTTCCAGGAGCTAAGGAATTCCTTGATAAGTTAAGAGAAACAACACAGGTTATTATTATTAGTGATACATTTACACAGTTTGCAGCACCTCTTATGAAGAAGCTCGGCTGGCCGACTATATTCTGTAATACTCTTGAAGTAGCTAAGGACGGAACAATTACAGGCTTTAAAATGCGTTGTGAACAGTCTAAGCTTTCAACAGTTAAAGCACTTCAGTCTGTTGGCTTTGAAACAATTGCCAGTGGTGACAGCCACAACGATTTAGGTATGATTCAGGCTAGTAAGGCAGGTTTCCTATTCAGAACAACTGACCAGATTAAGGCAGATTATCCACAGCTTGAAGCATTTGAAGAATATGATGACCTCTTTGAGGCAATAAAGAAGGCTTTATAATTAGAGAATGGAGATAAGTGCTTAGCCATGATGGGCGTACTTTGAAAAGGCACGAATGGAGATATTATGTTTGGATTAGGTAAGAAGGAAAATGGCTTAAAAATCATAATAGTAGGCTGTGGCAAGGTAGGTGCGAATCTTGTTGACCAGTTAAGTAAAGAAGGACATGATATAACTGTTATAGATAAGAAAGCAGAGAAGATACAGGATATTACCAATATCTATGATGTTATGGGACTTGTAGGTAACGGAGCAAGCTATTCAACACAGATGGAAGCTGGTATTGAAGAAACAGATCTTATTATTGCGGTTACAGATTCGGACGAGCTTAACCTTTTATGTTGTACAGTAGCCAAGAGAGTTGGCAAATGTGCAGCAATAGCAAGAGTCCGTACACCGGATTACAGTGAGGAAACAGGCTATTTAAGAGAGAAGTTAGGTCTTGCCCTTATAATAAATCCTGAGCTTGAAGCGGCAAGAGAGGTTGCACGTATATTATATCTTCCAACTGCACTTGAGGTTAATTCATTTGCACATGGACAGGCAGAGCTTGTCAAATTCAAAGTACCAGAGGGTAATCTTCTGAATGGCCTTAGCTTAGCTTATCTTGGTAAGAATATTACTAATGATATTCTTATATGTGCAGTTGAAAGAAACGGAGAAGTATATATGCCTAACGGTGATTTCGTGCTTCAGTCAGGCGATGTAGTTTCATTTGTTTCAGAACGTCATATTGCAAGAGATTTTCTTAAGCAGATAGGCTTAGCAACCAGGCAGGTTAAGGATACTATGATTATAGGTGCAAGCAAGGCAGCATATTATCTTGCTAAAGAACTTCTTAATATGGGCATCTCAGTAAAGATTATTGAAAAGGAAAAAGAGAACTGTGAAAGCTTAAGTGTTAAGCTTCCTAAAGCTATAATTATTAATGGTGACGGCACAGACCCGGATATATTGAAGGAAGAAGGCATAGAAACAGTTCAGTCATTCATTCCACTTACAGGAATAGATGAAGAAAATATTATGCTGACACTTTATGCAAAGCAGGTATCAAAGGCTAAGGTTGTAACTAAGATTAACAGGGTTAATTATAAGCAGGTTATTAATAATCTTGATCTTGGAAGCCTTGTATATCCTAAATATATTACATCAGAAGCAATTATTGCATATGTAAGAGCCAAGAAGAATTCAATGGGCAGTAATATAGAGACTCTTTATCATATGTTTGATTCAAGGGTTGAGGCAATTGAATTCATTGTTGAGGAGAATTCAAAGGTATCTGGAGTACCTATTAAGGATCTGAAGTTAAAGAAAGATGTCCTTATCTCATTTATCAACCACAATGGACATATTATCATTCCTACAGGTAATGATGAGATTGAAGACGGCGATACAGTAATGATAGTAACTAAGAATACAGGATTTACAGGTATTGATGATATTGTAAGATAGGTGTAAGCAGGTAAAATAGATATGAATAGAACAATGATTATATACATTCTGGGTTGCATACTTAAAACAGAGGGAGTGCTTATGGCACTTCCTTGTCTTGTTGCACTTATATATCACGAAAGTCAGGGAATTGCGTATGTAATTGTAGCAGTATTAAGTCTTATTGCAGGTATGCTTCTGACAATAAGGAAGCCTAAAGATTATATTATATATCTTAAAGAGGGCTGTATAGCGACATCTTTAAGCTGGATACTTATGGGAATTGTAGGTTCATTTCCATTTATGATAACTGGAGAGATTCCATCGTTTATTGATGCTTTATTTGAAACAGTTTCAGGTTTTACAACGACTGGTGCTAGTATATTAAGTGACGTTGAGAGCCTGTCACATTGCAGTATTATGTGGAGAAGCTTTACACACTGGATAGGTGGTATGGGTGTTCTTGTATTTATTATTGCGATTGTGCCACTCAGTGGTGGTTCTAATATTAATCTTATGAGGGCAGAAAGTCCGGGACCATCAGTTGGTAAGCTTGTACCTAAGGTAAGACATACAGCAAGAATACTTTATATTATATATTTTGGACTTACATTACTGGAATTCATAATACTTGTTATGGCTAAGATGCCGGTGTTTGATGCGGTTAATACATCATTTGCAACAGCTGGTACAGGTGGTTTTGGTATTAAAAATGACAGTATAGGCAGTTATTCTGTGGCTATACAGTGGATTGTCACGATATTTATGATACTGTTTGGTGTGAACTTTAATGCTTACTATCTGCTGTTCTTTGGAAGTATTAAGAAAGCACTTAGTATGGAAGAAGTAAGGGTATATTTTGGAATAATATTAGCAGCAATTACAGCTATCACAATTAATATTTATTCTATGTGTTCTGGTGTATGGGATGCAATTACCAAGTCGGCATTTCAGGTTGGTTCAATTATAACGACAACAGGATTTTCAACGACAGACTTTAACTTGTGGCCACAGACATCAAAAACAATACTTGTATTGCTTATGTTTGTTGGTGCATGTGCGGGAAGTACAGGCGGTGGTATTAAGGTTTCAAGATTTGTAATACTTATTAAGACAATTATTAAAGAGCTTAACTCTTATATCCACCCTAGAAGCGTAAAGAAGATTAAGGTTGAAGGAAAACCGGTTGAACACGAGGTTATACGTTCTGTAAATGTGTATATGATAACATTTATATTAACATTTGTTGTATCAGTATTCCTTGTTTCATTAGAAGGAAAAGATCTGACAACTAACTTTACAGCGGTAGCGGCTACAATTAATAACATTGGACCAGGTCTTGAACTTGCAGGTCCAACACATAACTTTGGACATTTCGGCATATTAAGTAAGATAGTTATCATATTTGATATGCTTGCAGGACGACTTGAATTATTTCCAATGTTATTATTATTTCATCCAGTGGTAATAAAGGAAATGTTAGCGGATAAGAGAAAGTACAGAGTTAAATAGAACAGATCGTATAGTTAAGCGGATGTTTAGCAAATATAAAAATAATATTTTAGAAATACGGTTAAGTACTGTTAAAATGGAGAGATATAATGAAATTCGTTATACAAAGAGTTAATTCAGCAAGTGTAAAAGTTGATGGTAATGTTATAGGAAGTATAGGCAAAGGTTATCTTATACTGTTTGGTGCAGGCGAAGGTGACACAGAGGATATGCTTGTGCCATTTGCTGATAAAATATGCAAAATGAGAATATTCGCAGATGAGAATGGAAAGACTAATCTCTCAATTAATGATGTAGGTGGAGAAATGCTTATTGTCAGTCAGTTCACATTATATGCAGATTGCAGGAAAGGCAACAGACCAAGCTTTGTACACGCCTGTGAGCCAGATCTTGCCAATGAGTTATACGAGAAATTCGTAGCACTGTGCAGGGAAAGAGTTGCGAAGGTAGAAACGGGTGAATTCGGTGCGGATATGAAAGTGAGTCTTGAAAATGACGGACCATTCACTATTGTGTTAGACAGCAGAGATTTTAAATTATAAAATATAAGCTGTAAAATTAATGTTATAAATTAAATGTTGTAAATTAATGTTCAAAAGACTATTGAATTATTAGTTCTATTGTGCTATTTTATAAAAGAATTAAATAATACTTCAGGGCAGGGTGTCATTCCCTACCGGCGGTAAAGCCCGCGAGCATTATGCACGAACTGGTGGAATTCCAGTGCCGACAGTTACAGTCTGGATGGAAGAAGTAAAGTTGATATATTTAATTAGATAATCGTTGTTAAGCATATATTAAGATAATGTATTATGATAATAATATTATTAAGCTATTATAACTGTATTAGCTATTGATATTTGCAGAATATGTATTATATAGTTATTTAAGCCCTGGGAAGATTATTCTCAGGGCTTTTTTAATTGATATTTTAAGAATGAAAACCCATTATATACATTTATTAGAGAAAGAAGGCGGGTAATATTATGGAAATGACAGATGAAGAATATA
The DNA here is from genome assembly GCF_040096425.1 of Lachnospira sp. CLA-JM-H23. NCBI lineage: Bacteria > Bacillati > Bacillota > Clostridia > Lachnospirales > Lachnospiraceae > Lachnospira > Lachnospira sp. CLA-JM-H23. Next base: position 14,691 of record NZ_JBBMET010000001.1, read on the forward strand.
TGCTAAGGGCTGTTGAGCTGGCTAAGAAAGGAACAGGCTGGACTAATCCTAATCCGCTTGTCGGTGCAGTTATTGTTAAAGACGGCAGGATAATAGGAGAAGGGTACCATAAGAAATATGGTGGACTTCACGCAGAGAGAGAAGCGCTTGCCAGTGCAAATGAGGATGTGAGTGGTGCAACGATATATGTGACACTTGAGCCATGCTGTCATTATGGCAAACAGCCACCCTGTGTTAATGCAATTATTGAGGCGGGAATAAAAAGAGTGGTGATAGGTTCTTATGACCCTAACCCATTAGTTGCAGGGAAAGGCGTGGATATTTTAAGAGAACATAACATAACTGTTGATGACAAGCTTGTGTGTAGTGAGGAATGTAAAAGCCTTAATTATGTATTTTTTAATTACATAAAAGAAAAAAAGCCATATGTGATATTAAAGTATGCACAGTCCCTGGACGGAAAGATTGCAACGCATACAGGATTGTCACAATGGATAACAGGGGAAACAGCAAGAAATAAAGTACATATGGACAGGCATAGATATTCAGCTGTAATGGTTGGCGTTGAAACAGTTATAAAGGACAATCCGATGTTGACGTGCCGCAGTAAAGATATTGTTAATATCAACCAGCCGGCAAGAGTAATATGTGATACTAATCTCAGGATACCGTTTGATTGTAATATTGTACAGAGTGCGAAGCAGTACACAACATATATAGCGACAAGTTGTAAAGAAGATGATAAGTGTAGGAAATACACTGAGGCAGGCTGTAAACTTATATATGTCAATAAAAATGATAGTGATAATAATTCTCATATAGATATAAAAGAACTCATAATAAAGCTGGGACAGCTTGGTATAGACAGTATTGTGTGCGAGGGTGGAGCAACACTCAACTGGAGTGTTCTGGCAAGTGGTATGGTCGACAGAATACAGGCTTATATAGCACCTAAAGTATTGGGTGGTGTAAATGCTCTTTCACCGGTAGGTGGAATTGGTGTTGATACTCCCGATAAAGCATATGAGCTTGATGATTATACGGTTACAAGATTGGGAAAGGATATATTAATTGAGGGGAAAGTGAGGTGTATATAATTGTTTACAGGAATTGTTGAAGAAATCGGACATATAGTATCTGTTCAAAGACACGCATTTTCTCAGATTATAACTATAAGTGCATCAGATATTCTTGGGGGAACCAATATAGGTGACAGTATAGCAGTTAGTGGCGTGTGCCTGACAGTAACGTCAATTGGCAGTAAACAGTTCAGTGCAGATGTTATGCACGAAACTATTAATAAGTCATCACTTGGAAATCTGCGGGCAGGAATGGCTGTTAATCTTGAAAGAGCAATGCCAGCTAATGGCAGATTTGGCGGACATATAGTAAGTGGACATATAGATGGTGTTGGCAGAATAACAAAGATAAGCAAGGATGATAACGCTGTCTGGTACACAATTAATGCAGGTAAAGAGATTATGCAGTTAATAGTTCCAAAAGGTTCAATAACAATTGATGGAATAAGCCTTACTGTAGCAGGGGTTAATGATGATAGTTTTAAAGTATCTGTAATTCCCCATACAAGGCAGGTGACAACATTATCACAGCGTAGAATCAACGATTGTGTCAATCTTGAGAATGATATTGTAGGGAAATACATAAAAAGATTGTTACAGACAGGCGAAAGTCTTGATGTAACAGCGGATGGACTGGGCGAGATATCCACAAGGCAGGATGTGTCAGTAAAAGCACAGTCATCACAAAGACAGAATACATCAGGGATAACAAGAGAGTTTCTTGGTAAATATGGATTTTAAAAAGGAGGATATATGTTTGAGTTTAACACAGTAGAAGAGGCAGTTGAAGATTTGAAAGCAGGTAAGATTATACTTGTTACAGATGATGAGGACAGGGAGAATGAAGGTGATTTCATATGTGCCGCTGAGTTTGCAACAACAGAAAATGTTAATTTTATGGCAACATATGGAAAAGGTCTTATATGTATGCCAATGAGTGAGGAGATAAGCAAAAAGCTATATTTCCCACATATGGTAGCAGACAATACAGATAACCACGAAACAGCATTTACAGTATCAATAGACCATGTTGATACAACTACAGGAATATCTGCAAAAGAAAGAGCCTATACAACAAGAATGGTAGTAAGTGATGATGCCAAGCCGGAGGACTTTAGAAGACCGGGACACAATTTTCCACTTATTGCAAGGAAGAATGGAGTTCTTGAAAGAAACGGACACACAGAAGCAACAGTTGATTTGATGAGGATTGCAGGACTTAAAGAATGTGGCTTATGCTGTGAGATTATGAAAGATGATGGCACAATGATGAGAAAGAACGACCTCATTGAACTTGCCAGAAAATGGAATTTAAAATTCATAACAATAAAGGCAATTCAGGAATACAGAAAATGCAACGAAAAGCTTGTAGAGTGTGTGGCAGTAACTAAAATGCCTACAAAATATGGAGAATTTGTTGCACATTGTTACATTAATAAATTAAATGGAGAACATCACGTTGCTTTAGTAAAAGGTGATGTTGGTAATGGAGAAGACCTTTTGTGCAGGGTTCATTCAGAGTGTCTTACAGGTGATGCTTTTGGTTCATTAAAATGTGACTGCGGACAGCAGTTTGCGGCGGCTATGACACAGATTAATGAGGAAGGCAGAGGAATACTGCTATATATGCGGCAGGAAGGCAGAGGCATAGGTCTTGTTAATAAGCTTAAGGCATATGCACTTCAGGACGAAGGAATGGATACGCTTGATGCTAATCTTGCCCTTGGATTTCCAGGAGATATGAGAGAATACTACATTGGAGCACAGATATTAAAGGATCTGGGTGCTAAGACATTACGTCTGCTTACCAACAATCCGGATAAGGTATACCAGTTATCTGATTTTGGAATGAAGATAAGTGAAAGAGTTCCAATTAAAATGGAAAAGACAGCTTATGATGGATTTTATCTTAACACTAAGAAGATAAGAATGGGTCATATGTTATAGATTTCATATGATTGAAAGTTGAAAAAATCCGACATATAGCAGTATTGATGATTTATGAAAATTGTAATGAAATTAAATTAAAAAGACGAGGAGATTAATAGTTATGAGAGTATTAGAAGGAAAATTAGTAGACAATGGAACAAGAGTAGGTATTGTAGCGGCAAGATTTAATGAATTTATTGTATCAAAGCTGGTTGCAGGTGCACAGGACGGACTTATAAGACACGGAGTAAGCGATGACAATATAGACCTTGCGTGGGTTCCTGGTGCATTTGAAATACCACTTATTGCTTCTAAAATGGCAAAGAGCGGAAAATATGATGCAGTGATATGTCTTGGTGCAGTTATAAGAGGAGCTACAAGCCATTATGATTATGTTTGTGCGGAGGTTTCTAAAGGAATAGCTAATGTATCACTTAATACAGATATTCCAGTGATGTTCGGAGTGCTTACTACAGATACAATTGAACAGGCAATTGAGAGAGCAGGAACAAAGGCAGGTAATAAGGGATTTGAATGTGCAGAGGGTGCTATTGAGATGGTAAATCTTTCCCGTGAGCTTGAAAAATAACAAATTAATTGATTTTATCATCTGTCAAGGGTATATTGAAAGTAATGATAATATGTCTGTCTGGTTATTAACCAGTGTTAAGGGGTGATACCAATGATGATGAAATTAAAGAACAGAATATTAGGAATATTACTTTTGTTTATCCTGCTTCCACTAAGCATTTTTGGTGGATTTTCAATTTACCAGACGAATAGGAAGATTGACGATATGACAGAGTGCAATCTTGCGACGGTGAGTGAGAATCAGAGAATTAATATTAAGAATTTCTGTGAGGACAGGAAGTCCGAAATGGAGATGGTTGCTAATTATGCTATGACACAGGCGGCAATCAAAGAAAGTGTAGGAGAGCCAAGTCCTTATGATGCAGGTAAAGTTGATTTAGAGTATATTAACAATGTGTTGAAGGAACGAAAGAAATATGGAGTGTTTGTTGCAAGTATATCTATATTGGACAAGGATTTCAGGGTAGTAGCCTCAAGTGAAAGTTATGAGGCAGGTCATACACAGTTATGTTATGTCTTGCGTTTGTATTCTTTGTCCTTGCTATATTTATTGTGCAGATATTTATTACAAAGAATGTATTAGCACCAATAGAACAGATAATGAATGTGTTTAATGATATCAAGGCTACACAGGACTATTCAAAGAGACTGCCTAAATCAAATAGTGTTGAGATGAACCAGCTTTCCGATGAAATTAATGGACTTCTCACACATATAGAAGATGAGAATATTCAGGAAAAGGAAAGGCAAAGACATTTAAGAGAACTTGCTGAGTGTGATCCGCTTACTGGAATTAATAATAAAAAAGCGATTGAGCAGAAAATGCTTGCTATGGTTCAGAGTGCAACTGATAAAAAAGTGCGTATAAGTGTTGGATTTCTTGATATTGATGATTTTAAAGATTACAATACTAATTATGGACATCAGGAAGGCGATAATGTAATCAAATTTGTTGCCAATACATTAAAGGAGAATTTTAAAGGTGAAGTTGGACGAAATGGCGGAGATGAATTTGTATTTGGTTATGAAGGGGATATAAGTAAAGAGGAACTTGATAGGAAAGTAAAGAAGGTCTATGATATTCTTAACAAGGGTTATACAAGAGGCGATTTGCTAAAGAATATGTCTGTTCCTTGTAGTATAGGTATTGTAACTGCGATAGGTGGAAGCTTTGATTATGCCAAGCTGTTAAAAGAAGCAGATAATGCAATGTATGATGCTAAGATTAATGGAAAGAATACATATGTAATAAGGGAGTTATAGGAATATTATTCCTATAACTCCCTTGGTTTATATAGTTTTAAGCATTTTTTACAAGTACAGCATAAAGTGTTCTTGAAAGAATACTTGCGACAACAAAGCATACAACAGCTTCAATTGCACCCTGTGTTCCGACAAATGCGATAACGAAAGTAAATGGATTGCTTGCAGCGAATTTAGTTACATAAGTCTGAATAAAATCAGTTCTATAGAAAAGTGCAACAAGTGTACTCATAAAGAGCAGTGTGTTAAGAAGTGGGCAGGCAAGGCTTGCGATGTAGTAAGATACCTTCTGTACACTGCGGATATTATGAAGTACCTTGAATATAAGTCCTGTAAGAAGTCCCTCAAGTGTTCTTGGAACAACTGTAAGAATAATAGTGAATACAGGGCTGATATTAAATAATGCAAATGTAAATACAGAGCCGCCAGTTACTGCCTGATAGAGGCTTGTAAGACCGAAAGTAAGACCACATATAAGTCCGCCAACAGGGCCAAGAATTATAGCACCAACAGCTACTGGAATTGTCAAAAATGTGATAGTAAGACCTGGAAGTTTAATGTATCCAAGTGGAGTAAAAGCCATAATGATAATAATCGCTATCATAGCGGCAAGTTCAACCATATATTTGGTTGTAAAAGTTTTGTTGGCAGTATTATTAACTGCACTTGTCTGGTTGTTATTCATAAAATCTCCTTTTCGTCTGATAAAACGGCAATCCTGTCTTTCAGACATTTTTAATTGTAGCGTTATGACAGATTGGATAAACACGAATAAGTGTATACAGATACCAAAAATATCTCATATTAGTGTAAGTACATAAATAATGTAGATATACAGACTGGTATAAATTGATATACTATATTGTATATCAATCAAAATGAAATCAGAATATTAATTCAGCATATTTAAAAGTAAAAGTTCAGAATAAAATCTTGTTACACGCCAATTGAGGTCGCACATCAATTCTTTCTTCTACCATTAAAAAACTTCCTTGAAATAATTAAATAAATAATCCAATAATTATAAACTATAAATACCAATGATTACAGGTGATAATAATTACTGGCAGCTGATACATTTTCATCCGAATAACGCTCACGCGTATAATATCATACTTGATAATACAGGGCAATACATAGATTGGATAAAATTGTATACAATGTTTATAAAGTATTAATAAATGCTTCTTATTTCCTTAATTTACATATTTTCTCAATAATGATAAAATAAGAAAATATCGTGGCAGACTACTTTATGTTATTGCCTGATTTGAAGAGATATAGTTTATGAAGAGTTTAATAGAAAGGAAGAATTATGAGCAGAATATTGAAAAGTATTGCCCCATACTGGAAATCAATAATAATTATTCTGTTGTTACTTGTGTTGCAGGCGAATTGTGATCTTGCACTTCCACAGTACACATCGAATATTATTGATGTTGGTATCCAGAATGGTGGTATAGGACATAGTATTCCAGAGAAGATTACTAAAGATGAATATGATATAGCGAAGATGTTTATGACGGACGAAGAGATAAGCATATGGGAGAAATGTTTTGAGGAACAGGATGACTTATATGTCCGTACAGAAAATAATGATAAAAGGTTAGATGAATATGATGATACACTTGCTATGGCACTGATTATTAATAATCAGATGTCATCAGTTACAGTCACACAGTTCAAACAGCAGATGGCGGCACAGATGGGCGTTGATGTATCTGAACTTGAGAATGTTTCAGTTGCAGACCTTGGAAAGAGAATGGGTGTGGAACTTGAAACATTTACTAAGGATATTGAAGATGCTGATGGTAATGAAGTTCCAACAGAATGTGTAGATATGAGAATTATATTCAAGGCAATGTATGATAATGGTGCAATGTCTAAAGATACGTTTATATCTATGAGAGATGAATTCCAGTCAACATTTGATACAATGGGTTCAACCCTTATATCTTCAATGGGAAAGGCTTACGCTAAGTCAATGGATGCAAAGGCTGGAATGGATATGAAGGCCATACAGAAAAGATACCTTTGGATATCTGGTGCTAAGATGGTAGGAATGGCACTTCTTATTGCGGTATGTACTGTATGTGTTGCATTCTTTGCATCAAGGGTTGGTGCTGGAGTTGGACGTGATTTAAGAGGAAAAGTATATAAGAATGTAATGAGCTTTTCTAATGCAGAGCTTGATAAGTTCTCAACAGCTTCACTTATCACACGTACAACTAATGATGTACAGCAGATACAGCTCGTATGTGTTCTTATATTAAGAATGGTTCTTTATGCACCTATTATTGGTATCGGTGGAGTTATAAAGGTAATGTCAACAGGTGCTGGAATGGAATGGGTAATAGCCCTTGCAGTTCTTGTAATTATTGGCTTTGTACTTTTACTTATGGCAGTTGCAATGCCTAAGTTCAAGCTTATGCAGAAGCTTGTTGATAATGTCAATCTTGTATCAAGAGAGATACTTACAGGTCTTTCTGTTATCCGTGCATTCGGTAGAGAGAAGAAGGAAGAAGAAAGATTTGATAAGGCTAATAAAGAGCTTACAAAGACAATGCTTTTTACTAACAGGGTAATGACATTTATGATGCCGGTTATGATGCTTATAATGAACTGTCTCTCAGTAGGTATTGTATGGGTAGGAGCTCACAGAATTGACAGCGGTGTTATGCAGGTAGGTTCAATGACAGCATTTATTACATATGCTATGCAGATTGTAATGTCATTCCTTATGCTTACAATGTTGTCAATTATGCTTCCAAGAGCGATTGTAGCAGCAGACCGTATAGATGAAGTTATTAATACAAAGTCATCAATAACAGATGCAGAGTCACCTAAGAGTATAAGCAATCCTAAAGGACTTTTAGTATTTGACCACGTTAACTTTAAGTATCCGGGTGCTAATGAAAATGCTCTTGAAGATATCAATTTTGTGGCTGAACCGGGGAAGACAACAGCTATTATAGGAAGTACAGGATGTGGAAAGTCTACACTTGTTAATCTTATTCCAAGACTTTATGATGCAACAGAAGGTTCAATAACTCTTGATGGTGAGAATATCAAGAATATCTCAATGAAGGAATTAAGAGATGAACTTGGTTATGTACCACAGAAGGGAATATTATTCTCAGGTACTATTGAGTCTAATATCAAATTCGGTGCACCAGAGGCTTCCATGGATATAGTAAAGGAAGCAGCTGAGATTGCACAGGCAACTGAATTTATTGAAACTAAGTCAGCAAAATATGAAAGTCCAATCGCACAGGGTGGAACTAATGTATCTGGTGGACAGAAGCAAAGACTTTCAATTGCAAGGGCTATTGCTAAGAATCCTAAGATATTTATATTTGATGACAGCTTTTCAGCACTCGATTTAAAGACAGATGCGGCACTTAGAAAGGCACTTGCTTCTAAGGTTACAGACAGTACAGTTATCATAGTTGCACAGAGAATAAGCACAATACTTCACGCGGACCAGATTTTAGTTATGGATGAAGGTAAGATAGTAGGAAAGGGTACTCACGAGGAACTTCTGAAGAATTGTGAGGTATACCAGCAGATAGCCAAATCTCAGATGTCAGCTAAGGAACTGGGAATTGACGGAAAGGAGGAAGCATAATTATGGCAGATAATAACTCATATAAGCAGACTCCAAGACGAAGAGGTCCAGGAGGCGGTATGGCTCCTGCAGAAAAAGCCAAGAATTTTAAAGGCTCAATAAGCAAGCTTATGCAGTATATTGGCAGATATAAGATTGCTATATTGGCAGTTATGATTATGGCGGCGGCTTCTACAGTATTTACAGTAATAGGACCTAAGGTATTAGGTAAGGCAACAACAGGTCTTTCAGAAGGCCTTATGAAAAAGATTACAGGAACTGGTGGAATTGATTTCTCATATATTGGAAGAATTCTTATAATTGTACTCTGTCTGTATGCGTGCAGTGCAATATTCAGCTTTATTCAGGGCTGGATAATGACAGGTGTTTCACAGAAGGTGTGCTACAGACTTCGTAAAGAGATATCAGAGAAGATTAACCGTATGCCTATGAAGTATTTTGAGAGCAGGACATACGGAGAAGTTCTTTCAAGAATAACTAACGATGTTGATACATTAGGAATGGGTCTTAACCAGAGTATAACAACAATTATTACATCAGTTGCTACAATGATAGGTGTTCTTGTAATGATGTTAAGCATTTCACCACTTATGACAATTATTGCGATAGTTATTCTTCCAATATCCGTTGGTCTTGTATCATTTGTTGTTAAGAAGTCACAGAGTTACTTTAAGACACAGCAGGAATATCTTGGACATATTAATGGACAGATAGAAGAAACATATGGCGGACATATGGTTGTTAAGTCGTTCAATAAAGAGAAGGATATGGTGGATACATTTGACAAGACTAATGCTGTATTATATTCATCAGCCTGGAAGTCACAGTTCTTCTCAGGAATGATGCAGCCTATTATGATGTTTGTTGGTAACCTTGGTTATGCAGGTGTTGCACTTTCAGGTGGTATGCTTGCTATCAATGGAGTTATCACAATTGGTGATATTCAGGCATTTATACAGTATGTTAAGAACTTCACACAGCCAATAACACAGATTGCACAGGTTATTAATCAAGTACAGTCTATGGCAGCAGCTTCTGAGAGAGTATTTGAATTCCTTGAAGAAGAGGAAGAAGAACAGATAGCTGCCAATCCAGTACCTACAGATAATATCAGAGGTGAAGTTGAGTTTAAGCACGTTAAGTTCGGATATAAGGAAGACCAGATTATTATTAAGGATTTCTGTGCCAATGTTAAGCCAGGACAGAAGGTTGCTATCGTTGGTCCAACTGGTGCAGGTAAGACTACAATGGTTAAGCTTCTTATGAGATTTTATGATGTTAATTCAGGAGAAATCCTTATTGACGGACATAATATCAAGGACTTTAACAGACGTGAATTAAGAGATGCATTTGGAATGGTTCTTCAGGATACATGGCTTTATAAAGATACTATTATGGAAAATATCAGATATGGAAAGCTTGATGCTACTGATGAAGAAGTAATCGCTGCGGCTAAGGCAGCACACGCACATCATTTTATAGAGACTCTTCCGGGTGGATATAATATGGAACTTAATGAGGATGCAAGTAATGTGTCACAGGGACAGAAGCAGCTTCTTACTATTGCAAGAGCTATTCTTGCTGACAACCCAATCCTTATCCTTGATGAGGCGACAAGTTCTGTAGATACAAGAACAGAGATTCAGATACAGAATGCTATGGATAATCTTATGAAGGGCAGAACGAGCTTCGTAATTGCCCACAGATTATCAACTATAAAGGATGCTGATATTATACTTGTTATGAAAGAAGGAGATATCGTAGAGCAGGGCAATCACGAAGAATTACTTGCTAAGGGTGGTTTCTATGCTGACCTTTATAACTCACAGTTTGAGGAGGCAGAAGCATCTTAAGCTATGAGAGATACATTTATAGAATGGCTTATTTTAATCAATATAATAACATTTGTTATATATGCACTGGATAAATATAAAGCAGTACATCATCTTTGGAGAATACCTGAAAAGACGCTTATATTCTTAGCAGTTATAGGTGGTTCTCCAGCGGCACTACTTGCTATGTATACAATAAGACATAAGACAAGGCATATTAAATTCACACTGGGTGTACCAGTTATACTTGTTATTCAGATAATCGTGCTTTATATTCTTTATACAAGATATGGTATATTTACAGGGTGAATATGAAGATTAAAGAAGTAATATGTTAAAAAAGTATAGATATAATATAGGACTGTGAATAAAAAAATCTGGGTTTTACGATTAACATACCGTTATGTGAGTTAATCATAAAATCCAGATTTTATTAATTGAAATTATATAATAAGTATTATAAGCGTCTGATTAACCAATAACGCCTACAAATCCGCATATCAGCACGATTATACCAAGTACAATTCTGTACCATCCGAACACCTTGAAATCGTGTTTCTTAATGTATCCCATAAGAAATCTGATAACGAAAAGAGATACAACGAAAGCTACAAGCATACCAACAAGGAGAATTATTCCTTCCTGTGAAGTCATTGAGTTATGAAGAAGGAACTTAACACCCTTAAGAAGGCTTGCTCCGAACATAACAGGTACTGCAAGGAAAAATGTATACTCAGCAGCAACAGTTCTTGAAACACCAAGAATTAGAGCACCGACAATAGTTGCACCTGAACGTGATGTTCCAGGGAATATAGCAGCGATAAGCTGAAAAAGACCTATATATGCAGCAAGCTTATAATCAATGCCTTCAATAGTTCTGACCTTGGCTTTCTTGCCGTGGTGCATAGTCTCTACAATAATAAATGCAATACCAAAGAGTATAAGCATAATAGCTACAGTTGTGTAGTTATAGAAAAGTTCTTCAAGCTTTTCATCAAATAATACGCCGACAATTGCGGCAGGTATGCACGAAACAAGAATGTGAAACCAGAGCTTGAATATATCACACTTGATATAAGCACCTGCACCCTCAGATGAGAGTGGTTCTTTATTATTGTTCTTTCCAAATGGCCATAACTTGTTCCAGAATAGTATAACAACTGCCATAATAGCACCAAGCTGGATAACTACCTCAAACATACTATAGAATGCATCAGATACTTTTAATGGCATAATTTCATTTAAAAGTATCATATGTCCTGTGCTGCTTATAGGAAGCCATTCAGTGATACCTTCGACAATACCAAAAAGTATCGCTTTTAAAATCTCTAACATTATTCCTCCAATCGGATACGGATATTGTATCATAAATATATGTATAAAAAATCTGTAAAATTCTTATATCCGTTCACTTTATTTTTTCTTAGAATTAATAATATGTTGTGATTATAATTCTGTTTCAGTTAGTATTCTCTCATTGCATAGAGATACTGTCAACTGTGAATTATCTAATTTACAACAAATTTTTATAAATTTCACTTTACACCGGTTATTGATAAAAAATATTGATAAGAGCCAATATGCGTGTTAAACTTATTCGGATATTTGATAATTACTAAAGCATATTTAATAAGATAACAAGGAGTCAGTTAATGGAAGTATATTTAAAACCAATAATATCAGCCTGCTATGTGTTTCCTATACTTGCTGTAATATTTACAATACCTTACATATTATATGAGTATCACAAATATGGTTCAATCCTTATACTTAGAACGGGGATTGTATATACATTTATATTCTATATGCTGACATCATATTTTATGACAGTGCTTCCACTTCCTCCAAGAAGCTCGGTTACACCAGATACTGCGAGTGTCCTGCTTGTTCCGTTTGATGCAATAAGGAGAATTATAGCTACAGCTAATGTCACTTTGTCACAGCCATCTACATATGTTAACCTGTTTAAATGTTTTGATTTCTGGCAGGCTGCATTTAATATACTGCTGTTATTTCCGTTTGGAGTATATCTTAGATATTATTTTAAAAGACCCTGGTGGCAGGTGCTTATATTTTCATTTGGGTACAGCCTGTTCTTTGAATTGACACAGATTTCAGGACTGTATGGAATATACAGATATCCATATAGGTATTTTGAGGTTGATGACCTTATATGTAATACATTAGGTGGAGTATTAGGTTATGTATGCACACCGCTTATAGTGTTTATGCTTCCGAAAAGGGATAGACTTGATGAGGCTGCATATAAGAGAGGGCAGATTGTATCTGAATTCAGGAGAGGTGTTGCGTGGATAATTGATATGGTAATTATAATGATTCCAGTGCTGGCGGCTATGCTGTTGCTTTGGCACGAGCATATAATTACCAGGAAAATGGTGCTGGGTTCGGTATATGATGTGAGATATGTAGTTATTTTATCGCTGTATATCGTTATTGTGTTCACACTTGTGACAAAGCTTACAAGAGGGCGGACAATAGGCAAGGCACTGGTTAATATACGTCTTATAGACTGCAAAGATACTGTTCTTAATATTAATAAAGTTCCACATATAAAAATGTATAAGCTGTTTATAAGATATTTTATAATATATACAATAAGTGTACCCTCATTACTATATGCGTATAACTTTTATCGTATGGCGATTGAACTTGAAGGGGTAAAATTATGGGCAGTTACAGCAGGATGTGTGATATGTATTTTAATTACAATATATATGGCATTTGATTTATTATTGTGTCTGTTTAGCAGCACAAGAAATATGCTATATGACAGAATAACAGGAATTACGCATAGAAGTGACATAATAAGCAGACAGGATAATACAAATTTAACAAGTTAAAGATAATATTTAGCCGAATAAGATACATTTCGAATATATAACAGGAGGTACGATTGTGACAATAAAAGATTTGCCAGCAGGTAAAAGTGCTACAATATTAAAAGTAGGTGGAGATGGTGCATTAAGACAACATTTTCTGGATATGGGACTTATTCAGGGTGCAGAAGTTACAGTTATAAAATATGCTCCTATGGGTGACCCTGTTGAATTAAGAATTCATAGCTATGAGCTTACCATAAGACTTTCAGATGCAGAACAGATAGAGGTAAGTGAGCCTTATTGTATTGATAATAAAGCTGTGGAAAATGTTAAAATGAATAGTATAGTAAAGGAACATCCGGGATTTGGTGAAGGAGGCAGGTATCACGATAAGGAAAATGAAAATCCTCTTCCAGATGATGAAAAGCTGACATTTGCACTTGTAGGCAACCAGAATTGTGGAAAAACAACCCTTTTTAATGTATTAACAGGCTCCAATCAGCATATAGGTAATTTTCCAGGTGTTACAGTTGATAGAAAAGACGGAGTTATAAAAGGTTATCCTGATACACTTATAACAGATTTGCCAGGAATATATTCAATGTCACCATATAGCAGTGAAGAAATAGTAACAAGGGAATTTCTGCTTATGGACAAACCTAAAGGTATTATTAATATATTAGATGCTACTAATATTGAAAGAAACCTTTATCTGTCAATGCAGCTTATGGAATTAGGAATTCCTATGGTAATTGCACTTAATATGATGGATGAGGTAAGAGTCAATGGAGGTTCTGTAAGAATTAACGCAATTGAGGAATTGCTTGGAGTTCCGGTTATACCAATATCAGCGGCTAAAGGTGAGGGCATAGAAGAACTGGTAAGTCATGCCATTCACGTTGCAAAATATCAGGAAAAACCACAGATATCAGATTTTTGTTCCAAGGACAGTGCGGTTCATAGATGTATACATGGCATTATGTCGCTTATAAGTGACCATGCAGACAAAGCAGGATACCCTGAAAGATTTGCAGCCTCCAAGGTTGTTGAGGGGGATTCACTTGTACTTAAGCATCTTGAACTTGAGCAGAATGAAAAAGAAATGATTGAACACATTATAGTACAGATGGAAGAAGAATGTGGAATGGATAGAGCCTCAGCTATAGCAGATATGAGATTTGCTTATATTGAAGATGTCTGTAAGAATACGGTTGTAAAGCCAAGAGAAAGTAAGGAAAGAATACGAAGCCAGAAGATTGATAAGCTTCTTACTGGTAAATATACAGGTATCCCAATGTTTATAGCAATTATGGGACTTGTGTTTTATCTTACATTTAATGTTATAGGTGCGGCACTCTCCAATGTACTTGATATTTTAATTACATTTGTTACAAATGGGGTTGATAATCTTCTGACAGCAATGAATGTTAATTCGGTATTGCATGCACTTATCATAGATGGAATATTCAATGGGGTTGGTAGTGTATTAAGCTTTCTTCCGATAATCGTAACATTATTCTTCTTTTTATCAATTCTTGAAGATAGCGGTTATATGGCAAGAGTCGCATTTATTATGGATAAGCTCTTACGTAAACTTGGATTATCAGGAAGAAGTATAGTGCCTATGTTAATTGGTTTTGGATGTAGTGTTCCAGGAGTTATGGCAAGCCGTACACTTTCATCTGAAAGAGACCGTAGGATGACAGTTCTTTTAACACCATTTATGAGTTGTTCAGCAAAAGTACCTATATATGCCTTTTTCTCAGCAGCATTTTTCCCACATTATGCAGCGCTTGTTATGATAGGTATGTATTTTATAGGAATTATTGTTGGAATAATTATGGCGTTTATATTTAAAAAGACATTATTTAAGGGAGAACCAGTTCCATTTGTTATGGAGCTTCCTAATTACAGAATGCCTGGTGCTAAGAATGTGGTACATTTGTTATGGGAAAAGGCAAAGGATTTCTTACAGAAAGCATTTTCTATTATATTTATTGCAACAATACTTATATGGTTTATGCAGAATTTTGATATAAGGCTTAACGTTGTGGCAGATTCAAGACAGAGTATACTTGCTGTATTAGCAGGTATGATTACTCCGTTGTTTAAACCATTAGGATTTGGAGACTGGAGACTTGTAACAGCTATACTTACAGGCGTAATGGCAAAGGAAAGTGTAGTATCTACGATATCAATTCTATTTGGAAGTACGATAGAGATGGTATCTGTTATATCAGCTGCGGGTGCAATGTCATTTCTTGTGTTCTGTCTTTTGTATACACCTTGTGTTGCGGCAATTGCCTCAGTTAAAAAAGAACTTGGAGGTAAATGGGCAGCATATGTTGTAGTTATTCAGTGTGTTGTAGCATGGATTGCGGCATTAATTACATATATTATTGCTGGAATTTTATAACTCTGATAAATATGTATGCGAAAAAAAACATTGCAAAATCAGACTATTGATGATAAATTATCAATAAGCTAATTCCTAGAGGGAGTAATCGGCATATTTATATATGCAGTTATATCGACATAATGGCTTATAAGCCCGGTATTACTTTAAATGATGAGACTCGTGGACAGTATCAGTACTGTCTGCGGGTCTTTTTTATATAACTGGAATTCGTTTTCGTTAAAACATCAATTATTATATATGATATGACAATTGGTTATAATCTTTCTTGGAGCAACAGATAAAATATAGAAATGAGGACAATTAAGAAATGAGTATTGTTGAATTATTTATACTGGCAGTAGGACTTTCAATGGATGCTTTTGCTGTATCTATATGTAAGGGCTTGTCGCTTGGAAAGATAAAGCCTAAGCATATGTGCATTGCCGGTGCGTGGTTTGGTGGATTTCAGGCATTGATGCCGCTTATTGGCTATTATCTCGGAAGTCTGTTTGCCGATATGGTTACCAGATATTCACACTGGGTTGCATTTGCACTTCTTCTTGCAATTGGTGGTAATATGATTAAGGAGTCATTAGGGGAAGAAGAAAATGTCAGCAATGATATGGGATTTAAGAGTATGTTATTACTTGCAATTGCAACAAGTATTGATGCACTTGCAGTAGGCGTGTCATTAGCATTCCTTAAGGTTGCCATTCTTCCAGCGGTATTATTTATAGGCTGTATTACATTTGTCTGTTCAGCGGCAGGTGTTAAAATTGGAAGTATATTTGGTGATAAATATCAGTCTAAAGCAGAACTTTGTGGAGGGATTATTCTTATTCTTATAGGAATTAAGATATTACTTGACGGTTTGGGAATACTTTAGTTATAATATTATAATTAAGTAAGAAATGAGGATTAATATATGAAAGAAATGTTATTGGCATTATTACTGCTTATTATAGGTTTTGTGCTTCTTATAAAGGGAGCAGATTTCTTTGTTGACGGAAGTTCGTCAGTTGCGAAAAGATTAAAAGTACCTTCAATGATAATCGGACTTACAATTGTAGCTATGGGTACAAGTCTGCCAGAATGTGCAGTTAGTGTTACAGCTTCACTTAACAATAATAATGCTTTAGCTGTAAGTAATGTAATAGGTTCTAATATATTTAACCTTATGGTTGTGTGTGGTGTATGTGCATTATTTACACCATTGGCGGTATCAAAAGATACTTTAAAGAAAGAATTTCCATTTTCTATCATATGTGCCATTCTTCTTGCGGCACTTGGTGCTGTTGGAATGACACTTGGAAGAATTGACGGAATAGTATTTCTTGTAATATTCGCAGTTTACCTTTGCTTGATGATTGTATCAGCTAAAAATGCACGTAACGAGGCACTTAATAAAGAACTTGAAGAAGAGGTTGATGAAGAGATAAAAATTCTTCCAGTATGGCAGTGTATTGTATACATTATTGGTGGAGCAGTAGCTATTAAGTTCGGTGGTGATTTTGTTGTTGATGGAGCTTCCACAATTGCAACTGGATTTGGTATAAGCCAGAATCTTATCGGACTTACAATAGTTGCACTAGGAACAAGTCTTCCAGAGCTTGTTACATCAATCGTTGCGGCTAAGAAGAATGAAGTGGATATGGCATTGGGAAATGTCATCGGCTCTAACATTTTTAATATTCTTCTTGTATTGGGTGTTGCTGGGGCAATAAGTCCTGTAGCATTTGTAACAGAAAATCTTATCGACATTGCTATTCTTGTTGTTATGAGTGTGGTTGTATGGATATTCGCGTGGTCAAAGAAAAAGCTTGTCAACTGGCATGGTGCAGTTATGCTTGTATCATATGTGGCTTACCTTGTATACATTTGCATAAGATAAATATTGCATATAAGGCTGTTTACGTCATATATGAATTGTAATAAAATTATATATGGCAGTTCCGATTTCACCGCATCACTAAAGATAAGGAGAGGGACGGAATATGAACACATATAAGATGGTTCTTAATGAGGATACCAGAGTATTAATATATGGTAATAGCATTAAAGTAGTACGCATCAGAATTGATGAAATCAACTATATAAGCTGTGCCAACAGAATTATTATGATTCATACGAATAATGCCAGTGATAGATTTTATGGGAAGATGAAGGATGTATATAATTTATTGGGGAAATATGGGTTTGAGTACATTAATGAGTCGGAGATAGTTAATTGTATGAATGTGAGTAGTATGACGGTTAATTCGATAATATTAAGAGAGGGAACAGAACTAATATGTAGTAAAAAATTCAAACAAAAGTTCAGAAATCTTATGTGGAACTAAATTCATACCAAAGTTAAAGGTGAATTCCTGTCGGGTGCTATAAGGTACTGGCAGGAATTTACTTTTATATAACAGGAAATATATATAACCTAAGAAAGCGGAATGTCAGAATATTAAAAAAGTATAAATAACAAGTTTTTTAAGGCTTGGCTGTTTGTAATTAATAATTATAAGTGGTAAAATGTTACATATTTTATATTGTAATTATTATGTTGTAATTAATAGAAATGGAGGCTACAATGCAGGCATATACTGTATCGCAGTGGTTATTATTCTTTTATATATATTGTTTCTTTGGTTGGGTATGGGAATGTTGTTATGTATCAGCCAGAAAAGGAAAGTGGGTAAACAGGGGATTTCTTCATGGACCAGCACTTCCAATATATGGTTCAGGTGCAATGGTAATATTGGTAAGTACTATAGGAGTAAGGGATAATATAGCTTTAATATTCCTGTTTGGAATGATATCATCAACAATACTTGAATTTGTTACAGGATATTGTATGGAGAAAATGTTCGGCGTAAGATACTGGGATTACAGTAATCAGCCATTAAATTTAATGGGACATATATGTCTGTTCGTATCATTAGGCTGGGGTGTGTTCTCTGTTCTTCTTGTAAGAATTGTACACAGACCTATAGAGGGCATTGTATATATGCTTCCAGATACAATTACGGACATAATAGCATTTGTCTTGACAATAGCTATGGCAGTTGACTTTACACAGTCATTCAATGAAGCTATGGATTTGAAGGCTGCAATTGAAAAGCTTGCTAATAGTAATGAACAGATAAGAATTCTTGCCAAAAGACTTGAGGTTGCCTCAGCATTTGTTGAAGATGATTATAATAAAATGAAAGAAAAATTCGCTGAAGGTAAAGCAAGTGTTATGAATAAGGCAGGTTCAGTGGGTAAGCTTAAGGGTAGAATTTCATTCGAGAATGATATGAATGAAAGAAAAGGTGTTAAGCTTGCAACCTTACAGAGAATGACAGAGGCTGTTAAAGAGAGTCTTAAGAATAAGATTATGGACGAGAAGGCGGCTAACCAGCTTTTAGAAACACTTGAAAATGAAAAGGTAAATCTTAAGGCTGATACTGGAAGAAACTACAAGAGCGTATTCAGAATTATGAAACGTAATCCGGGTGCTATTTCAAGAAAGCACGAGGAAGAACTGAATGAAATTAAGAGAATGATTAAGTGATTTTAATGTGAGTTCCGGGCTGCTGGTGATTTTAGGAATTGTATTAATTAAATAAAATGTTTGGATAATGAGGATTGTATATGGAAAAGATTATAATATATAATGTAGCTGATGCCAGAAAGATTATAACAATGGCGGCTAATATGCGAATAAAAAGCATAGTTATTGACAATACTAAGCTTTCAGATACATTAGAAAATGTACTGGCATATAGTCAGGATTACAGAACTGATGATATTATGCCATTTATTAATAAAGATAAAAGCATAGTTATATTCTGTGATGTTACACAGAAACATCTGGACAAGCTTTTATTTGGTATCAGAAACAACAATCTTAATGTCGATTACAAGGCTGTTATGACTAAGACTAACAAGTCGTGGACATTGAATAAAATATTATATCATATGGAGATTGAAAAGAAAAACGAAAGGAGATAATTATGGAGATTATTCACGTTACAGAAGCAACATTTAAACAGGAGGTACTTGAGTCGGATAAGCCAGTGCTTGTAGATTTCTGGGCAACATGGTGTGGACCTTGCCAGATGCTTGCACCAGTCCTTGAGGAAGTAGCGGCAAAGCAGGACGATGTAAAGATATGTAAGATTGATACAGATAAGGAACTTAATCTTGCATTACAGTATAAGGTAGCTTCAATACCAACCCTTCTTTTATTTAAGAACGGAGAAGTTGCTGCAACTAATATAGGCTTTATAGGTGAAGAACAGGTTATGGAATTCATAGGCCAGTAAATAAATGTTAACTATTTGTGCAGCTTTTCAGCGCATCTGAAGTTTCGAAGAAACTTCTAAGTGACTACGAAGTAGTCATATTATATCATAATTTCTGCGTTGTTCTTCAACGCATCTGAAGTTTCGAAGAAACTTCTAAGTGACTACGAAGTAGTCATATTATATCATAATTTCTGCGTTGTTCTTCAACGCATACGAAGTTTCGAAGAAACTTCTAAGTGACTACGAAGTAGTCATATTATATCATAATTTCTGCGTTGTTTTTCAACGCATACGAAGTTTCGAAGAAACTTCTAAGTGACTACGAAGTAGTCATATTATATCGTAAACAAGGAAAGGGCAGGCACAGCATCAGATTTATTATCTAGATGAATGATGCTTGCCTTTTTACTACATTTGCTAAGAAATGAGGTTATACATATATGAGAGAATTATATCTTGAATGTTATTCAGGAATAAGCGGAGATATGTCTGTTGCGGCACTTCTTGATGCCGGAGCGGATAAAGAATATTTGTTAAAAACACTTGCAACTATGCCTCTGACAGGTTATGAGGTTAAGATAACAAGAGTTAAAAAGAATGGTATAGATTCGTGTGATTTTAATGTAGTGCTGGACAGCGGACACGAGAACCACGACCACGATATGGAATATCTGTATGGACATCTTAATGGCGAAGGGCATACGCACAATTTTGAAAATGTACATTCGCATACTCATTCAGCACATCACAGCCACAGGGGGCTGAAAGAAATATATTCTATTATAGAGCAGACACAGCTTACTGAGAATGCAGAAAAGCTTGCTAAGAAAATATTCAGAATATTAGCAGAAGCAGAAGCCAAGGCACACGCTACAGATATTGAAAATGTTCATTTTCACGAGGTTGGTGCAGTAGACTCGATTGTGGATATAGTGGCGTTTGCTGTATGCTTCGATAACCTGCATATAGACAGGGTGTATGTTCCAGGTATCAGCGAGGGAACTGGAACAATAAGGTGCCAGCACGGAATAATTCCAGTACCAGTGCCAGCGGTTCTTAATATAACATCAGCTTATAATATAGAATTAAGCAATACCAATATTAAAGGCGAACTTGTAACGCCAACGGGAGCGGCGATTGTAGCGGCTGTAAGAACAGATACAGCACTTCCACAGCATTTTACAATAAAGAAGACTGGATATGGTGCAGGCAAGAGAGAGTATGAGCTTCCGGGAGTATTAAGGGCAATGCTTATTGAGAGTAATAGTGAAAGCTTAGACGAAAATGCTGACTTAATATATAAGCTGGAAACGGATATTGATGACTGTTCGTCAGAGATATTAGGATACACTATGGAGCGCCTGTATAAGGCGGGTGCAAGAGAAGTGCATTTTCTTCCTATATATATGAAAAAGAACAGACCTGCATATGAGCTTGTTGTAATATGCTGCAAGGAAGATATTACGACTATGGAAAATATCATATTTGAGGAAACAACGACAATAGGAATAAGACGTTGTGCAATGAAGAGAACAATTCTTCCAAGAAAAATTGAAAAAGTCAGTACACCATATGGTGAAATTGACGTAAAGGTGTGTACGCTTCCTAATGGCAAAGTTAAGAGATATCCTGAATATGAAACTATTAAGAGCATATGTGAGGCAGAAAATGTGCCATTGAGGGATATAATTGGGAATATAGGAGAATAAAAAATAATTAAAGACTGTTACAAGAAATTATATGCTGGCATTATATAGAACATAGAAATATAAAAGTCCTGAGTAATGTCAGCATATTAAAATATAAGTTTCGTGTGACAATCTTATATTATAAACCTGGAAAAGCATTTCGATATTATACATTTGCAGAGGCAGAGTTATGGTTAATATATTTTATTGATATGGGAAAATGATATAGTCGTCACCTGTATTTTTATAGTTGTACTATATCACTAAGCATTACAGAAAAATTAATTAACACGGTTGCCATCAGTACCAATAGTTACAACTCTTACAGGAATTGTCTTGCCGCTGTCAGCTACAGCCTTTTCAACTGCATACTGCAATCCACCACAGCAAGGTACAGTCATACGTGTTACAGTTATGCTCTTTATGTTATTATTCTTGAATATCTCGGTTAATTTCTCAGAATAGTCAACCATATCAAGCTTTGGACATCCGATAAGTGTTATGTGGTTACGCATAAAATCGTGGTGGAATGTACTGTAGGCATAAGCTGTACAATCTGCTGCAATAAGAAGGTCAGCTCCATTAAAGCATGGTGCAAAAGGAGATACAAGCTTAATCTGTACAGGCCAGTTGTTAATCTGGTTTCCACTTGCCGCTTTGTTAGCAAGTACTTCAGCTTCATTATATTCAGGAGCTTCACGCTCAATAAAACGAATTGCATTCATAGGGCAGGCTGGCAGACAGTCGCCAAAACCGTCACAATAATCATCTCTTAAAAGCTTAGCCTTTCCGTCAACAATTCCAATAGCTCCCTCGTGACAGGCGTGTGCACATAAGCCACAGCCGTTGCAGAGTTCTTCATTAATTTCTATAATCTTTCTTATCATAATCAAATAAATCCTCCTATTTATAGTAGTATTTTTATTTAATAGAAAATTCTGATAAAAATTCCTGTTAAATAAAAAGCCCTCTGGGCAGATTCACCATACGGCGGTAATGTAGATGCCACTAAAGTGTTCCGCCATAGGTGGAGAATCCTGTGAAACAGGATTCTATCCTGCAGACCCGCTAAAATGTCTTAATAAGTATATGTTGTGGTTATTTTCAGCCATATTTTCATAGCTGGCTGATTAGTTTGAATTATATCTTAACTACCTGGTAAGTATAATATTAAATATTAATAAAGTATGTTGTAAATACAACAAAAATAAGATTATAATGTAATGAGTGCAAAAGAAAAGGAAGCGGCTGCGAAGCAGACATTTACTTTTCTTGCACCATTAACGAACGAATATCCTGTGAAACAGGATAAAGAGTGCGGAAGCACGAATTCGTGAGTGTAGGATATGCTAGGTTATAGTACAGGTGTGTAGTATATTAAGTTAATAGTGCGAAAAGATAGAGATTGGCAAATGAGTGCAAAAGAAAAGGAAGCGGCTGCGAATAGACACCGTAGATTTTATAGATTATTTTATGAATAATATAGAGAAGAATAGGATTGAAGAATATGGGCAGAATATTATATGACATTTCACAGGATTATATGGGAGTTATACAAAAGAGCAGGCTGTTTAGCGGTATAGAACCAGACGAGGCTAATGGAATGAGCAAATGCCTTGAGATAACATTTCGCGAGTATGACAAAGAAGAAGTTATATTTAATGAAGGCGATAAAATATCCAAAATAGGTATGGTGATTCAGGGCAATGTGAGCATAGAAAAGGCTGATTACTGGGGCAACAGGCATATTATGACATATGTGTCAGCGGGTGAAATATTCGGAGAGGCATATGCATGCAGTAACGACAAGACATCCAATGTAGAGGTTGTTGCGGCAGATAAATGTATAGTTGCATTTCTTGACACATACAAGGTTATGACGGTATGTAGTTCATCGTGCCAGTTCCACAGTAATCTTATTCATAATCTTATATATATGCTTGCTGACAGGTGTGTGGTTATGAACGAGAAGATTACACATTTATCCAAACGAAGCACTAAGGAGAAAGTATTGTCATATTTATCAGCAAGAGCCGCCAAATGTGGGAGTGATGAGTTCGATATACCATTTAACAGGCAGCAGTTGGCTGATTATCTTTCAGTTGACAGGAGTGCAATGTCAGCAGAATTAAGCCGTATGAAGAAAAATGGAGAAATTGATTTTAGGAAAAATCATTTTATTATAAAATGTCGTGATAAACAATAATCTGCCGCTGTAAAGACACATAATTTGGAAGAAAATGTTAATTTAAGCCGTCATTGTATAAAACTAAAAACAACTAAAAAATGTATTGAAATTAATTGACAGGGGTGTTAATATACCCTTGCGAGAGATAGTTAAGAAATTAACATTTCGCTTTATATTTTTGAGAGTTTTGTATACAATATACAAACTATTATACAAATTAACAGTTATTTTATTAAGGAGGAACCAATAATGGTAAATTTTGATCAGTGGAATGGTTTCAAAGGCAGACTTTGGAAAGAAGAGATCAATGTAAGAGATTTCGTTCAGAACAATTACAAGCCATATGATGGAGATGAAAGTTTCCTTGAAGGACCTACAGAAGCTACTAACAAGCTTTGGGGAAGACTTCAGGAATTACAGAAGGAAGAAAGAGCTAAGGGCGGCGTACTTGATATGGAAACAAAAGTTGTTGCTGGTCTTACAGCTTATGGTCCTGGATATATAGATGAATCTATGAAGGAGCTTGAACAGGTAGTTGGTCTTCAGACAGATAAGCCACTTAAGAGAGCATTTATGCCTTATGGTGGTATCAAGATGGCAGAAGAATCATGCAAGAACTATGGTTATGAACCAGATCCAGAACTTCATAAGATCTTCACAGAATATCATAAGACACATAACCAGGGTGTATTCGATGCTTATACACCAGAGATGAGAAAGGCTCGTCACAGCCACATCATCACAGGTCTTCCAGATACTTATGGACGTGGACGTATCGTAGGTGACTACAGAAGAGTTGCTCTTTACGGTATCGACTTCCTTATGGAAGAAAAGAAGAAGGATCACGCTAACTGTGGTTGTGGAACAATGACTGATGACGTTATCCGTTTAAGAGAAGAAATATCTGATCAGTACAAGGCACTTGCAGGTATGAAGAAGATGGCTGAAAGCTATGGTTATGATATCAGCAAGCCAGCTACTAATGCTAAGGAAGCTGTTCAGTGGTTATACTTTGGATATCTTGCAGCTATCAAGACACAGAATGGTGCTGCTATGTCTGTAGGTCGTGTATCTACATTCCTTGATATCTATATTCAGAGAGATCTTGAAGCTGGTACTCTTACAGAGAAGGAAGCTCAGGAACTTATTGATCATTTCGTTATGAAGTGTAGAATGGTTAAGTTCGCAAGAATTACATCATACAACGAATTATTCTCAGGAGATCCTACATGGGCTACTCTTGAAGTTGGTGGTACAGGTATCGATGGACGTTCAATGGTTACAAAGAACGACTTCAGATTCCTTCATACACTTGAGAACATGGGACCTTCACCAGAACCAAACCTTACAGTACTTTATTCTTCAAGACTTCCAGAAAGCTTCAAGAAGTATGCTGCTAAGATTTCTGTTGATACATCTTCAATCCAGTATGAGAACGATGATGTTATGAAGGTAACATGGGGCGATGATTATTCAATCTGCTGCTGTGTATCTGCTACACAGACAGGTAAGGAAATGCAGTTCTTCGGAGCTAGAGCAAACCTTGCTAAGTGCTTACTTTACGCTATCAATGGTGGTGTAGATGTTAAGAACAGAGAACAGGTTGGTCCTGCTTACAAGCCAGTTACTTCAGAATATCTTGATTATGATGAAGTTGTTGATAAGTTCGATGCTATGATGGATTGGTTAGCTGATCTTTATGTTAATACACTTAACCTTATCCAGTATATGCATGATAAGTATTACTATGAAGCTGCTGAGATGGCTCTTATTGATACAGATGTTAAGAGAACATTTGCTACTGGTATCGCTGGATTCTCACACGTTGTAGATTCACTTTCAGCTATTAAGTATGCAAAGGTTAAGACAGTACGTGATGAGACAGGTATCGTTGTAGATTACGAAATCGAAGGCGACTTCCCTAAGTATGGTAACGATGATGACAGAGCTGATGATATTGCTGTATGGTTACTTAAGACATTCCTTGAGAAGATTAAGAAGAGACATACTTACAGAAATTCAGAGCCAACAACATCTATCCTTACAATTACTTCTAACGTAGTATATGGTAAGTACACAGGTGCTATGCCTGATGGACGTAAGGCTGGTACTCCACTTGCTCCTGGTGCTAACCCAAGTTATGGTGCAGAGCAGAATGGTCTTCTTGCTTCACTTAACTCACTTACAAAGCTTCCTTACGAGTGGGCATTAGATGGTATTTCTAATACACAGACAATGAACCCAGACGCTTTAGGACATAACGAAGAAGAAAGAATTAACAACCTTGTTAATGTTATGGATGGATACTTCGATCAGGGTGCTCATCACCTCAATGTTAACGTATTCGGTAAGGATAAGTTACTTGATGCTATGGAACACCCAGAAAAGCCAGAATATGCTAACTTTACAATCCGTGTATCTGGTTATGCTGTTAAGTTCATCGACCTTACAAAGGAACAGCAGATGGATGTTATTTCTAGAACATTCCATGACAGAATGTAATCATACGAATAGTATAATTGCTTGAAAATTAAATGGGATAAAAGTGGCTTTAAGTTGTATGTTTACTGGTGATAAGTTACATTAAGTTATAACAAAAAATTAAAAAGCCACCTGTATTCAAAAAATGCAGTACAATCTGAGATGATTGTACTGCATTTTTGAATTTATGTGAGCAACGAGCCAAAATCCATGCTTGCACGAGAATTTGGTGACTGCTGTAATGATTAAATGAGGGGAAAAATCTGTCGAAGAATGGAAGTCCAGTTACTTTTCTGATAGAGAAAACAAACGATGATTACAGTCTGTTTTTCTTCATCAATCGTATAAAAGGCAAGGTAATTATTGATTATCACAAAACGAATGCCCTGACTTAATTCAAAACGAAACTCCTGTACGATATTTTTTTATGAAAAAGTTGTAAAGTGGTGTTATACAGGAATGAGGCAGTAATCGCAAACACAATCCACAATACAAAATGATATTCTTTTTTTCTGGATGTTTCTGTGATATACTTATACGCAGTCGTATCAGACCGGAAAGGAAATATTGATGTTACAAAAATTATATGTTTTTTTCAGGAAAGAAACCGTTTTGTCAATTGCAGTGATCCTGGCGCTTCTTTCTATGTTCTGGGTCAGACCGGATAAGGCTTATTTTACTTATATCGATTTCAGGACTCTCGGGCTCCTCTTCTGTTTGATGGCAATTGTAGCTGGTTTGAAGGCTGTTGGTGTTTTTGATATACTTGCTCAAAAATTGCTGATGGGAACATCGGGAACTGTGGGTGTGATCAGGCTGTTGGTACTCTTATGTTTCTTCCTGTCAATGGTGATCACCAATGATGTGGCATTGATTACTTTTGTTCCTCTTGCACTGATCATAGTGCATAAACTGCCAAAGGAACTGGGCAATTACTGGTTTCTTAAAATAGTAGCCATGCAGACAATCGCTGCTAATCTCGGAAGCATGCTCACACCAATCGGAAATCCGCAGAACCTTTATCTATATGCCAGAGCAGGGATGTCCGCGGCAGAATTAATAACCCTGATGCTTCCATATTCCGCCACAGCACTTATCCTTCTTCTGATATGGATACAGGTAGCCGCTGCCAAAGCACCTCACGTATGCGGTTTAGAAAAAGATAAAACTCTTTTGGGATTCTCTGACAGAAAAGAACTTAACATGGAATACCTGGCCGCTTACATGATCTTATTTACAATCTGCCTGCTCACTGTTGCACGTATCATTCCATACCAGATTCCTCTTGTATTGGTTCTTATATATATGCTGCTAAGAAACAGGGAAAATATAAGCAGGGTGGATTACTCCCTGCTTGCCACCTTTATCGCATTATTTATTTTTATCGGCAACCTTGGAAGGATTCCGCAATTCAGCAGTTTTCTGGAAAGAATCATGGCAGGAAGGGAAACACTTACTGCTGTTCTTGCCAGTCAGATTATGAGCAATGTTCCCGTTGCGCTTCTTTTATCCGGCTTTACAGATAATTACCGGGCTTTAATTGTCGGAACCAATATTGGAGGTCTCGGCACTCTGATTGCATCCATGGCAAGCCTGATAAGTTTCAAATATATTGCAAAAGAAAACAGGAATCTGAGAGGGAAATATTTGGGAATATTCACAGCCTCCAATATTATATTCATGATATTCATGTTAATATTGTATTTTTTTCTTAGATAAAGGTTTTCCCGGAATTACAAAAGCTATAACAATTCTTTCTTCGCAAAAAATTCTCCGCGGCACTCTCCCATCCTGGAAGAAAAGCCGCGGAGAAATAAATATATTTTCGGTGCCAATACAAAGATCATTAATCTTTACACCACTTTACAACTTTTTCATAAAAAAATATCGTACAGGGCTTTCTGATGTATAATGAGTTTGCTCTAAAACATTTTATTTTGAAACTTTTTCTGCTCCAACAGCAGATACTTTGTTTTTACTCGTTTTATCAATACTAACATTGGAATCTGTACATTCCATTCGATTTTTATATCAGCACTTTTTGTCTGGGATTACCACAAAATCCCTCAATACCTTTTACCACGCATGTTCCTATGCAAAAGTTGATTATTCCCACTTTATGAATATCACATCTAAAGTTGCTTTGAGAATGATACTGGATTCTTAACAACTGAAATATTTAAGTTGTTTGATTAGTTAGCTTGGCTATAAAGATGAAATTATATTAAATTAATGAATATAATTTAAGTTTCTTGTATATAATAGTTGACTCTGAAACAGGAAAACGTAAAGACCGTACAGATTATCCAATTATAGCTATTAGGGAAGCTATCCTTAATGCATTAGTGCATCGTGATTATAGTATTCATACAGAAGGCATGCCTATACAGATTATTATGTTTGAAAATAGAATAGAGATTAGAAATCCAGATGGAATATATGGAAGAATAAGAATAGACCAATTGGGAAAAGTACAATCAGACACGAGAAATCCAATAATTGCATCAGAACTAGAGGTGTTGAAAATTACAGAAAATAGATATTCAGGTATTCCTACTATAAGAAGGGCAATGCGTGAATATAATTTACCTGAACCAGAATTCTTGGACGAAAGGGGCTGCTTTATAGTTAAATTATATAAATACAAAGAAAATGAATATAATAAAATGATTGAAAGCAGCGAAGAGAAAAATTTAATTATATTCTGTAAGACACCTAGAACAAGAAATGAAATTTGTCATTATTTAGGTATAAATTCAGTGTCATATGTTATGAAAAAATATGTTATGCCATTAGTTGAAAGAGGAATATTAAAAATGAGTATTCCTGATAAACCTAAGAGTACGAAACAGTTATTTTATTGTGAATAGGATTTATTGATGGTATATGTTTGGATATGTGATGGGGATTGAGTAGATGGAAATAGGAGTTATTGGTCTGAGCAAATTTAGTTATAATTAGAGTGGTATTAAATTATATATGTGATATGATTTAGGTGATGGATAACAAAAATTATCCATTAATAAGATCACGAAAAAAATAATTAAAAATTATATAGAAATAGAAACAGCAAAAATATTTATCTGCTGTTTCCATATAATCAAAAAAATTAAAATTTAAAATCCTTCCGCGGATGCTTATTTATCAATAGGTTCTTAGATTATATGAATGTTGAAATTATAGATATAAATTCAAAGGAATTAAAGGTGTAAAGCTGTACATGAAAATGTAGAACTTTATTTCACGAAAATACATTGACATTCATCTATGTATATGCTAATTTTATACATAGATAATTATCAATACGAGGTGAATGAAATGAGATTAGCGGATGTTTCTTTAATATGCAAGGCACTTGGAGATTCAAACAGGCTGGAAATAGTGCAGATGTTGTCAAATGGAGAAAAATGCGGATGCAGGCTTTTGGAAAGATTTAGTATTACTCAGCCTACATTATCTCATCATATGAAAATACTGGTGGAGTGTGGGTTGGTTAATGACCGGAAAGAAGGCAAATGGCACCATTATTCCTTGAATTGTGAAACTTTAATAGAATTCAAAGATTCTATTGGCAGTTTGACGTGTGAGTCATGCTGTGACAAAAAAGATAGCTGTTGTTAGAGGGGGAATCCTGTTAATACTTGTAAAAATTGTAAATAAGACGAAAGGAAGTTTTCTATGACAGTAAGAGAAAAAGCAGAACTGATTGTAAAAGATATAAAGAAAGAACAGGGAACAAATCCGGTTGTTATTTTTAAACAGATAGCAAAGAAGGAATATGTCAGTATTCATGGACCGGAACACCATATATTAGATGGTGCAAGTTTGCTTGTAGCCTACAAAAACGCAGGAGGAGAGATTGACTTAGAACAGGCATTGGACAGGTTGATGGCAGAGGGACTTAGGATGCCGGGGGCAATGTGCGGTTTATGGGGAATATGCGGAGCAATCACATCTATAGGTGCTGCACTTGCAATCATCGACGGAACAGGTCCGCTTTCAACGGATGGAACATGGGGAAATCATATGCAGTTTACCTCGAAAGCAATTGGAGAATTAGGAACCATAAACGGACCAAGATGCTGCAAGAGAGATGCAATGATAGCATTTAAGAATGGTATTGATTATGTGAATGCTCATTATGGAGTAACATTGCAATATGAACAAATGCAATGTGGATTCACAGATTTTAATGAGCAATGTATAAAGGAGAGGTGTCCATTTTATGAGTAATGTAAAAGTAGCTTTTATTTGTGTTCATAATTCATGTAGAAGTCAGATTGCTGAGGCTTTTGGAAGACATCTGGCATCAGATGTGTTTCAAAGTTATTCGGCGGGTACAGAAACAAAACCACAGATTAATCAGGATGCTGTCCGTATTATGAAGGAATTATATAATATGGATATGGAAGCAGAAGGACAGTTCAGTAAGCTGGTTAGTGATATTCCAGATCCGGATATTGCAATATCAATGGGATGTAATGTAGGGTGTCCATTTATAGGCAGACCATTTGATGATAATTGGGGACTTGAAGATCCAACTGGAAAAAGCGATGAGGAATTTAAGATAGTCATTGAACAAATAAAGCATGATATTTTGGAGTTAAAAAGTAGATTGAACCATAATGAGATTAATATAAGTTATTTTAAAAGTATCATAGATCAGGATAGAGCCGCAGTCGTTATATGCAATCTTAATCATGAAATAATATATATGAATCCTGCTGCGGTTGTTAATTATGGAAAGCGTGGCGGAGACAAGCTGATTGGCAGAAGCTTGCTGGAATGTCATAATAAGGAATCACAGGAAAAGATAAGACAGGTGACAGAATGGTTTGCACAGGACGAAAGCCATAATATTGTGTATACATTTCATAATGAGAAGCAGAATAAAGATGTATATATGGTGGCACTTAGAGATAGTGGCAAGCTGATTGGATACTATGAGAAGCATGAATATCGAGATAGAGAAACAATGAAAATGTATGATTTATGGTGAGTTCCACCTAATGAGGAAGTAATAAAAAATATTGTAGACTGCTTTCTGTGCAAAACCAATGTTCATGTCAGATATCAGAGATACCTTGATGACTGCTATTGGCCAGATTCAGGCAGATACGCGCTCTGAATGATCCGGTACTGGCTGGAATCAACATTTTTGCCATGACTGCAAATGCATTTGATGAGGACAGAAAAAAGCACTGGAATGCGGTATGGATGGATTCTTAACCAAACCAATTGTTATTGAGAAATTGATCAGTACATTACAGAAAAAACTGGATTAGTTAAGAAAAAATAAAGTGATGCTAAGAAAACGTACGGTGATAATTGGCAGAATAATGCGGGTGAGGCAGATCATATTGATCCGTTAGCTAATTTTGTTAAATGTCATAAGCGTAATCCATTTATATCAAAAGAAGATTTAAAAGATATAGGAAATAGAGATGATAATATTCAGATATTTTCAATTATATGCGTTATTGTGTTAAAAATATATCGGTCTATATTGCAAAATATACAATAAATTGTACAATACTACTAAAAATATTCGAAATTATTATACAAAAATAGCAATTGTACCCAATAAAATAATGTGATACAATCAAGGAAACTAAAACAGAAGAAATAGTTTCCTTGATTTTTTGTTTTATAAGCGTCACTGATACACAACATTAAAAGGAGCATTATGAATAATAAAGAGAAGATTTTACAGGCAACGATACAGGCATTTAATCAAAAAGGCCTTAAATTTACAATGGACGATATTGCATCTATTCTTGCAATGAGTAAGAAGACAATATATACAATTTTTAAAGATAAGAACACTCTGTTTATGGAGATGGTAGATTATCTGTTTGACACGATTAAAGAGAGCGAATCAGAGATAATTGAAGATAATACATTATCAACAATTGAGAAGATAAGACGTATTCTTGGAGTTATGCCTGAGAGTTATAAAGATATTGATTTAAGACAATTATATATGTTAAAGGACAAATTCCCGGAGATATACAGACACGTTGAAGAACGTCTGGAGAATGGATGGGAGACAACGATTAAGCTTTTGGAACAGGGGATTGAGGAAGAAGTGATAAGACCGGTTAATGTATTGATGTTTAAGATGATGATGGAGGCATCAATAGAACAATTTTTCCAAAGAGACATTCTTATAAGGGCAGGAATGACATATACACAGGGACTTGATGAGATTGTGGGAATATTATTAGATGGCGTGGCAGTTAAGGAAAGTCATTGAAAATAAAAAGGAGGAATATATAATGCAGGACAAATCAAAGGTTATATTTAACAATGAAATTGATAGAAAGGCATATAGAAAAGCTATTAATTCCAAAAAAAATACGCAAGAAAATATGGTGATGACAGCAATGCCGACTATAAGGTGACAATAAAGAAGAACAAATACATAGGTGATATGCTTGGCGTGTATGATGTGAGGGTTGCAGATAAGCCTGCAAGCGTATCTAACGGTAATAAAGAAGAATTTGATACTGATAAAGGTATTATAGTTGGCAATATAAGAATGGGTTTTGGACATTACAGAATATCAATGGCGATTGCTTCAGCAGCTAATGCACTTGGATATGTTCCTTACTGGATGGATCTTAATTCTTACGATAATACAACCTGTACTAAAGTTATAAGGGCGCAGAACGACCTGTATTCGCTTGGTTCAAGGTTATCACAAAAGAGCAGGCTGTTTAACAGACTGGTGTGGGAACCAATGAATTACGAGGGTTTCAGGAAGCTTTCCTATAACGCTTCAGACCAGAAGAATGCAGAGCTTATGGCACCTGTATATAAGAATGTTCCTAAGAATATTCCGGTTATTGCAACTCATGTATGGCCGGCACAGGCGGCAGTACACGCAGGTATGAAAAATGTTGTTAATGCAATACCGGATAACTGGCCAATGGCATTGCATTTGTCAGAAGGAAGTATTCATACAGTCCAGACACATTATGCTTATCAGGGTTACAGGATACTTAATGGAATGTCCGGCATTAAGGTGTTAAATGAAATGCCAGCAGATAGTCTTGTATACACAGGACATTATATCGACCACGAGCTTGTAACTAATATTGAGGCTGACTGCAATGCAAGAATAGCAAGAAAACAGAACGGAAAGCCTATGAGATTTCTGCTTACAATTGGTGGTGCAGGTGCACAGAAAGAGATATTTGCCCATATAATTAAATACCTTATTCCTTATATTAAGAAGAATAAGGCAGTGTTATACGTTAATGTTGGTGATTATAAAAATGTATGGGACGAACTTATAAGAGATATCCCACAGATGAGAGAACTGGCAACTGAGCATTTTGACAACTGGAAAGATACGAAGGCATTTGCCACGAAGGCATTATCAGCCAGCCAGATAAACAATTCTGATGTAGTGACAGATAACAATGGAGATGATAATTCTAAGAATATTACAGCAGATAATTCAAGTGAAGACACATCTGATAATATAACAGGTATCCACGGCTTTTATCATAAGAATATATTTGAGGCAGTGTATTGTACTAACCTTTTGATGAGAAGTGCAGATGTGCTTGTTACCAAACCAAGTGAATTAGCATTCTATCCAGTGCCAAAGTTATTTATAAAGCGAGTTGGCGGACACGAACAGTGGGGTGCAGTCCATTCAGCAGAGATAGGTGACGGAACACTTGAGTGCAGGGATATACCTCATACTTTACAGATGATAAAGCTGTTTATGGAAGATGATACATACATTATAGATATGTGTAAGAACATAAAGAAGAATAAACAGATGGGTATATATAATGGTGCATATGAGGCTGTCAAATTAGCAGTGAATATGAAGAAATCAGACATTTAATACGGCGTGCAGTAATCAGACACTTAAAAAATATGAAGAAATCAGACATATAGAAAGAAAAGAGGTAGCGTATGGGGCTTAATAAGAAAGAAATGGCATCTTATGGCATAGGTGCAGTTGGCAAAGATATGGTTTATATGTTTTGTGCAAGTTATATTCTGTATTATTATCAGGATATACTTGGGGTTAGTGCGATAGCAATGGGGATTATACTTCTTGCGGCACGAGTATTTGATGCATTTAACGACCCTATAATGGGTGTAGTTGTTGCAAAGACAAGAACCAGATGGGGAAAGTTCAGACCATGGCTGTTTATTGGAACATTGCTTAATGCTGTTGTATTGTTTCTGATGTTTTCTGCACCACCAACACTTGATGGCGGCGGACTTGTTGCTTATGCCGCAGTAACTTACGTTTTGTGGGGCGTTACTTACACAATGATGGATATTCCTTATTGGTCAATGATACCAGCATTTACAGAGGGCGGCAAGGAAAGAGAGAATATGTCAACAATGGCACGTTCCTGTGCAGGTGTAGGTTCAGCACTTGTTACAATTATTACAATGCAGTGTGTATATATGCTTGGAAAGGGCAATGAATATGCAGGTTTTAAATGGTTTGCACTTATAATATCAATACTGTTCTTTGCTGCAATACTTATTACCTGCTTTAATATTAGGGAAAAATCAACAGTTGATGTTGAAACAGTATCAGTAAAGCAGATGTTCAAGGCACTTTTTCAGAATGATCAGGCTGTTACAGTAGTTATAACAATTGTTCTTATTAATACATCTGTGTACATAACTTCTAACCTTGTCATATATTTCTTTAAATATGATTTTGGCGGTGCAGACTGGTACAACGGCTATACACTATTTAATACATTTGGTGGTGCAATACAGATATTATCAATGATGGTATTGTTTCCGCTTCTTAGAAAGTTTTTGAACACAATAAAGATATTTTATGTAAGCTTTGTTATGGCTATTGCTGGTTATATAGTTTTATTTATTCTTATATTCACATCAATGTCGAGTGTGTTTATTTTATTTATTCCAGCATTTTTCATATTTGCAGCAAATGGAATGTTATTAGTCTTAACGACTATATTTCTGGCGAATACGGTTGACTATGGCGAATTTAAGAATAAGCGAAGAGATGAGAGCGTTATATTTTCAATGCAGACATTTGTTGTAAAGCTTGCTTCAGGTATAGCCGCATTAGTTGTGTCAATATGCCTTTCAGTATGCAGGTTAAGCAGTAATACAGATGTGGTGACAGATGCTGTGGCTGGTGGTTCGGTAGTAGGACTTAGAATGACAATGACAGTAATTCCGGTAATAGGTCTGCTTATTGCAGTATTTTACTTCCACAGAAAGTACATTTTAACAGAGCAGAAAATGGAAGAGATATCGGAAAGAATTAAGGAGAGCCATTAATGATAACGATTAATAATAATATGTATGTGCTTGATACTGACAATACATCTTATGCGTTTGCCGTGCTTGGAAGCGGGCAGTTGGAGCATTTGTATTATGGAAGAAAGTTACACGCCAATGAGGCTGTGATGACAGAGAAGCATACATTTATTCCGGGTAATACTAATGTATACAATAAAGATTATTCGTCTTATTCGCTGGAAGATGTGTGCCTTGAAATGTCATCATTGGGAAAAGGCGATATAAGAGAGCCTTTTATCGAAGTCACATATCCTAATGGAAGCAGTACAACGGATATGGTGTTTGACAGGGCAGAGATTATACAGGGCAAGGAAGAATACGATACGCTTCCGGGGTCTTATGATGATAATGGAGAGGTTGAACAGCTCGTCATCTATCTTAAGGACAGGAATTATAATCTCACATTGGAGCTTCATTATTATGTATATGAAAAATGTGACATTATAACAAGAAGTGCCAAGCTTGTTAATTCAGGAAATGAGAGCGTAAGGCTTGAAAGATTAATGAGTATGCAGCTTGATTTAAACGAGAGTGATTATGAATTGTCTTTTTTTAATGGTGCGTGGGCAAGGGAGATGAATAGAAGCAGAATACCCATTCGTGCCGGTAAGTATGTAAATGAGTCGGTCACAGGAACATCATCAAACAGAGCTAATCCTTTTTTTATGATAGGAAGAAGTTCAACGACAGAAGATTATGGTGAATGTTATGGATTTAATCTTATATACAGCGGCAATCATTATGAAGCGGCACAGGTTAATTCATATGGTAAATTAAGGCTTGTATCGGGAATTAATCCAGCTACATTTTCTTATATTATTGAAGCAGGAAAATGCTTTGAAGCTCCAGAGGCAGTGCTTACCTATTCATACAAAGGCTATAACAGGATGAGTCATAATATGCACGAGTTTGTAAGAAAGCATATTGTGCGTGGAAGCTGGCGCGACAAGGAAAGACCAGTTCTTATTAATAGCTGGGAAGCGGCATATTTTAATATTAATGAAAGAAAGCTTGTGAAGCTTGCAAAGGCGGCTAAGGATACAGGTGTTGAACTGTTCGTTATGGATGATGGCTGGTTTGGCGAGAGAAATGACGACACAAGTTCATTAGGCGACTGGACACCGAATAGCAGAAAGCTTCCAAATGGAATAGCTGGCATCGCTGATAAGATAAAAGAATCCGGGCTTAAATTTGGAATATGGGTTGAGCCTGAGATGGTGAGTGTGAACAGCAGATTATATGAGGCACACCCTGAATGGGTAATTGAAATACCAGATGTAGAACATTCAGAGGGACGGAATCAGAGAATTCTTGATTTGACCTATGAAGCTGTTCAGGACTATATAATTGAGAAGATGAGTGAGGTGTTCTCATCAGCAGATATATCTTATGTAAAATGGGATATGAACAGAATATTCAGTGATTATTATTCTAAAAATCTGCCACCTGACAGGCAGAAGGAAGTATCGCATAGATATGTGTGCGGCTTGTACAGATGTATGAAAGAGCTTACTAATAGATTTCCTGACATATTATTTGAGGGCTGTGCGGCAGGCGGCAACAGATTTGATCTGGGAATGTTATGCTATTTTCCGCAGATATGGGCAAGTGATAATACAGATGCGCTTTGCAGGGCACAGATTCAGTATAATTACAGCTATGGTTATCCGTTATCGTGTATTTCAGCCCACGTATCGGCAAGCCCTAATCATCAGACATTAAGAAATATGCCGTTAGAGAGCAGATTTGCAGTTGCAGCATTTGGGCTTCTTGGCTATGAATGTAATATGTGTGATATGAATAAAGAGGAATTAAATGCTGTGAAATGTCAGATTGAACTGTACAAGAAGTTAAGAAATGTATTCTTTACTGGTACATTTTACAGAACAGAAAGCTTTGAAGAAGAAAATGCAGGTAATGCCAGTGTATTAAATAATGGTAAAGGCAATATGGCAGAATGGACAGTAGTATCAACGGATAAGAAGAAAGCTGTCGGATTAATTATGCAAAAACACGTTATACCTAACACACAGTATGCCTGTTACAGGGCTAAAGGTCTTGATGAAGCTAAGAAATACCATTTTTACAACAGAAAGCTTCAATATGACATTAAAGAATTCGGTGAGCTTGTTAATATGGTATCGCCAATACATATCAAGCAGGGTTCTATGTTACAGGATATACTGTCAAAGCTTAAGAAAATGGATGGTGAAACAGAAGATTACATAGCTTATGGAGATACACTTATGTATTCGGGTGTCAAGTTAAAGCAGGCATTCAGTGCAACAGGCTATAATGAGAATGTCCGATTTTTTCAAGATTTTGCAGCAAGATTATACTTTATGGAAGAGGTAGAAGATGATAAGCAGTGACATAATTAGTTCGGGCGGTATTGATAATATATTAAAGGATCTATATATTGATGAAAGCCAGCTTGAATACCAGAGGAAAAGATATATTAATGCTCTGAACCGCTTCACACAGTTATATGGTGAAGGAGATGTGTTTATATTCAGTGCACCGGGAAGAAGTGAGATTGGCGGTAACCACACAGACCACCAGAATGGAAAAGTTCTTGCAGCTTCTGTTAATCTGGATATTATCGCAGTGGTAAGACCAGTGAATTCCAAGGAGAGTGTGTCAGAGGAAGGCAGTTTATCTGGGCATAGTGGTGTTAATGCCGGAATTATAAGAATTGTGTCAGACGATTATCCAATGATACAAGTGTCATTATCGGACACGGATATTAACAAGGAAGAATACTCAACAACTAAGGCACTTGTTAAAGGTGTGACTGCCGGCTTTAAGAAAAAAGGTTTTAAGACAGGAGCATTTGATGCGTTTATAACAAGTGATGTGCCTATGGGAGCAGGGCTTTCATCATCTGCGGCATTTGAAACACTTATAGGAACAATACAGTCACATATTTATAATGCTGGAAAAGTATCAGCAGAAGATATTGCAGTTATCGGACAGATGGCAGAGAATGAGTATTTTGGCAAGCCTTGTGGACTTATGGATCAGATGGCGTGTTCGGTTGGCAATATGGTCTATATTGACTTTAATAATAAGGAAAATCCAGTTGTTAATAAGCTTGATGTGGATATTAAAAAATTCGGCTACAGCCTGTGTATAACTGATACTAAAGGCTCACACAAGGATTTGACAGATGATTATGCAGATATCCGTCAGGAGATGAACGCGGTTGCCGGTTACTTCAGACAGGAGGTTCTTCGTGGCATTACATTAAAGGATATACTTGATAATTTTAAAGAACTACAGGAGAAGTTCGGTGACAGGTGCATACTAAGAGCAGTTCATTTTATAGAGGAAAATGAGAGAGTAGAAAATGAAGTAAATGCTCTTACATCTGGAAATATTGATGAATTCTTAAGGCTGGTATCAAAGTCAGGTGATTCATCTTACAAATATCTTCAAAATATATATTCAACCAAAGATACTGCCAATCAGGGCGTTTCACTTGGACTTATGATGAGTGAAATATTCTTAGGTGATAATAGTGTATACAGTAATGGAGTATGCAGGGTTCATGGAGGTGGATTTGCAGGAACAATACTTGCAATTGTTAAAGATAATGCAGTAGATGAATACAGAAGAAATATGGATAAGATATTCGGTGATGGTGCAAGTATGATATTACAAATCAGACATTGCGGAGGTGTCAGAATAATATGAAAGATATAGACGGTCTTATATTAGAGCTTGTTAATTATGCTTTAATGAATGAACTGATAGAAGAAGATGACAAGATATATGTAACTAACAGACTGCTGGAAGTCTTTGAAAAAATCGGACTTGATACAGACAGTGAGGCAATTAAGGGTGATGTTGAGAGCAAGAAGCATATCACAAGAAGAATAGCCGAAATTCTCTCAGACTGCCTTGAAACAGCCATAAATGACGGACTTATTGAAGATACCCAGCTTAACAAGGATTTATTTGACACTAAGATAATGGGTGTACTTACTCCAATGCCTTCTGTTGTGAGAAAGCATTTTAAGGAGCTTTATAATAATAGTCCTAAGTTTGCTACAGATTATTTCTATGAGCTTAATAAAGCCTGTAATTATATACGCTGTGACAGAATTGAGAAGGACCAGAAATGGAAGTACAATTCAGAATATGGCACTATAGATATAACGATTAATCTGTCAAAGCCGGAGAAAGACCCGAAGGATATAATCAAGCAGGGACAGATGACGGCAAGTGGTTATCCAAAGTGCCTTTTGTGTAAGGAAAATGAAGGTTATGCCGGTACGCTGTCACATCCTGCAAGACAGAATTTGAGGGTTATACCGCTTGAATTAAGCGGCGAGAAATATTATATGCAGTATTCGCCATATGTATATTATAACGAACATTGCATAGTGTTTAATGACAAGCATATACCTATGAAGATTGATAAGAGTACGTTTAAGAAACTTATCGAGTTCACAGAGAAATTTCCTCATTACACATTAGGTTCTAATGCTGACCTGCCGATTGTAGGTGGTTCAATATTAAGCCACGACCATTTTCAGGGTGGTGCATATGAGTTTCCTATGGCAAGGGCAGAGTATGTGTATACATTTGATATGGGGCAGTTCGGTGATGTCAAGGCGGGAATTCTTAACTGGCCTATGTCGGTAATAAGACTCAGCAGTAATAATAAAGAAAGTCTTGTTAATGCCTGCGATTATATATTATACAAATGGAGAGGCTACACTGATGAAGAAGCTTTCATATACTGCAATACAGATGGTGAACAGCATAATACGATAACTCCGATATGTAGAAGAAAAGCTGATAATTACGAGATGGATCTTGTATTAAGGAATAATATTACGACTAAGGAGTGTCCTTGGGGTGTGTACCATCCGTCAGCTAACCTTCACCATATCAAGAAGGAGAATATCGGACTTATTGAAGTTATGGGAATGGCAATACTTCCGGCACGTCTTGATAAGGAAATGGGTATTTTAAAAAATGCACTATTAAATAATGAAGCTATCCGCTTAATAAGCGAGATTGAAAAGCACGCAGAATGGGTTGAAAGCTGGAAAGATAATTATGATATAACCAGGGGCAACGTTGATGAGATAATAAAATCAGAGATTGGCAAAGTATTCGTTCAGGTGCTTGAGTGTGCAGGTGTATACAAGACAGATGAAAAGGGAAGAGAGGCATTTATAAGATTTACTAACAATTTAACATAGTATGATGAGATAACTGCCGCTTTAAATCAATAGCATACTACATTTCGTTAATAATTTAATATAGTATAATGAGAGAGTCAGAAATTTAAAAATATTACACAGTAATTTACACAAATTTAAAAAGATTATGAAGTGGAATTTACAGTATAGTAATATAATCCAGTGATATAAAGAACCAATATTAAAGGTTTATTTATATCACTGGATTTTTTTGTAATAACGGGAGGAAGATATGCCATCAACATATGCACATTATAGAATGGGACAGCAGGTGCGTACAATGCTGGACGGTAATGAGAAAAAGATAGTTGAAAAGTACCCACAATTATATCTTATAGGGTTACACGGTCCGGACATTTTATTTTATTATAAGCCACTAAAGTCCAATGCAATTAACAGTATCGGGTATGAACTGCACAGACATTCAGGAAAGGAATTCTTTGAGAGAGCAAGAAAAGTAATATCAGGAAAGAATAACAGAGAGCCATATCTGGCTTACACTTATGGGGTGCTTAACCATTTTGCACTTGATGTAAGCTGTCATGGTTATATTGAGGATAAGATAAACGAAAGCGGAATATCGCACGCCGAGATAGAAGTTGAGTTTGACAGGGAACTTATGATTATGGATAAGAAAAATCCAATAACACAGTCGCTGGTAAGGCATATTATTCCGTCAGAGGAGAATGCAAAGGTAATAAGTGAATTTTATCCAGATACAACTATGCAGGACGTGAAAAAGGCACTTGAAGGAATGATTTCCTACAACAATCTGCTTGTTGCACCATCGCATATAAAACGCTGGTTTATATATCTTTTACTTAAGGTATCAGGCAATTATAAGGAAATGCACGGCTTGATTGTGAATTACCATAAGAATAAGGCGTGCAATGACAGCACGGTGAAATTGTTATCGTTATACAGACACGCGAAGAACACGGCATATCAGTCAATTATTAAATTCGACGGATTTTTAAATAATGATTGTGAGCTGGATAAAGCATTTAATTATAGCTTTGGTTCGGTTCTTATAGAAGGTTGTGATAATAATCAGAAACAGTGTATATCGGATAATATTCAGAGTGTGGAAAGCTTTATAAGGAAAGAGGTGCAGTATGAGGGGTAAAAGCAATAACAGATTTAAGCTTACAACTAATGAAAAAGGCTGGATATTATATGATGTTGGTAATTCGGCATTTATTCTTATGGTGTCTACGATATTACCTATATATTTTAATTATCTTGCAGAAAATGCAGGAATATCATCAGTAGATTATCTTGCATACTGGGGATATGCAGCTTCTATTGTGACACTGATTGTAGCAGTGTTAGGACCGGTGCTTGGAACGCTCGCAGATACGAAAGGTTTTAAAAAGCCTATATTCTCAGGTTGTGTAATAGCTGGCTGTCTTGCGTGTGTGGCAATGGGCATTACAGGTTCGTGGATATCATTTCTTGTTGTATTTATTATTGCTAAGGTATGTTTTTCTGCAAGTCTTGTATTTTATGATTCGATGTTGTCAGATGTTACAACTGATGAAAGAATGGATATTGTATCGTCAAATGGATACGCTTACGGATATGCTGGAAGCTGTATTCCATTTATTATAAGCCTTATCTTTGTATTAGGATACAATAAAATAGGAATTTCTCTGAGTGCGGCAATGCTCATATCATTTGTAATAGTAGCTTTATGGTGGTTCTTAATGACAGTTCCGCTTATTAAGAATTATAAGCAGATTAATTATGTTGAAAGAAAGCC
The DNA here is from genome assembly GCF_040096425.1 of Lachnospira sp. CLA-JM-H23. NCBI lineage: Bacteria > Bacillati > Bacillota > Clostridia > Lachnospirales > Lachnospiraceae > Lachnospira > Lachnospira sp. CLA-JM-H23. The sequence continues at coordinate 57,190 of NZ_JBBMET010000001.1, forward strand.
ACACGCAGTAAAGGAAAGCTTTGTAAGAATTAAGGATACACTCTGTGGAGTTGTAAAGCAGAAGAAAATATTCTTGTTCCTTGTAGCATTTTTCTTCTATATTGACGGCGTGTATACAATAATAGATATGGCGACAGCTTATGGTTCAGCACTTGGACTTAATTCAACGGGGCTGCTTCTGGCACTTCTTGTTACACAGCTTGTAGCGTTTCCATTTGCTATTATATTTGGAAGGCTTGCCTCAAAATACAGCACAGGACGTCTTATAACTGCCTGCATAATAGCGTACATAGGAATTACAGTATTTGCAGTATTTATGAAAAGCCAGTGGCAGTTCTGGGTATTAGCTATATTTGTTGGCATGTTTCAGGGTGGCATACAGGCGTTGTCACGTTCTTATTTTGCAAAGATAATACCGGCTGAAAGGTCAGGAGAATATTTCGGACTTATGGATATATGCGGAAAAGGAGCTTCTTTTTTGGGAACATTGGTTGTAGGTGCGGCTTCTCAGATATTTGGAAGCATTAATATCGGTGTGTCTATGATAGTGTTATTGTTTGCGGCAGGACTTGTGTTATTTATAATGACAGATAAGCTTGACAGCAAAGAGGCAGATTTGGATATAGAAAATGGTATGATTGCCAATAACAGCTTTGCAGAAGGTAAGGCAGTTAATAATTAACAGTTCAATATATCAAATAATGTATTACTGTTTACAGTGAGTATGTTAAAAGTTATACTGTGGTTATAAGGTTAAATATTTAATCTGACAACGCAGAATACTATTAATAATATGAACTGTAAACAGTTTTTTTAAATTAACAACAGATACATTGATTAAATAAGGAGGGAGGAAAGTTATGCAGAGCAGAAAAGAAGCACTGGACTATGGCTTGGCATTTCCTGATACATATGTAGAAACACCTTTTCGCGATACTAACTGGCAGTTAGTGAGGGTTAAATGCAGCAAGAAGGCTTTTTTATGGATATATGAGAAAGACGGATACGTTAATCTTAATGTGAAGGCAGATAAAGAATGGAGAGATTACTGGAGAAGTGCTTTCAAATCGGTAATTCCCGGATGGCACCAGAACAAGGAGAACTGGAACACAATAATTCTTGATGGTTCAGTGCCAGATGATGCTATTAAGACAATGATTAAGGAAAGCTACGAGCTTGTTACTGATAATCCAACAAAAAGGATATATGAAGCGGTAAAGAAAATACCTAAGGGCTGTGTTGCGACCTATGGACAGATAGCGGAGCTTGCTGGTAATAAAGGAATGGCAAGAGCAGTAGGTAATGCACTTCATAGAAATCCTGACCCAGATAATATACCATGTTACAGGGTTGTTAATTCCAAGGGAGAACTGTCGGGTGCATTTGCATTTGGCGGTGCAGGACAACAGGAGCAGCTGCTTAAGGCAGAAGGGATTGAAGTAGTTAATGGGAAAGTTGACCTTAAAGTGTATAGTATGAAATTCTAAACAATATGTCAGATTATATGCAGAAGCACAGAAGTAATTATACATTATTGATATAAAAAATAGTGTATAACTGCACAATAATGCACACAATCTAGGTAATATACTATTAACATATGATAAAAGTATGTTATACTGATAAGGCAGTACAATATATGTTTGTTACTGTGGAAAGATTAAATATCCGGTAATTGGAAGAAAGAGCAGATTATGAAAGAATTAAGCGAGAGAACGAAAGATTTTACAGATTCTGTTATAAGAAGAATGACAAGAATAGCCAATAAATATGGTGCAGTGAATTTATCACAGGGCTTTCCAGATTTTAACCCACCTAAGCAGATAACAGACAGACTGTCAGAGGTTGCAAGTGAAGGACCTCATCAGTATGCTTTGACTTGGGGAGCTAAGAATTTCAGAGATGCAATAGCTGCCAAATATGAACATTTTTCAGGAATTAAGGTTGACCCTGAATCAGAGATTGTAGTTACATGTGGAAGTACAGAGGCTATGATGGCGACAATGTTAAGCATTACCAATCCTAAGGATAAGGTAGTAATCTTCTCACCATTTTACGAGAATTATGGTGCAGATACTATTCTTTCAGGAGCAGAACCGATATATGTTCCACTTGTTCCACCAGATTTTACATTTAGCATTGAGCAGTTAGAAAATGCTTTTAAACAGGGAGCGAAAGCACTTATCCTGTGCAATCCGTCAAATCCTTGTGGAAAGGTATTTACATTCGAGGAATTAACTGCAATAGCAGATGTCGTAAAGAAATATGATGCCTATGTTGTGACAGATGAAGTGTATGAGCATATTGTGTACGCACCTAACAAACATATATATATGCAGGCACTTGACGGAATGAGAGAAAGAACTATCGTATGTAATTCATTGTCAAAGACATATTCTATTACAGGCTGGAGACTTGGATATGTAATTGCTAATCCTGAAATAATCGACAGGGTTAAGAAGGTACACGATTTTCTTACAGTAGGTGCGGCCGCACCACTTATGGAAGCCGCAACAGTTGGATTGAAATTCGATGACAAGTATTATGATGAACTTGCGGCACATTATGCACATATGAAAGAGGTATTTGTCGGCGGTTTAGAAAAGCTTGGTTTAAAATATACAGACCCACAGGGTGCTTATTATGTGCTTGTTGATGTGAGTGAATTTGGAGTAAAAGATGATGTGAAGTTCTGTGAATGGCTGGCACAGTATGTAGGGGTTGCGGCAGTACCGGGTTCAAGCTTCTTTAGGGAAGATGTAAATAATCTTATAAGATTTCATTTTGCCAAGCAGGACGATACACTTAATGAAGCGATTAATCGTCTTGCTGGCTTAAGAAAGGCTGTAGCTGAAGCTGGAGATGTTGAGTGGAGATAATCAATCGTGAGGGATATCGTGAAAACGTCCATCTAGTTCTTCGGTTTTAACTATATTTATAAAGGCGTGAGGATCAGCACTTCGTATAAGCGGTATAAGCTGTCTTGTTGCCTCTGAATGAATTACAGAGTAAAGAAGTGTCTTTTCCCTGCCTTCATAACAGCCAACTCCCTTGAATAGAGTAGCATCGTGATGAGTAGTTTCTTTAATAATCTGGTATATTTCATCAGACTTGTCTGAGATAATAAAAAGAGTTTCCTTCTTGTAACGCTTATATAACCACTGGATAACCTGAGTACTACAGAACTGGTATATGATTGAGTAAAGAGCGATTGACCAGCCAAACATAGCACCGGCAATAGCAAGCATTACAACATTTCCAAGCAGAATATAGTTCCAGGCATCTATTCCTTTTTCGTGTGATAAGAATATGCTTATAAAATCTGTACCACCGGTTGTTGCACCAGCGTTAAGGCATAAGCTTATTGCAAATCCATTGATAATTCCACCAAACACGCTTATCAAAAGCACGTCATTAGTGAATACATAAGGTGGAAGAATATCCACAAATATACTTGATAAAAATATAACTATAATTGAGTAAATGGTAAATTTCTTTCCGATGTATTTGAATGCAATATAAGTAGGAAAAAGATTAAGTGCAATATTAAATATACTGAAAGGTATAGTTATATGTAAGAACTTAATGATTATTTCCTGTAAAAGCAGGGAAAGTCCTGAAAATCCTCCAGGGAAAAGTCCTGCGGTCTTAGCAAAACAGCGCAAATTCCACGCATATAATATTGATGCAAATGTAATAATAAAAAGCCTGAACACCTGATAGAACTTAGGGTGTTTAGCTTCGAATGACTGAAACATAGAACCTCCTTATAAATAATTAGTATTATGAAAAACAGGCTATATAATAGCACATTATAATTAAAGCTTCCATAGTAATTATTAATCTTTTAGCGCATTTTATTGAATTATATAAATAATAGAGTTATCATAATTATATTAATCAAAATAATTGTAATGGTTAAAATAATTTAATTGATTAATATAGTTAAAATAATTGTATTGATTAAAGTAATTATATTAATCAGATAGTAAGTAAAGATACAGACGAGGCAGGTAAAAGATATTGAAGATAAGAGATATTATAGACAGGGAACAGGAAACATTATCAATGGAGGTATTCCCACCAAAGAAAGACACGGATTTTGAGATGGTTAAGGAGGCAGCTTTACATATAGCCTCATTGAAACCAAGCTTTATGAGCGTTACATATGGAGCGGGAGGAAGCACTAAGGGCAATACAATTAAACTTGCAAGTGAAATCCAGAAGCAGTATCAGGTTCCAGCAATGGCACATCTTACTTGTGTATGTGCAACTAAAGAAAGCATTAATACAGCTTTAACAGAGATGAAGCAGGCTGGAATTGAAAATATTCTTGCACTCCGCGGAGATATTCCTAAAGATTATGACGGAGAAGTATTTACAGAATTTCAACACGCTTCACAGCTTGTAGAACTGATTAAAAAGACAGGTGATTTCTGTGTTGGTGGTGCGTGTTATCCAGAAGTACACCCAGATTCCAAGAATAAGTTTGATGATATTAATGGTCTTAAGGAAAAGGTTAAGGCAGGCTGTGAATTTCTTACAACACAGATGTTCTTTGATAATAACATTTTCTTTAACTTTATGTACAGGGTAAGGGAAGCTGGCATACATATTCCAATAATACCGGGAATTATGCCTATTACCAAGAGAGCACAGGTTAAGAATGCTGTTAAATTATCAGGCTGCAATGTGCCGGAAAGATTTAAGAATATTATTGATAAATATGGTGATACAGAAAATGCTATGAAACAGGCGGGGGTTATATATGCCTCAGACCAGATTATAGACCTGCTGGCTAATGGTGTTAAGAATATTCATATATATTCAATGAATAAGCCTGAGATTGCAAAAGGAATTCAAGATAATCTTAAAGGAATAATTCTGTAATATGAATTCACAAGTTGTTGAAAAAGTATCATTAGTCAGGGAAGATGAGAATATAAGTTATATTACGCCGACAAGAAATCCGTTGTCGTGTACAGTTGTAATTGTAGAAACCGGACATAATATATGGCTTTATGATACAGGAAGCCATTCTGATATACCGGCAATGATTAATTCTTATAATCAGGCTGAAAAAAATATTAATATAGTTCTGTCACATTTTCACCCAGACCATATAAAAAATGTGTCTGATATACATTTTATGAATATGTATCAGGGAAAGAATACATTAAGATATACAGGAACGGGTGAGATTGTTACAGATGATTTGTATATAGATGATGATATAATGCTTCATATATTTCCAATAGCTTCAAGCCACGCAAAGGGGTGTCTTGCGTTGGAGGTTAAAGACATATGTTATGTTGGTGATGCACTTTATCCGGCAACAGGTCCGCAATTCAGAAGATATAACGCTGGACTTCTGCTTGAACAGTTAAGGCAGATAGAAAGCTGTAATGTTAAGTATATTTCACTCAGTCATAGAACACATTTTAAATATTCCAAAAGAGCGGTTGTAAGATGGTTGAAAGCAATATATAAGCTTCGTGGAGCGAATGAGGCTTATATATATCTGTAAAAAGTTGTCAGATAATGTTTACAAATAGATAATATAATTGTACAATATTATACATAACGAGCATATATATGCAAAAGGATATGTGCAAATTGTATATATAGTAGAATATTCGTGAACAGAATGGAGGATTATTATGGGACGTTTAGATGGTAAAGTTGCAGTTATTACAGGTGGTAACTCTGGTGTTGGAGCAGCTACAGCGAAGTTATTTGCAAAAGAGGGAGCTACAGTTGTTATCACAGCAAGAAGAGAGGCGGCATTAAAGGAAGTTGCTGATGAGATTACAGCGGCAGGTGGTGAAGTATATGCTATATCAACAGATATATCAAAGCCTGAAGACCCAGAGGCACTTATGCAGAAGGTAATGGATAAGTATGGAAAGATAGATATACTTGTTAATAATGCAGGTATTCTTGAGCAGGGACTTAAGCCAATCGACAGATTTCTTGATGAAGATATGGATAGAATTATTGAAACTAATGAAAAAGGAACTATGCGTTGTATGAAAGCTGCTTCTAAGAGAATGAAGAGCGGTGCATCAATTGTAAATGTAGCTTCTGTAGCAGGTGAGAAGGGCTGTGGAGGAGCTGCATATGTAGCTTCTAAGGCGGCAGTTATAGGACTTACCAAGCATACAGCATTAAGATTTCAGAAAGACGGAATTCGTTGTAATGCCATATGTCCAGGCAATATAATTACACCTATGACTATGGGAACAGACCCAGCGGCACTTGACCCGGATATGATAGGTGCTATGATGAACCATAGTGATATTAAAGCACCATCTTGTACAGCAGAGGATGTTGCTAATGTTATTATATTCTTTGCAAGCGATGAAGCCAAAGCAATAACAGGCCAGATTATAGTAACAGATTATGGTGCAATGCTTTAATTATTAAGAACAGGATTTTTAAGCCTGATAAGAGAAATTAATTAAAATAATATTTTATATGCATAATAAGAGATATTGATTAGCGTATCAATATCTCTTTTTTAATGAAATATTATAAAATATCCCAACTGGATAATTTGGTTTTGACATATTATCCGTCATAATTTATGCTATAATGTGCGTAAGCAATGAGCCGTGCAGGATAAAAGAATAAAAAAAGAACTGTGCTTGCACAAAGTACTTTTTTATTTTTTTATCCTATAGGGCGAACGCCCGACAGTGTAAGAAAGCATAGATTTCTTACACTTGCACGGTGGAGTATATAATTTATAATATTATATGCTTAAAAAATAAGAAATTAAGAAATATTAGAAACAGGAGTCTCACAGAATGAGTAAAATAAAATTAGGCTGTCACGTTGGAATGGCAGGAAAAGAAATGTTCTTAGCATCAGCTAAGGAAGCCGCTTCATATGGAGCTAATGTATTTATGTTATACACAGGTGCACCACAGAACACCAGACGTAAAGATATATCAGAGCTTAACATAGAAGCTGGCTGGGAATATGCAAGACAGCACGGAATTGAGGAAATCGTGGTACACGCTCCTTATATAATTAACCTTGCGAATACTGTTAAGCCAGAGACATATGAGCTCGCAGTTGAATTCCTTGAAAAAGAGATAATCCGTACAGCGGCAATGAGAAGCCGCATTATGGTGCTCCATCCGGGAAGTCACGTTAATGCAGGGGTGGAAGCAGGAATTGCACAGGTTATAAAAGGTCTTAATACAGTGCTTAACCAGAATGATGACGATGTTTATATTGCCCTTGAAACTATGGCAGGAAAAGGCAGCGAAGTTGGGCGTACATTTGAAGAACTAAAAGCAATATATGATGGTGTTGATAAGAAAGACAGATTAAGAGTATGCTTTGATACTTGTCACGTTAATGATGCAGGATATGATATTGTCAATCATTATGATGAAGTATTTGAAGAATTTGATAAGGTAATCGGTCTTGACCAGATAGCGGTATTTCATATTAATGACAGTATGAATCCATTGGGAGCACACAAGGACAGACATGCCAATATTGATAAAGGAAGTATCGGGTATGAAACACTTCACAGACTTGTACACGATGAAAGATTTATTGATGTGCCAAAGATATTAGAGACACCTTGGCTTGCCGAGGAAGGTTCAGACAAGAAGACAAAGCCACCATATAAAGAAGAAATAGAGTGGCTTCTTAAATAGTACCGCTTATAATAATTGTAGGGATAATGCAGAAAATAGTATTTGAAATAATAATATAGAAATGAGGCACAGTATGTTTATACAGGATGATAATACATATAATAACCTGAGAGAAAAGTCATTCTTGCAGTGGCTTGAAGATTGCAGTAAGCACGAGGATATAGCTGTAAGAGGTGGCGTTAAGCTTGCTTATGAGTATGTAGAGATGCTTAACAATGAGATTAAAAGGCTCAAGGAACAGAATGAGTTAAAGAATGAATATTTAAAGAAAATATCAGGAAAGAAATAAAGAATTATGATAGCAATTGTAACAATTGATGATAATAACGGAATGATGTTTAATAAACGCAGACAGAGCAAGGATATCAGGCTTATTGAGAGGATTCTTGATATTGCAGGAACTAATAGAATATGGGTGTCTGAGTACAGCAGTCAGTTATTTGATACTTCTAAAGATAATATTATCGTAGATAATTCATATACAGAGGCACAGGCACAAGATTACTGTTTTGTGGAAAATGTTGATATAAATGAGTTACAGGATAACATAAGTAAGATTTATGTGTATAAGTGGAATAGAAAATATCCGTCAGACGTTACATTTCCGGTAGCAATGCTTGATAATTACCAATTGGAAAATGTATCGGAATTTGAGGGTAATTCCCACGATAAAATAACAGAAGAAATATATATAAGGAGTAAGGTGTAATTATTGTGAAGTTATGTTAAATAGAATATTGTCAAGTAAAGAAAAAATTAATACGTCAAATAAGCGTCTATGTAAGGTACTGTCTGCATTAATTCTTGTCTTATCATTAGTATTAAGCTTAGCAGGCTGTTCAGGTGCTGATATTGCAGACAGCATTAACCCGTCACAGAATGAGAGTACAACTGTACAGACTGATAAGGCAGGTGGCAGTAATTCCTCCAATAAGAATAATTCCGCAGATAAGAATGATACATTAGCGGCGGGAACGGATAGTGCGGACTGGCGTGCTACATTACCAGAATACAGTGACAGTCCATATGTTATAGTTAATAATAATGAACCATTTTTTACAGAAAATGATATGACAGCGGACTCTTTTGAGTATTATGGTGAGTTAGACGAGCTTGGAAGATGTACAGTAGCTTATGCAAGCATAGGAAAAGACTTAATGCCAACAGAGAAACGTGGCTCAATAGGTTCTGTAAAACCTACAGGCTGGCATACAGTAAAATATGATATAGTAGACGGAAAATATCTTTATAACAGATGTCATCTTATAGGTTACCAGCTTACAGCAGAGAATGCCAACAAGAATAATCTTATAACAGGAACGAGATATCTTAATGTTGATGGTATGCTTTTATTTGAAAATATGGTAGCAGACTATATTAAAGAAACTAATAATCACGTTCTGTACAGGGTTACACCGATATTTACAGGAGATAACCTGCTTGCAGATGGAGTACTTATGGAGGCTGAGTCTGTTGAGGATAATGGAGAGGGAATTTCATATAATGTATTCTGCTATAATGTCCAGCCTGGTGTAAAGATTGATTACGTTACAGGTGACAGTTCACTTGAATAAATTAGTATAAGAAATCAGTGGTAAGAAAAATCAGTGGTAAGAGAAATCTTATCACTGATTTTTTTGTAAATATTTTCCTGTGTGACTTTTGTGTGACCAGAATGGGTAATAATACCGCAGTAAAGTAAATAAAGAAAGGAAGCACTGTATGAAAGGTAAGCAAAAGATACTGTTGTTAGTGTGTTCTGTTATTGCAGTTGTGTCAGTCAGTGGTATGGCTGCATACGCTTTGTTAAAGACGGTAACAGAAACTAAGACCAATGTATTTGCGTCGGATAAATCCATAAGTATTGACCTGACAGAACCGCAATGGGAGAGATATGGAAAAGAAGCAGCTAAGGCATATGTGCCGGGGCAGACAATTGATAAAGACCCAACCGTAAGCCTTAATGATGAAAGTATCAGTGCATATGTGGCATTAAAGGTTCAGTTCTTTGATGATAAGAATAACGAACTCACATTCAGGGAATTTGCTGACAGATATCTTTATGGAGGTTCAGAGCTTGCTAATGCAGGAATTGACTGGTCTAAAGATTGGACATTTATTGGAAATGCCAATTCAGATTTAGAAAATGATGAATATGCAAGCCGGCTTATGTATATGTATAATAAGCCGCTTGATAAAGATAATGCCAACACAGATATTAAAGAAAATATTTCAAAGCCTTTATTTACTAAAGTGCATTTAAGCAATGAAATTACTGCAGATAACACAACTAAAAGATTACCAGAGTTTAATATCAAGGTTACGGCATATGCAGTTCAGGCAGAGGGCGTATCAGTAGAGGAAGCGAAGAATTCGTTATTGGAAATGAGTATTGTTAGGGAGGATTAATTATTATGACAACTTGTAAGAAGATTACATTAACAGCAGCAGCTATGGTACTGTCAGCAGGTCTTGCAGTAGGAGGTACATTAGCATATCTTAATGCAGTAACAGAAACTAAGACCAATACATTTACTTCAAGCCGTAATATTACAACAACACTTACAGAAACAGAATGGACCAGTGATTCAGGAAAGAATTATCTTCCAGGAGATGTAATAAAGAAAAATCCTGTTATGAATAATGAATCAGATCAGCCTGTCTATATGGCAGTTAAGGTTGATTATTTAGATGATAAGGGCAATCTTATGAGTGCAGAAGAATTTAAAAAATATGCCTCAATTACAGATTACGACAATGATAACTGGAAAATGGCGACAGTCAATTCAGACGGAAGTGAAGTGTGGATATATATGACAGCCGTTGAAGCAGGAGAGTCAACAGAAGCATTATTTAACAATGTTACAGTTAATGCTGGAATAACAGAAGAATGGTCAAGTGCAGCTAAGACAACAACTATCTATAAGTGTGATGCAGACGGCAATAAGTTATCAATAATTGATACAACTAAGGAACAGTACGACCCAACTGTTGTATACAAGGATGCAGACGGTAATATTGTAAGTGCAGGTACACTTCCTACATTCAATATCAAGGTTACAGGTTTTGCAGTTCAGGCATCAACATTTGCTGATTACAACGAGGCACAGCCAGAACTTATCAAGCTTGTAAACAGCAAGACATCTGATGATGCACAGTTCTAATAAAATGTATTATATTGAATAAATCGGACAGTGCTTTTTGCGTTACATTATTGAAATTGTATTATATCGTTGGAATTGAACAATAACAGTATCATATTTATTTATTCAGGAAAGAGGTTATATGGTTAATAAGAAGAAATTAACTGCCGGTGTAGCAGCTTTGATACTTTGTATTACAGGGGTGACTTACGGAACACTTGCATATTTTACAGATAAGGATACAAGAGCAAATGTAATAACTATAGGACACGTTACAGGAACTTTGACAGAAACAGATGAGCATATGCGAGATGATAATACGACAGGTAAAGATTATACGAATGTAAAGCCGGGTGATGTGCTTGATAAAGATCCGACAGTGACACTTGATAAAGAGTCAGAAGATGCTTATGTAAGAGTGAGCATTAATTATGAGGGACTTACTAAGGAGCAGGCATTAGCTATTGAGAATAATCTTGATATTAGTGCTGGCTGGACTAAGTCAGAGGATGGTTATTATTACTATAATGAGATACTTTCTAATAAAACAGGAGCAATCAATTCATCAAAAGTATTCTCTAAAGTTACTATTCCAACAGAATGGGGCAATGAGATTGCAGGAATAACATTTAATATTAACGTTAAGGCAGAATTTATCCAGTCTGATAATTTTACACCTGTAACTGATGAAGCTGGTAATATTACAGGCTGGGGCAATGTGGCTATTGAAAAAAGCTTAAAGTAATTCAAGCGTTATTAATATGCAGCAAAAGTTGTCATATATATTACACCAGCCCAATATAATAATAAATGTAATGATGTCAGGGGCAGATTAATAATTTGCCCCTTAATTAAATGAAATGAGAGGAAGTATATGAAAAGATTCATATTAGTTGGTACGGCAATACTTGTTATTGCTGGTTTATACACGGGTAAGACAATGGCGAAAAATCGTGTGTCAGCATACGTTGATAAGACAGTTACGACATCTTCGTTAGACTTAAGCTTGTGTGTAAGTGGTGCGGGAATTGATGATAAGGGCAATATGCAGACTAACGGAATTAACACAATAGATGACACTATTGAACAGAGAGTATCTGTGCTTAATAGTGGAGAGAAGGCACAATATGTCCGTGTAAAGATTAGCAAGGATAACTGGGTTAATATCAATTTGATTAATAAAGATGATTGGATAGTACCCGATAATCATACAGATAGTGAAAATGTATATGTATATTATAATAAGGTATTAAATCCAGGTGAGAGAACACCAGAGCTTATGGATTCAATAATACTCTTTGATTCGAAATCTGAGAACACTAATAAATACAGCGGAAAGACTATTAATATTAATTGGGATGCAGAAGCAGTCCAGACAGTTGCGGCCGGTGATGCTATGCTGACAGAATGGGGAGTTGAAGCTGAATTAGGTGATGATGGCAGCCTTAAAGCTGTATCTGACAGGTAGGAGGAGATATGCTTTTAAAGAAATTAGTGGCGGTAGTATCTGCCGTAGTTGTTATTGCAGTGCCATATGTTAAAGTCTTGGCAGATGATACGGTTATAACACTTGATGAAACAGCTAAGAAATTCATAGTGATTGATAAGAATCTTGAGTACAGGGATATGCTTCCAGGAGAGGAGAGAAGTTCAGTTATTAAGATATCCAACAGTTCAGCAGAGAATATGGAATTCTATATTAATGGAAAGGTTCTTGATAACCTTGCAGATAAAGGAACTGGAGATCAGACGGCAGTATATGGAATTAAGCTTTATAAAAATGCAGATACAGAGCCTTTTTATAATGAACTTATAGGTAACAGCAGTAAGACACAGTCTGACAAGTCGTTTTTTGATGAAGATGTCAGGATTGCACAATTAAGTAAGGGTGAGAGCTGTGATATAAAGCTTGTATTGTATATAGATGGTCGTTCTATGGACAATTCTTATATGAATAAGCAGGGACAGTTGGAGATTACGGTTAATGCAGAACAGCCAGATTTGCAGGATACAGTAAGCAATAATGTGATTACAGCGGTAAAGACAGGTGATAGTAATAATATATTATTATATATAATTGTGGCACTTGCAGGCATAGCAGGAATAGCTGGTGTTGTTGTAATGAGGCAGAGGAACAGGCAGTAATAATGTATAAATCAGAAACTGATACGCAGGAGTTGAAAGTTACGTTTTTAGATGATTTTAAAATCACTTATAAAGATAAAGAGCTTTCACAAAAGAGTATCAATTCTGATAAGGTGACAAGACTTCTGGCATATCTTATATGTCATAAGGAAAATGTTGTGAGTGTCGGGGAGTTATCTGATGTCCTTTGGACAGAGGGTGAATGTGACGACCCTGTCAATGCACTTAAAAATCTTGTATACAGGGCAAGAAGCGTATTAAAAAGCCAGCTTGGAATCAACCCTATAAAGACATTAATGGGAAGCTACTGCTGGAATGATAATGTTAATACAGTTATAGATACTGAGCAGTTCGAGAAGCTGTGCAACAGGGCAGAATGTGAGCCGGATATTAAAGAGCGTATATCATACAGTGCTTATGCAATAGACATTTATAAAAAGAAATTCTTTAATAAATATTCATATGAATACTGGGTTGTCACATTCAGCGTGTATTATCATTCAAGGTATCTAGAGGTTGTTAAAAATGTATTGCAGGATTTATATGGTGAGGGTGATTATGACAGGATTGAACAAATCGGACATAGAGCCATAATGATAGATGGATTAGATGAAGATATACAATTCTATTATATTAAGTCACTGATTGCTAAGAATAAAATAGCAGAAGCGGCAGGGCATTATGAGAAGGTGAAGGATTTGTTAAAAGAACAGCTTAATGTAAGCCCTGGAAGAAAGTTAATGGAACTATATAACCAGCTTCTTATAATGACACATTCAGCCAGATCGGATATAAGGACTGTAAGAAGAGAGCTTTATGCAGGCAGGACAGCTTTAAAGGGGGCTTTATTCTGCGATTATAATAGTTTTAAGAAAAGCTTTGAATTGGAACTTAGAAGAAGACAGAGAAGTAATTGTTTTTTTACAATTGTGCTTGTCACTGTAAATGGCAGGAACAGCGCACATATAAAGAATACATTGCTGGCTTCATTAAGGGAAGGAGATCTGATTTCACAGTACAATAAATGGCAGTATGTGATTATGCTTACGCAGTGTGATTATAACAATGCGTTAGTTGTTGTCAGAAGGATTAAAGGAAATCTTAGAGTAAAAAAGCTTGATGAGAGTATAGAGTACGCAATAGAAAGAATACAGTAGTAATGGAAAGGTGAAAGGAGCTGACATGGGAATTAACTGGAAGCACAGGAAGGTTATTGTTTCTATTGTGATGTGTGTGTTATTGTGTGTGACAGCTATAACAGCAATGATGTATACAGCATTTGGAGCAGGCAGCAGTAATATAAAAAATGTTAATGCAATACAGGTGTATTCTAATGATAAGGCAGGAAGTGCAGATACATCAGAAGGTACAGACACTACAGGAAATATGGATAAGGCAGGTAGTACAGATACTACGGGAAATGCGGATACACCAAGTGTTAGTAAATTGGCGGCATCAGATAACGTGCTTGAGGGATATTGCACATTTTATGATTATGTAGTTGCACCATATAAAGGAAATGTGTATGGCTGGGGTTATAAGGAATATCCAAAGAGAAGTATTAATACTTCATCTAATTACGCTGACAATGGAAAGCCAAAGCTTACTGTTGGAACCATAGACCAGAACTTCAGGGCTAACCAGCACAATTGTTACGTTAATAGCCTTAATGTCAACACCTGTATATATTACAATGGTGGTATTAAGACAACAGGCTCATTCAGTGGAATAAAGAAAGATTATATGAATGCTTCTCAGGGAATTATTGAGGGGCTTGATAAGGAAAATTATAAAAATGTATTGTTCAATGTTGATGAGCCGGGATTATTTTCTGATGCTAAGAAGACAGGAAAGACAATATATAACAATTATAAATTGACATTTGATAAACAGGATAATGGTAATGACAGCAGCACTTACACATTAAAAAGCGTAACTTCGCCATCAGGCGATGTGACATTGGCGGGAGATAATTTCTTCCCATTAAATAATGCGGACTCCAATGTGTTAGACTGCGGTTATAATGCGGCTGATGGACAGAAGGGTACTAACTATTATTTTGGAATGAGATATGATATTTCATTCTCGCTTAATGGTTATACAGGCGACCTTTTATATAAGTTCACAGGTGATGATGATTTGTGGGTATTTGTCGATGGTGAGCTTGTTCTTGATCTTGGTGGAATACATCCTGAATGTGGCGGTGATGTAGACCTCTGGCAGACAGGGCCTATAGCGAGGGAATTACAGACTGTTGCAAGCAGGGATAAAGTAAATATGTCAACTAACCACACAATAACAGTTCTTTATATGGAGAGAGGTGGTAATGCCTCTAACTGTAATATGAAGTTTATTGTTCCTAATTCAGCAAGAATTGATATTGCGGATAGTGGCAATCTTAATTTTAAAAAGATTGATGATAGGGGTAATGGGCTTGCTAATGCAGTGTTTGGAATTACAAGTAAAGATAATAAGGAAAATGCTTTAACTAAAACAAGTGTATCTGATAAGAATGGTATAGTAAGCTTTGATAATCTTCCAGTTGGAAAATACATTTTAAAAGAAATAACAGCACCAGACGGCTACACAGGTTCAGGTGAGGAATACAATGTCGAGGTTGTACTTGATGAGAATGACAGTTCAACAGCTATAGCCACACTCACTGACAACAGTGGAAATGTAATTGCTGTTACAAGAACTAAAGTACAGTATATAGACGGCAAGAAGAGTTATGCGGTTGAAAATGTATTTAACAGCAGTATTGTCAATACAAGAAATGTAAGCATAGAGGATTTTATCGTTGATAAGCAGGTAAGGGTAGAGGATTGGGATAACCGCACATATAAGATTAATCTTATGACAGGTATCAGCAATAATAATGGAAGCTATGCAGAAGGTGATGTGATTAATAATGTAATAATAAGAGATTACATTGATTCGAGATTTGACATTATAGCTGATAATAACGAGATAGTTACGGCTGATAAAGCGGCTGACCAGCCATACAGTGTGAATGGCGGTAATATAAAGTATGATAAGGAAAGAAATCTTCTGTATGTAGAATGGGATAACCAGTCAGTACAGTATTCTGATAGTAAGCTGTATACCTGGGAGAAAAGCATATTCGTAAAGGCAAAGGACAATTATATAGGTGGTAATAATGTCACGACTAATGCTTCGGCTTCTGGTGTAATTATCAATGGAGGTATTAAGGAATTCGATACACCGACGGTTAATGTAAAAGTCAACGGAACTCTTAAGTGCAGGGAAAATGTAATATTTTACGGAGAAAATATTACCTCAGCAGATTATGAAATGTCCGAAATGTTCAAACTTAACGGCAATATCCGTGAAGACGGAAATGCATTAACAGAGCAGGATTATTATACGGAGTGGTATGAGGATAATAATGGAACATTAGGAAGTGTTATAACTAAGGCAGATGTTATTAACAGAATTAATAGTAATGCCAGCACAGGAAGTGACAGCGTATATTATGTGAAAGGATTTTATAATGTAACACCTGTAAGTAATAGCGATGAGTGTACTATTAATACAGATGGACATATAGCAAGCAGCATAATATACAACAATGACGAGCCAGGTGATCATTATGGCAGTGATTGTGCGTGCTATAGAATAAAGGTTGTTAAGGGGCAGCTTGATATAACTAAATATATTGATGAGCAGTATATTGATAACAAAGTTATAAGAGCTAACCAGACATTTATATTCAGAATAGAGCAGTATGGTGTTGTGAATGAAGATAATACAGAGAACAAGGGTGCATTAGAGACGGTATTCTATGCCACAGCTTCATTTGATGCCAATGGTGATGTATTGTCAGCGACAAGTACAGTGACTGGTTTAAAGAAAGGCTTTTATAGTGTTATAGAGGAAGAAAGCTGGACACCGGAATATACCTTAATTAAAAAGAGTGATAACTATTCTGGCAATGACTCCTATAAGGAATGTGAGGATATATTTATAGGAAAGAGAATAGATGGCACAAAACCGGAATTCTTCGGGCTTGATAAACTGCATTATGGAAATACTGCTGATGGAGATAAGGCACAGGCAGATTTTAGCAATGTTATTAAGAAGAATTATAACTGGTTAAGAGATGCAGCATCAGCAGTTAATAAGTTTATAAGATAATGCACGAGAGGGAAATATGAAAAGGTTTATTAAAATTGTCACTGATATTTTGTTGGTGATTGTGTTGGTTATAGCGGCAGTTCTATATATTCCAAGGCTTATGGGACTTAAGACTTATAAGGTGCTGTCGGGAAGTATGGAGCCTGAATATCACGTTGGAAGTGTTGTATATGTGGAGAAATCATCAATTGATGATATTGAGGTGGGTGATGTTATTACATTTTATATTAATGATAATACAGTCGTCACCCACAGGGTTATTGATAAAGATAATGACACAGAGAGCTTTCACACCAAAGGTGATGCGAATGAGACTGAAGATGGCGGAAGTGTAGCTTATGATAAGGTTGTGGGGAAAGTGGTATTAAATGTGCCGTATCTTGGATACATTTTAAGATAGAGAGAGCCTTATAGCTATTAAGCTTCTTGATAGTTATACAGTAATATTATGAATGGTTTACAGGTTAAAAATTTATAAAGTCCATATGAGGTAATAATTAAAAAAAATAACTGGAAGGAAGTCAGAAGTATATGGGAAAGTTAAAAAAGACTGCACTGGCGGCTGGGATAACTGTATTACTTATGGGTGCTGCTGCCGGGACTACTTATGCCCTGCTTAATACAAGGACAGTGACAGTGGCTAACCAGTTCGCAGGTGCGGCGGTTAATATAGGTGTAGTTGAGCACTTCAATGATGATAATATAATAATATATGAAGATATGGGTGAACAGCTTACGGATAATATTAATGATGTTTATGATAGAATTAGAGACGACAATACTACGAGAACCAAGGAAATAGCTGTAAAGAATATTGATTCGGATGAGTATCCAACAACTGATACTTATGTGAGAGTAAGGTTAGTACCTATGATTATATACGATGACAGCAAGGAAAATATTAAGGCGGGAATTGCAGGAAATATAGCCGCTGTTGATATGAGGGGCAAGGTCAGTTATTCTTATGCCAATGAGTTAAAGAGTAAAGATGATGTCAATAAAGATATTCAGGATAATGAAGATTTAACCGGAAGCTGGTTCTATATGGATAATTCTTCATCTGATGATAATGAGAGATATTATTATTATAGTGTGCCGGTTGCACCGGGGGATATGACCTCACGTTTGATTAATAATGTCACATATGCAGGTGATATTCCAGAAAATGCACATTTTGAATTAAAGGTACTTGCAGAGGGGGTGTCTTCTAAGCAGGAAGACAGCAGGGCAGACTGGGGCTTATAGTTATGCAGTTTAATGCTGTTATTATTGATTATATTATAGCAATGTAATATTATTCTATATTTGAAATATAAATATATAGTAAATACTACAGGGACTAAGGTACAGATATAGTACTTTAGTCCCTAATTATTCATACTTTTTTCATAAACTTCTATTGCCTTGTATAAAGGTATATTGTATAATGCAGTTTATGTTTAGAACTTATAATATTTAATTGAGAGCTAATAAAGATTAAGAAGGTAGTATAATGGTTAATAAAGATCTTAAGAAAAACAGTAAGATAAGAACAGTAAATATGATGATACAGAGTGCATTGATTATTATACTTATTGTATTGGTTGCTAATATGATGGTAGAGATTAAAAATCTTCAGGGAACTGCAAGAGTAATTAATTATGCAGGACTTGTGAGAGGTGCAACACAGAGGGTAGTTAAGCTTGAAGTTATCGGTAATTCCGATGATGAGCTAATAGAATATCTTGATGATGTCCTTGCAGATTTGAAGTATGAAGATGGTGAGTATAATCTTGTAAGCTTACGCGATACAGACTACCAGAAGAAGCTTGATATACAGATTGATTACTGGGGTAAGCTTAAGAATGAGATTAATAATGTAAGGGAAAACGGAGTTGATAATTCAGATATTGTTGATATGAGTGAGATGTATTTTTCGCTTGCAGACCAGACAGTATCTGCGGCAGAAAGATATTCAGAGGATATAGCCGACAATATCCATTTTATAGAGACAATTACAGTTATTGATATGGCAGGGCTGCTTTTACTTATAATTATTCAGATGATACAGGCAATTATAATTGTAAGAAAGAATAAAGTGCTTGAACAAAAAGCATATCTGGATGCTCATACAGGACTTCCTAATAAGAGCAGATGTGAAGAGGTATTCCACGATTTAAGATTTCTTGACAGGAATGTTGCCTGTATAATGTTTGACCTTAATAATCTGAAGATTGCAAATGACACATTAGGACATTCTGTTGGTGACCAGTTGATTGTTAATTTTGCCAATATATTAAGAAATGTCATACCATCAAAGGAATTTGTTGGAAGATATGGCGGAGATGAGTTTGTTGCAGTTATCAGGGATATGCCTAAGGAAGATGTTATAGGCGTGCTTGAAAAGTTAAAGGAAAAGGTTGAGGATTTTAACGACCACGGAAAGAATATTAAGATAAGTTATGCGTATGGCTGGGCATTTTCTGATGATTATACAGAATGTACGCTTAGAACATTGTTTGACAGGGCGGATAAGCATATGTACGAGAATAAACGCCTTGTAAAATTAGCACAACAATAAAATATTAATTTATACAAAATTAATAAAAATGTAATAAAATATTATAAATAATAGAAATATGTCGAATAATGTGATAATATATACAAGTATTATACAATTTTATATTATATTGAATGGGAGATGGATGTAATATGGGTGCTGAGATGAGAAAAGCAAGGAGAACAGATATAGATGTAACGGTATCACTTAATCAGCTAGGGGTAAATGCCGCAGATCGTATTCAAAATAAAGCTGATGTTCACGTTGTAGACATATCTAAAGGTGGGATAGCATTTAAGTCTGGCTATGATTTTAAAGTTAATTCTTTTTATGACACGGTTATAACTCTTGCTAATGGCGAAAAGCTTTACGTTGTAGTTGAAATTCTACACAGAGATTCTTGTGAGAATGACGAGTATATGTATGGCTGTAGATTTGTTGGAATAGGTGCAGAAGACCAGTTCAAGATTGAAGCCTACCAGATAGTAGATACAGGTAGTGCGATATAGATATTATTATGTAACTACATATAACTGGACATAATTTTATATTTATAGTAGTGACATATAATTATCTATGACAAATTAATATTTAACATATAAATCCCCATTGAAATGTTTGCTTTCAATGGGGATTTATATGTGTTTATTTTAAATATTATTTAATAAAGCTTATTAGTTATCTGAATTAAGGTATGTGTCAACATCGAAGGTTTCACCAGCGATAACCTTATTCATAAGCTTGGTTGCTGTGCTTATATCTTCTTCGTATGGAAGTACGATAGAAGCACCATATACATTAGATACCTCAAGATGACGATATTCATCAGTCTTACCAGATATACTGTATGTCTGTATATTCCAAGGTGTGCTGTTGCTTAACTGTAACTTTACAAGGTCAGATATTGCACTTGAAGGTATATTTGTTAAGAACATATCACTAACTGTATCCATAACTGCTGAGTAGCGTGTAAGTATTGCAGGTGATGTGGCCTTTTGAATAATACCTTTAATAACGGCTGTCTGATTACGTCCACGCTGGAAATCACCAGCTGCAAAGGCTTTACGTTCTCTTGCGAAAGCAATAGCCTTTTCTCCATCACATTCATTAGCACCCTGAACAAAATGGTAAGAAACAGGAGCAGCTTCCCATCCATTGGTAAATTCTATCTCTGATTCAATTGTAATACCACCGAGGGCATCAATAACTGCCTGTGAACCAGCAAAATTAATCTTTACATAATAGTCAATATTAATTCCGTACAGATTTTCAAGGGCTTCGATAGATTTATCGACACCATAAGAACCTGCATGTGCAAGCTTGTCATAACCGGTTACACCTGATGAATTACTGATTTTAATATAGGAATCACGAGGTGTAGTAACAAGTAATACCTGCTTGGTTTCTGGATTGATAACTGCAAGAATATTAACATCACTTAATGCCTTGCTTGCAAGCTTGGTATCTTCGCCATCATCACTTGATATACCTGAAACATATATAATGAAAGGATCACGTTTTACATTTACATTAGAGGCATCAAGTTCAACCTTTTCTTTGTATTCGTAAGTCTTAATTATCTTTATGCTATCCTCAAAATCAGGAAATTCCTGAGATATAATACTCATCATAGAGTGATTGATAACGATAGCCTGAACATTTTTATTATCATAAAGTGCATTAACAAGATTAGACCAGTTAGTATATTCAGTTGGCTTGATTGTCTTGCCGGTTTCTGAACTAATGCTTTCAATGGAGGTATTGATATTGGCATTGCTTGCAGTTGAATTAATGGCAAATTTGTAATTAGCTGCATCATTTAAGTTCTGTGCCTTGTCATTTGAAAGCACGCACACATCAACAATGTCTATCTCAACATTGGCAGCACCAAGTTTGTCCAGTACGGAGTCAAATTTGGCGGCAAACAGATATGTGAATAATATAAGGCAGGACAGCATAACCGATATAAGCTTTCCTAGTATGTGTGATTTCGTGAATTGTGATGTAAAATCATACAGTACTAATAATATAAGTATGATATTAATCATAAATAAATATTTAAACGGAAGAATATCAAGTTTAAACATTTTTAGTAAAAATAACACTGTCAGGACAAGCTGTATAAGAACCAGCACAGAGCCAATAGCGAAAGCCCATGCACGGCGTTTCTTTTTACGTTCGATTTTTGAGAGTGATACCTTAGGTTTGAAAAGGTACTGCATATCATTCTTTACAGAAAATGTATTTTTAGCCATAACTTTTTTCCTCATAGATTTATAATATAGTTTAAATACAAACATAAGACAGTTTAGCACAATATGCTGTAAAAATAAAGAAAAATATGGCAGGTGGAAAATACCTTTTGACCCTGATACTGCATATATGGTATTATATAAAATAATGAAACAAAATGCGTACGGCGCACAGGCAAGGAGAATGATATGGATTTAAGAAACGAAGAGAATATTACAGTGTTTGAACACCCTCTTATTCAGCACAAGATTTCATTACTTCGCGATAAGAAGACAGGAACTAATGAATTCAGAAAGCTTGTAGAAGAGATAGCAATGCTTGAAGGGTTTGAGGCTATGGGTGACCTTGAACTTGAAGATATTGAAGTTGAGACACCAATTGAAACTTGTATGACACCAATGATAGCAGGAAGAAAGCTTGCTATTGTACCAATATTAAGAGCTGGTCTTGGTATGGTATCTGGTATACTTGCACTTGTTCCAACAGCTAAGGTTGGTCATATTGGTATGTACAGAGATGAGGAAACACACGAGCCACACGAATATTACTGCAAGCTTCCAGATCCAATTGAGGAAAGGCTTATTGTAGTTACAGATCCAATGCTTGCAACAGGTGGTTCTGCTGTTGATGCAATCGACCAGATTAAAAAGCATGGTGGTAAGAAGATTAAATTTATGTGTATCATAGCTGCTCCAGAAGGTTTAGAGAAGCTTCACAAGGCACATCCGGATGTACAGATATATGTAGGACATCTGGACAGACAGCTTAATGAGCAGGCTTATATCTGCCCAGGTCTTGGAGATGCTGGCGATAGAATATTTGGTACTAAATAATAATATTCAATATAAAACAGCTTGTCATAATGTATCTTAACCTGATTAAGATACATTATGGCGGGCTGTTTTTAATTCTTATAGTATTAATGGCACAGAAAAAGCAAATGTATATTTATGGTTCATTGCTTTCCTGTGCCAATTATTATATAGATATTATTTATTGTCTGTATTGCTTACATATACTCCACGGCTCTGGTCACCTTCTGGATTAACACCAAAGTTGTAGTCATTGCCAGGAAGAATTGCATTAAGGATAATACCAGCAATAGCGGCGATAGCGAGTGCTGTAAGTGTGATATGTGTTTCTCCGATAGTGAATGTAAGACCATCAGAAAATCCAAGTCCACATACGAATATAACACCTGCGATTATAAGATTACGTGACTTAGTAAGGTCAACTCTGTTTTCAACAACATTTCTTACACCGATAGCAGATATCATACCATATAGCATAAATGATACACCGCCGATGATAGCAGTTGGCATTGTTGATATAATAGCTGAGAACTTAGGGATGAATGAAAGTATAACAGCTAATACAGCAGCAATTCTTATAACTGCTGGGTCATAAACCTTTGAAAGTTCAAGTACACCAGTATTTTCTCCATAAGTTGTGTTAGCAGGACCGCCAAGAAAACCTGCAAATGCTGTGGCAAGACCATCACCCATAAGTGTGCGGTGAAGACCTGGCTCTGCGATGAAGTTCTCATCAACAGTTGCAGATATAGCTGACATATCACCAACGTGTTCCATCATAGTAGCAATTGCGATAGGAGCCATAACAAGTATAGCAGTTATATCGAATTTACATATCTGGAACTTAGGTATTCCAACCCAGCTTGCAGATGATACTGAAGCGAAATTAAGTATTGCAGAACCATCAGGGTTAGTAACACCAAAGGCATTAAGTATTAATGCGAATACATAGGAAATAACTACACCCATAAGGATAGGTATAATCTTAAACATTCCTTTGCCCCATATATTAAATATAACGATTACAGCTAATGCAACAAAGGCTAAAAGCCAGTTAGTAGAAGCATTGTTAATAGCTGATGAAGCAAGTGATAAACCTATACATATAATGATAGGACCTGTAACAACAGGTGGAAGAAATCTCATAACTCTGTTGACACCAACAATCTTAAAGATGAGGGCAACAATAAGATAGAATAAACCGGCGATAACTATTCCACCGCATGCATAAGCGGCTTTATCGTTGGCGCTCATATCTGTATATATTCCTGTATTTAAGTTGGCAACTGTGTAGAAACCTCCTAAGAATGCAAATGATGAGCCTAAAAATGCAGGTACTTTAAATTTGGAACATACATGGAATATAAGTGTACCAATACCAGCACAGAATAAAGTTACAGAAACTGTAAGACCTCTTGTTAAAGGTTCATTGCACGCACTCTGGAAGTATCCTGCTACAAGTATTGGAACAAGTATAGTTGCCCCAAACATTGCGAACATATGCTGTATACCAAGTATAAGCATTTTAGGAATACCGAGCTGGCGGGCATCACGAACAGCTTCCTGATTTTGAGTCTTTTCGTTCATTTGAGTCTCCTTTTTATTAAATTTTTTCTATGATACCATAACAATTTATCCTTGAAAAGAAAATATTAAAAATAATTATGGATAATATTTATGACTAATATCTGAATGTATGTTAATATTAAGTATATTTATTTTTTAGTATTTTAATATAATATTAATATGTATTTAATATAGTGGTGCGAGATATAAATAAAATAATTAAGATATGAATAATATAATCAAATATAATAAGATGACAGGATAAAGGAAGAAGTAAGATGAATAAGCAGAATATATATGAGAATGTGCGTTATTATATAGGAAAGATTACCGTGATACTTATGATGGTGTTATTCCCATTTGTTATGACAGATAAGCTTAATAATGTTACGAAGACAAGATATGTATTCTTTGTTATTATTGCACTTGTTGGCTGGATTGCAATGCTTATTAATGAGGTTGTATTCAGAATAATTATATCTGGTGATTATCCGGGGGCAAAGAAGTCCTTAGATATAAAGAAAAACTTCAATATAAAGATAATTTACAATATAAAGAATAGGAAGCATATTATATATTCGGTATTATTGATAGCCAGTTCAATAATATCTTATCTTGTATCTCCGTATAAGAATATAGCCTTATATGGTGCAGGTTCAAGATATATAGGTATGATATTTTTTATTGCAGTGGCATTGCTTTATTGGACAGTTTCGGAGTGTTATGAGTTTAAAGAGATAGATGTAATATTAATTCTGGCGGCTTCGATTATGGTACATATTGTTGCTGTGTTTAATTATATGAATATTGATATATTGCATTTGTTCAGTAATCTTACTATAAAAGAGCAGACAGTGTATATGTCAACGCTTGGAAATATTAATGTATATGGAATGTATACAGGACTTACATTGTCTATTGCAATTGCTGCATATTACAAGGCAGAAACAGCAGCTAAAGAAATATTCTATTATATTGCAGTAATATCTGGAATAATTGGAATTATAATATGCGACAGTGATATGGCACTTGTGGCTGTTGTAATTCCGCTGGTTATTCTGTTTCCATATTCAATTAAATCGGTGGCTTTAATAAAAAAATACATAGTGACGCTTACGGCAGTTCTGCTTGCAGGACGTGTTGCAGGGTGTATTAAGCTTATTATTCCGGATAGAGTAAGGAAGCTCAGCAATATAATGTCAGGGCTTATATCAACTAATAATATATTTAATATCATAATTATAGTGTTATTGCTTCTATATGTATTGATAGTACTTAGTGATAACAGAATGCAGAAGCTGCTTGACAATATTAAAATCCGCATAGTCCAGATAATATATTGTGTAATGGCAGGTGGATTTGGAATATATGCCATAGTCCGTGTGATTAGTGATAATATTAATAAAATTGGAGCATTTTATATAACAGATAACTGGGGTTCAGGACGAGGTTACATATGGAGTAATCTTATCAATGGCTATAAGAATTATCCATTTATATATAAAATATTCGGGTTGGGTGAGGAAACGGTTAGAAAGAATCTGAGCTATTATTCAGACAGCCACTGGGATATTTTATATGGAAATGTAGTTGATAACGCACACAGCATATGGCTGCAAATGCTTGTTACGATGGGGTGTGTCGGCGTAATTATTTTATTAGTTATTTTCATTCATACATTGGTCAATTCAGCAAAGCATGGTGTGCCGGATATAATTGCAGGCTTTGGAATGGCGGCTTTAGTGTATGCTGTGCAGGGTGCAGGTAACATTTTGGAAGTCATAACATTTCCAATGTTCATATGTGCAATGGCAATAGTGAATTATAATAAAAAGATTGTTAAATAATTGTAAAGTGATATAATAAATATTGTGTATTTGCGTGAAAATTATATACAATTGAATACATAAGAAAGGGGTTTTTAATTATGAAGAAACAAAGGAAAATATCAATTAAAGCCAGGCTTTTGGGAAGCATAATGCCAGTCGTTATTGCTATCGTAGCAGTACTTGTGCTTATTGCTTATCAGGCATCAGCGGGGATAATTGAAGATTATTCACAGAATCTGCTGGAGTCATCGGTAAGTAACCAGTCATCTAAGATAGAGGCCTGGTTAAGTGAGAACCTTGCTTCTTTCCAGATGGCAAAGACCACAATAGAAAATCTTCACCCAGATGATACACAGCTAAAGGCTATTCTTGATGGATATTATAACTATAATGATAATTATCCAGATGGTTTATATGTATCTGACTCTAATGGTAATCTTATAAAGGCGGATAAGTCAACTAAGAAGGAGAGCAATCCTGTACAGAGCATATGGTATAAGGAAGGCCTTACAAGGGTTAATATGGCTGTTGGTTCGGCATATAAGAACGCTGAGGGGGTTAATGTAATTAGTGCTTCAGGTATTCTTAATGACGGAACTGATAATATAAGGGTAATATCAGCAGATATGACACTTGACCGAATTACTATAATTGTCAATTCTTTCATTGATATGGATAATGCAGAGGCATTTCTTGTTGATAAGAATACAGGAGTTATACTTGCTGACAGAGAATCTTCATTAATATCACAGAAGCTTGGTGCTTCCGGACAGAGTGAATATTATCAGAAGGTAGCAGCCCAATTTAATTCTAATGATTATGATTTTACAACTATTGACGGTAACATGACGGTATTTAAAGAGGTCGATGGCACTGACTGGGTATTAGTATCATATATTCCTAAGAATATTGTACTTGCAGAGCTTATACGTTTAAGAACTATTATGATAATTGTAGGAATTATATGTATAATGGTTCTTTGTGTTCTTGTTGAAAGAATGACTAATGTGGTAGTTAAGCCAGTAAAGAATATGACTAAAGCTATCACACAGATGGCTTCTGGTGATTTTACTGTATCAGTTAATGTTAAGGGCAATGATGAGATTGCGGTTATGGGACAGAGCATACAGAAGTTTATTCAGGCTATGCGCCAGATGATAGCCCAGATTGGAGATGTATCAGTACGATTAAAGGAGCAGGCAGTCTCAAGCAAGAATGTATCAGGCGAGATGAATACTGCGGCAGATATACAGTCTAAGTCGATGCGTGAACTTAACGACACAGTTGACCAGTTATCAGTGTCAGTTAATGAGATAGCAGAAAATGTTACACAGCTTGCAGGTGTTGCCGCAGAAACTAAGAACGATGGCGACTCAGTTGATATTAAAATGCGTGAGACAGTTGAAGTGTCCGAAAAAGGACGAATGGATATGGAACACGTCAGCGAAGCACTTAACAATATTGAGTTATCAATAAGAAGTCTTGAGGAAGCTGTTAATAAAGTTGGCTCGGCTTCTAAGGAAATAGTCGATATTATTAAGCTTATAGGTGATATAGCTGATGAAACTAACCTCTTATCACTTAATGCATCTATTGAAGCAGCAAGAGCAGGAGAAGCAGGAAGAGGCTTTGCAGTTGTTGCTTCTGAGATAGGTTCACTTGCAAAGAACAGTACAGAGTCTGTAGGACACATTACACAGCTTATCACAGAGATTAACAAGCTTGTTGAAGACGCTGTAAGTCAGGCGGGGGACAGTGTTGGAGAGATTGGTGACAGTGCAGTATTAATTCATACAGCAGTAGATACATTTAATACAATATTCAATAATATTAAGGCAACCAATGAACTTATGGCAAATGTTGTTGAGAAGATTGGACGTGTTGATGAGGTTGCTACTAATGTTGCTGCTATATGTGAGGAACAGGCTGCAAGCTCAGATGAGATTATGGCAACATCTGAGTCAATGTTAGGACAGGCTAATAATATTTCTAAAAATAGTGGACAGGTGGAAACCTCAGCAGAAGAATTAGCAGCTTCGGCAGAACAACTTTCTAATCAGGTACAGCAGTTTCATATATAGAGAAGATAAAATATCTGGAAAAGAGGTTATAGAATGAAGAAAAGGTTATGTTTATTAATATGTCTGGTAATGCTTGTATTAGGTGTTGCCGGCTGTGGCACTGGTACTAATACATCTTCAACAGGCAGTAAGAGCAGTGTAAAAATGTTAATGACACTGGCACAGGCTGATACATTTAGAACACAGTTAGTTAATAAAGCAAAGGAAACAGCACAGGAGAATAATGCACAGCTTGATATATTAGATGCCAATAATTCAATTGAAAAGCAGGTTGAGCATATTAAGAAAGCCGTTTCAGAGAATTATGATGTAATTCTTTGTAATATGGTAGATAAGGATACTTCATTAGAGCTTGAAGCTCTCGCAGGAGATATTCCTATTGTATTCTTTAATGTATCACCAGATGAATCAAGACTTAAAGCTGGCAAGTATATGTATGTTGGCTCAGATGAGTACACAGCAGGACAGTTTCAGGCAGAATATGTGCTTGATAAGTTAAAATCATCATCAGAGATTAATGTTGCTATAATTAAAGGACCATCAAGCCATTCAGCAACTAAGGGAAGAACTAAAGCTGTTAAAGAGATACTTAACGCTTCTGGAAAGAAGATTAATTATGTATTTGAAGACCACGCTAACTGGGAGCAGTCAAAAGCAGAGGAAATGTTTAATATATTCTTAAAGACTAACCAGAAATGTGATGTTGTTATATGTAACAATGATACTATGGCACTTGGTATAGTAGATGCGTGTCGTAAAGCAGGAAAGAGTAATATATTAATTCTTGGTATTGATGCGACAAGCGATGGCTGTAAGGCAATAGAAGCAGGAACAATGTCATTTACAGTATACCAGTCTGCTGACGGACAGGGAAAGAGGCTTATAGAAGCAGCTATAGCACTCGGAACAGGAAGCAGTACGAGTGGCATTGAAGGAATATCAGATGACGGATTATATGTATGGGTACCATTTGAAAAGGTAGATTCAACTAATGTATCAAAGTATAAATGATAAAAAATAAAAATAATAAAAGTTATAAGTGATAAAAAATAAAAGTAAAAAAATACAAGTGATAAACTAGTGGATTTACTGGTTATAATTTATAGTTGATATAATAAAATGCGTGGCATAGTTAATATCTATGTCACGCATTTTATAACAGCAGTTTATTAGTGGTGTGTAGAGAATAATTCCTTAACCATATCTGCGTTGTATACAACCTCTTTAACGTGGTCAACTTCTATTAAATAGAGTGCGTGTGCGGCAAGGTGTTCAGCAGCCTGTTCAAGGTCACGGATACCTGTTGTGTCTTTGAATATATCAAGTACAACATCAAGTCCTTCATCAAGTATAGTACATTCATTCTCGTGAAGACCAATCTTCTTTAATACCTTAGGAAGAGAGAACTGCTTAAATATAGTCTTCTTTTCTTCTCTGGAGTAATCTGGAATATCAATAACTGCAAATCTTGAAAGCAATGGAGCACTAATCTGTTCCTTGTAGTTAGCAGTTGCAATTGGATATACACCAGATGTAGGAATAAGACATTCCATATAATTATCTGTAAATCCAAGGTTATCAAGCAGTGTAAGTAATACATCGGCAGGGTTCGCATTGCCGTTGCTTGAAGTTGCCTTATCAAGCTCGTTGATTATGAATACAAGATTAGATTCACCAGCGTTGTTAAATGCTTCCATAATAATACCAGGCTTGGCATTAGAGTATATTCTTGAACTTCCTGTAAGCTGTTCGGCATCATTGATAGAACTCATATCAAGAGTTGTCCAAGGCATTTTAAGGATTTTTGCAACAAGGTAAGCAATCTGCGATTTACCAGTACCAGCAGGACCTACAAGAAGAATTCCATATGAAGGAAGTGTATGTGTACGGTTAATCTGAATTACAGTTTCAATAATTCTCTGCTTAACAGATTCCATACCAAAGAGTTCTTCATCAAGAATACGTCTTGCCTCAACAGGATCGATTGATTCAAAATAGTTGCTTTTCCACTGTATGTTAAGCATTATTGAAAGAGCTCTCTGTGCGTGACGTTTCTCCTCAGGAGTTACCTCGCTTGAACGAGCAACTGCAAGATTTCTTCTAGCCCATAATCTTATGTTATCAGGAAGAGTTATTCCGGCACAGTTAAGGAAATCAGAAATGCTTGTAATACTTGTAAGCTTCATACTGTCGCCTGACTCGTCTAATTCGTCATCAGGAATATCCTGAGCCACGATACTACTGTCTAAAAGACGTTCTATCATATACTGTAAAAATCCGTCTTCAGATGATAATTTCTGGCTGTTGTTAAAAGCAATCTCTCTTATTCTGTATACAGCATAACCATCTTCTACATTCTTACCTGAAAGCTTAACCTTAATGCGGTTCTCACCAAGCCATTTGATAAGGCTTGTAAATCTTGCATCTACCTTAATAATATTGCTTAAGATATTGCCGTCATCTGTCTGGAATTCAAATGCAGTCTTTTTGTATGGATTGGCAAACATTCCGATAGTTTCTGCAGCCCAGTTATGTTCACTGTTATCAAGAACGAATATGGGGTGTTCTGGTGAAGCTGTCTTATTGTCAGATGAAAATGTTGTATAGGTACATTCAAAAGATGATTCTTTTGAAGCATTCTTAAAATCAAATACTGGCATATTGTAATCTCCTGTGTAATTATATATTTATAATATGGACAGTTATAATTGATAGTCACATATGTTTTATAATAACACATTTTAAATAATTAGGAACAATAAATTATGGAATTGTAACAGATGTTGT
Source organism: Lachnospira sp. CLA-JM-H23 (assembly GCF_040096425.1). NCBI lineage: Bacteria > Bacillati > Bacillota > Clostridia > Lachnospirales > Lachnospiraceae > Lachnospira > Lachnospira sp. CLA-JM-H23. The sequence continues at coordinate 88,179 of NZ_JBBMET010000001.1, forward strand.
ATTGACTTGGAGTGAGCTTCAAGGATTAATATTCAATTGGATACAAAATGTAATGCAGCAGATATAGTAATAATTGAAATTAAATTAAGAGGTTATGGCAAGAATATGACAATTAATGAGGCAGGAGAACGCTATAATATTCCTATACATATTCTTAAGCTGTATGAAAGCTGGGCGTGGTGCAGAGGTTCTGTTAAAGCAGAATTATTATTAATATTTATTGAGGTTAAAAGGAGAGTAAGAAATGTCAGAAAAACTGGGTGGAAAAAAGTTACTTATTATAACAACCTGTGTGAGTGTAATTGCGGCAGTTAGTCTTTTTAGAGATGAGCCACAGAATTTGCTGGCTGGTACAAAGACAGCATTATATAATGGACAGAATGTTGTGTATGACAGTCAGAAAGCTGGCGGAAGTCAGGTGGCATATAAGACTTATTGCACAGATAGTAATTGTACATTTCAGTATGCAGGTGAAGGTTCAGATAAAAAGATTGCTGTGATTAATATGGACAAGGAAAGTACAGTTATGAGCGAGCTTGCTGAAATTGTTGATGCTGACCTTATTGATATGCCAGATGATGTTAGCAATATTAATATCAGCCAGTACAATACTTTATTTGTTAATCCGACATCTGATGATTACAGAGTATCGGATGATATAAAGGAATTTGCCGGCAAAGCTAATCTTGATGGTAAGACAATCGTTGTAATATATGATGTGGCACAGGATATTATTAATGGTGTATCAAGTGCGGACGAGCTTATGGATAATACGGTATGGCTTACTGGTGGTAAGCTTTCTGATAATGCTGGTGATGAAGAAATTAAGAACTGGGTTAATGGGCTTGGAATGGAGCTGATAGCTGATGATGAGGAATAGTAAGTCAGGACGGGATTCCAAGTTGTTCAATGGATTTACACAGGTATATTCTTATAATTTTATTATAATTTAATAAACATATCAGACTGGTTGGTAAATATTTGTGTTAAAATATAATATATATTCAACTTAAGTTAAAAAGATAGGAATTGGAGTAAATTATGAAAGAGATAAATAATGGTTATTTCACTGGGGAACGCTCATTGTTTAATAGTGAAGATATTAAAATTAGTAATACAATATTTGGCGAGGGCGAATCACCATTGAAAGAATCGGACAATATTGAACTTAATAACAGCAGCTTCCAATGGAAATACCCATTATGGTACTGCAAAGATGTAGTTGCTAATAACTGTTCGTGGGCAGAGATGGCAAGGGCTGGAGTATGGTATACAGATAATCTGCTGATTAAAGATACCTTAATTGAAGCTCCTAAGAATTTTAGAAGATGTAAGAATATTACATTGTCGAATGTGGTTATGCCTAATGCGGCTGAGACACTGTGGAACTGCGATGATGTTACAATGCAGAAGGTCAGTGCCAAAGGTGATTATTTTGCAATGAACAGCCATAATATGAAGATATTGGATTTCCAGCTTGCTGGTAATTATCCATTTGATGGTGCTGAAAATGTAGAAATCCATAATGCCAAGCTTCTGTCAAAAGATGCGTTCTGGAACACGAATAATGTCACAGTATATGACTCATTTATATCAGGAGAGTACCTTGGCTGGAATTCTAAAAATCTTACACTTATTAACTGTACAATAGAAAGCCTTCAAGGTATGTGTTATATAGATAATCTTGTTATGAAGAATTGTACATTGATTAATACTACACTTGCGTTTGAATATTCTAATGTAGATGTGCAGGTTAATGGAAAAATTGATAGTGTTATGAACCCATCAAGAGGAATTATAAGGGCAGATGAAATTGGCGAACTTATTATGGAAAAAGATAAGATTCATCCTGAGGATACAGATATTGAATGCCCGGTTATTTCAAAAAGAACACAAAGATGATTATCTGTAAAATATTATTTTGCAGTTATCAGATATATTATAAATTTATTGAACCGAAAGGAGAATATATATTATGTCAAGAAAGAATTTTGGAGCAAAGCCATTAACTTATCCACAGCCTGTATTTATTATTGCAACATATGATGAGAATGGTAATGCAGATGCTATGAACGCAGCATGGGGTGGAATAAGCGAAGGTGATGAGTTATCTCTTTGCCTTAGTGCAGGACATAAGACAGTTAAGAATTTATTAAAGACAGGTGCTTTTACAGTAAGTATGGCAGATGCCAAGCATGTCGCAGAGTGCGATTATGTAGGTATTGTGTCAGCTAATACAGTTCCTGACAAGCTTTCAAAGGCCGGTTTTACAACAACTAAGAGTGAGAATGTCAATGCACCAGTTATCAATGAACTTGCAGTATGTGTTGAATGTAAGGTCAAAAGCTATGATGAGAATATATGCAGACTTGTAGGACAGATAGTTAATGTAAGCGTTGATGAAGCTACACTTACAGATGGTAAAGTAGATGTTGCTAAGGTTGCACCAATTACATTTGACCCATTTAATAATGAATATTATGTACTTGGTGAAAAGGTTGGTAACGCATTTTCTGATGGAAAAGCTATCAAATAATTCAAAATAAGTGTTAAGTAATCAATTAACAGAATATTAGTATGTGAAATCCGCATTTATTCAGACAGTAATGTCTGGATAGGTGCGTTTTTTATAAGGAATTGCGATTATATTAAGCTTAAATTAAGATGGAATATTTTATAATATAAATATTTATAAGTATTGTTATACTTTGTAGTATTTTGCCGATATATTGTATGTAAATAATGTCAGAACGGATTTTGACAGATTGATTTTTCATTCAAGGAGGAGTGGATATGAGTAATACAATTTACAATGGAAGTTATCCTTCAATAGCAGAGAATTATGTTTACAGCAGTACAGGCACTTCAAAGGTAAAAACTAAGAGTGATGCAGGTAGCAATACTGCGAAGACAAGCGACACAGCATCTATTAAGGATACTTCGACAGTTAATAACACAAAGGCAGACGGAAAAGTTGCTGTAAATGGACAGACAATTGGCAATCCAAGATTAAGTGAGAAGGCATCTAAGTATTATGACCAGCTCAAGAAGAAATATTCTAATATGAATTTTATTCTGGTAAGTGAGGACCAGAAAGAATATGCAAAGGCACAGGCTTCAAACTATGCCAATGCTAATAATATGGTTGTTCTTATTGATGAGGATAAAATTGAGCGAATGGCTGAAGATGAGAATTACCGCAAGCAGTATGAAGGAATAATTGCCAATGCCGCAAGTGGTCTTTCACAGCTAGGACAGAGCATTGCCGCAACTGGAGCTAATGTTAAGGGTTACGGTATGCAGGTAAATGATGGTGGAACAGCTTCATTTTTTGCTGTACTTAAGAAGTCAGGGGCAGCACAGAAAGAAAGGATAGCCAAGAAAGCTGAACAGAAAAAAGAAGCTAAAAAGGCAGAAGCAAAGAAAGCTAAGAAGAAGGAAGAACAGGAACGTCTTGAGAACAAGAAAGACAGCAGGATAGATGATAACAGTGGAATAGAGGAAGATGAGGATACAGTAACTATAACAGCTTCTTCTATGGAAGAATTGTTACAGAAGATACAGGAATATACACAGAAGTATATGAACGATGATGTAAAGACTGATGATGAAAAGAAGGTAGGTCAGCAGTTCGATTATTCTGTGTAAAATATTATTGCAAAAGTACAATGGAAAGATAAATATATTTCTTTCATTAGAGAAAGGGGTTATGTATGGCTTTGAGTATTAATATTAATGTCAATAATTCAGATATTAGCATTAAGAACAGTAAGACTGGTGCTAAGAAGAATATTAAGTCTATATCAGCAGGTAATCTTAACGATATGACGGATAGGGAATTTAATATCAGCCAGAAAAGAAAGGTTGCCAGAAAGCAGGCCATGAAGCTTATTTCAGATGCATGGGATAAGGATAATAAAGCAGCACAGGGTATTAAGGATATGGAGTCAGAGAAAGCAGATATTGCTAATATTAATGCTGATTTAAAGTCAAAGCTGAAAGATATAGATAAAAGTCAGAAGGATTTGCAGGAATTATATGGCGTACATTCAGAGTCACAGGAGCAGAAGGATCTTGAATTATTAAAGAAATATCAGGATAACAGAAATGGTGTATCTAATGACAAGTTTAGCAAAGAAGAAATTGACAGATTGAAAGAATTGCAGAATGAGCCATTAACAGAATATCAGAAGAAAGCTCTTATGATTAACAGTTCTAAAGATGCCATAAGGTCTCAGATAGACCAGAATGATCTTAAAGCAATGAATAAGACTATGTCTATCAATAATGCCAAGTTAGAGCAGCTTAAATCTCAGGATATGTTAAAAGCAGGAGATGCGGCAGACAGTATTATTGAAGCTGCTGATAAAGATATATTTGGTATGCTTGTTAATGAAGGTAAGCAGAATATAGATGATAATATGAAGGAACAGCAGGAAGAAGCTAAGAAAGCAGAAGAAGAGAAGGAAAAGAAGCAAGAGCAGATTGATGAAGCCAAGAAGAAACGTCAGGAAGAGAAAGAGCTTCTTGAAAATGAACAACAGGCAGACAAGCTTGAGCTTGATAATTCAATTAATAGTCAGGCTGTAGACCATTTATCAGAAGCACAGCAGCAGGTTGAGCAGCTTATGAAGAATAATAATATGGTTAATGAAGATATTAAAGGAATTGAGATTGACCTTAATTTCTAATTGACATTTTGTAGTAAATTCGTCTGGCAATTTGTTAGGCAATAATTATTGAAGTTAATAAAAAGCTGTCGTAGAAGACATATTTTTACAGTATATAGAGTTCAATAGCTTCTATATATTGTATAAAATGTTTCATACGGCAGCTTTTATTACTAATTATTAATTGATATATTTCCCATATTTACAGTGGCTTTTAGCAGAGTAGAGGAACTAAGATTATTAGTGTATGTGTTGGAGCATTTATTATTATATAATGTGATGTTACCCATATCTACACTAAGGTCGTAACCACAATCTTTATTCTCAGGCATACGGATGGTTAAATTACCCATATCTACATTAATAATTGCTGACTTATATGTGCAGTTATCAAATTTGCAGTTACCCATATTAATCTCTGCGTTAATCTTTTCAATATTGCTGTTAGAAGCTTTAAAGTTACCCATATTTAATGAAGCTGTTAAATAACCAATATCTATAGAGTCGATTTTAACATTTCCTACATTAGAAGATAAATGCAGGTCGCTTATAGACGCATTTTCGGGTATTCCTATTGTTATTGTACAATCTGCATTTTTAATATTACCAAGGAAATGTTCTGTAGATTGTGTCACATTAAGAGTACTGCCGTTAACAACAGCAGTAGCTTTAAAACGCTCTCCGCCCTCATATTTGAAGCTGTAAGTATCGTCTTTTACAATATTGATATGAGCTACAGTGCCATCGATTGTAATATTAGAAAATGCTTTTAATTCTTCGTAGAAATCGCAATTGTTTCCAGAAGAGGAAGCGGTTAATCGGTTGAATGGTGCGGCATTAAATATATTTCCTAATATACCAGCTATTATACATAAAGCGGTTATTATATATATGATAATAAGATAAATTCTTTTATTCATAGTGTTCTCCTATCTTAGACCCTCATATTATTTTCTTAAAACATTTTTTAATAAAGCATAGATTACCCCGGCAATAGGCCATATAACCCAGGTTATGTGCCAGTAGAATGTTAAAAAGCTGATAGAAAGGTAAATACAGCTTACTGTTGACCAGTATACGGACATAATAGCGGTGGCTGTAGGATTAATATATTCAACAGACTTATTAGCTGGTTTGGCATAATTGCCAGCTATTGTGTCAGGGTTGTTAAGTGATAGAAGCACTTTATAGGCTTTTGAAGCATTTGCCTGATATACAATTAAGAACACACCAATGCCGACAAAACATAATACTCCGGCACCACCAAGGTCGTCAAGAATTTCAAAGTTAAGTGCATCAATTATTATTGGAGGTATAACGCTCATGACACATAATGCAACACCAATGCTTAGACACAGCGAATGAATTGTACGCATATGGTCACATTCATTCTGAATATATGAGGCAGACTGGTAGTCAACGCGGCATTGTTTGTATTTGATATCATCAAATTGCTTAAGCATAATACCTGATAATACGAAAAATCCGACTGCAATCGCAATTACTGTCAACATAACAGCTACCATAATGTTTTCAATAAAGGTAATTCCAATCATATCTCCAATAATTGGAAATATAGGGCTTATAATACATAAAAATACGCCGATTGCAATGAGAATACTTTTCACAATGTAAGCTCTTATGTATTTCTTGATTTCTTCTATCGAAAGACATCTTCTGTTATCAGAAGGTGTATTGTACTGTTGTCTGTTAAGTCCGAGTGTTTCGGAAAGTTCATCAAGATTGCCGAATTCAGATATAACAGTTCCAACAGCTTCATTCTCACTTAAACCTTCTGATATCAGCTCATTGTATTTGTCTTCCATCATTCCCCATAGTTCCTGCTTGGCACGAAGAACTTCAGGAGTGTTCGGCATATTGGCGAACATAGTTTCAAGATAACTTTTGATTGTTTCCATAAGTTAATTCTCCTTCTTAATAAATTGTTCAACGACTTCTTTGGTAAGTGCCCATTCTTCACAGCGGGCTTTGTAATACTCTCTTCCGGCATCAGTTATGCTGTAGTAAGTTCTTTTCTTTCCACCATTGTCACCTACACCAGGGAATGAAGTTATATATCCATTCTTTTCCATTCGTGTAAATGCAGAGTAGAGAGTTGTTTCTTTCATAATATACTTTTCATTGGATAGAGCTTTAATCTGCTTAGATATTTCATATCCATATGATGGTTTGTCTAATAGAAGATAGAGTATCATAGTGTCGTTGTAACCTCTGATAATGTCACTACTTATACCAGCCATAAAACCTCCAAAAAAAATACTACGACTGGCATACTACGTTAGTCGTAGTATGCCAGTCGTAGTATTATATATCATAATATATTATATACTGTCAATACATTTGGTATGAAATGTTATATTGGTTGAAATATAATGCTTTAACTGCCGTAAATAAAAAGAGGGTTCTGTAGTCAGAAACCCTCTTTTGTCGTGTAATATGCCGAATATTGATTAAATTATATGCTGTATAAGCTTATATCAGCTATGTTTGATATTTATATCTTCAGGACAGTCATCCCAGCTTAATACACCAGTTTTTACGGCGTTTTCATATCTTGAAATTTTATATTTCAGACGTTTCATAGTTGCTTCAATCTGTGCATGCTGTTCTTTAAGGGCATCAAGCTGTTCCTGTAAAAGCTGTCTTCTTGCTTCAAATGTTTCATCGCCTTCCTGATAGAGTTTCACATATTCAATAAGTGCTTCAATAGGAACTCCAGCATTACGCATACAGATGGCATTTTCAACCCAGCCAAGGTCATTTTCTGTGTAATTTCTTATGCCGCCGGAAGTGCGGGCAACAGTTGGTATAAGACCAACACGTTCGTAGTATCGTAGTGTATCTTGTGAAATATTATATTTCTGGCTTACTTCTTTGATTGTCATAATATCCTCATTTCTGCACACATTTTTGCGCATATCGGGTTTGTGTCAGGTGCGCACAGACACAAATCCCTGGTATGAAAATTATTTTCACGCTATTACTTAATTCCTGTCCGATTATTTAGCTGATTATTATATTGTTATATTAACACTTAGAGTCAGCTTAAAGTCAAGTGTATTGTGAATGAATTAAAAAAATCAAGTGGATAAGCACAGGAAATGTGGTATACTGTCATATAAAAGACTGTCCTATAAGCTAGATTAGCTAAGCGTTCTTATACGTACACTGCGGAATGAATGATTATAATAACAGATGAGCACAGACAAAATCCGTTAGTGCAGGACAGAGTTGTGATACAGTAATGTATTTGGAAAAGAGGTTTATTATGGGTTATGATAATGAATTTGATAATAAAATAAACAAGCTTACAGATTTTATTAATGAGTGTAATAGCATAGTATTCTTTGGAGGTGCTGGGGTATCGACAGAGTCTGGAATACCAGATTTTCGTAGTAAGGACGGCTTATATAACCAGCACGATGTTGAATTTGATATGTATGAGCCAGAATATCTGCTCAGTGAAGAGTGTCTTCATCATAAGCCTAAGGTATTTTTTGAATTTTACAGACAGAAAATGGATGCAAGAAATGTAAAGCCTAATATAACGCATTATATGCTTGCCAGATTAGAGAAGCTTGGAAAGCTGGATAAGATTATTACACAGAATATTGATGGACTTCATCAGATGGCTGGAAGCACTAATGTGATTGAACTTCACGGTGCAACTACAAGAAATTATTGTGAAAAATGCGGTAAAAAGTATCCGGCAGATTATATATTTGAGAGCAGGGAAGCAATTCCAAGATGTGTTGAGTGTAACCATATGATACGACCAGATGTGACTTTGTATGGTGAACAGCTTCCAGCAGGTGCATATGAGAGTGCGGTGGAGGCTATAAGAAAGGCTGATATGTTAATAGTGGCAGGAACATCATTAAAGGTATATCCAGCGGCAGGACTTGTATGGGAATTTGCTGGAAAGCATCTTGTCGTAATGAATAAAGAGCCGTTGGATTTCAAGCTGGATATGAATAAAGACATAGAGTTTAATTGTGCGATGGGTGATGTGTTCAGGGCACTTGATAAGAATATATAAATAAACATACTTTACCAGGCTGCCTGATTAAAGTTGACTTGCCCACATTCTAATGGTATGTTGATATAGCATTTTAATAACGAATGTAAACAGAATGGAGAAAGCACATGTCAGGGAATAAAGAGCAGATAGATGTTTCATTAATTGGTAATGACAAAATAGAAGAAGCAATTGTTAACATACAGAAAGAACCGACAGAGGAAAATCTTGTAAGAGCATTGTCTATAGTAAGGCACAGAATGAATGATAAAGGTCAGCTGATAATAGCAGTAGAGCCGCCATTGCCAGATGGTAAGCTTAATTTGAAGGTTATAAAGACAGAAGACGGACAGATGTGGTGGATAGCTTACACAAGCTTTGATGAAGAATTAAAAGGTGCAGATAACATTAAATCGACGTTTTTAACAGATATAGATAAGCTGTTGAATTCAGCTTTGCAGGTTGATGAGATTAGCGGCATTATAATTAACCCTTGGAATAAGACGCTTATGATTGATAAAGAACTTATAAAGATTATAATAGGAAAAGAACAATAAAATGTTATATAAGTTTATAAGTATGAAAAAGAGGCGTAAGATAATATGCAGGAATTAAATAAAGCGATAGATGATATACGGTCAAAAGGTGAATTGTCAAATGGGATAACAACACGCTATGCTGTGCCTGAAGATGCAAAAAGACTTCTTGAGATATATGCACCATATGTAGAGAATACAGCAATAACATTTGAATATGATGTACCAACATTGGAAGAATTTATTGAAAGAATCAGACATACACTTGAAAAGTATCCATATATTGTAGCGTTGAATAATGGCACAATCGTTGGTTATGCGTATGCTGGAATGTTCCACGAAAGAGAAGCATACAGCAGATGTGTAGAAACATCTATATATGTTGATAATAATATGAAGCATATGGGCATTGGTGGAATACTTCATAAGACATTAGAAGATGAGTTAAGGAAAGATGGCTTTCTTAATATGTACGCCTGTATAGCCTGCCCTAAGAAAGAAGATGAATACCTTAACAGAAACAGCATAGAGTTCCATAGTCATCAAGGATACAGGCTTGTAGGAGAATTCTATGACTGCGGATATAAATTTAAAAGATGGTACAATATGGTCTGGATGGAAAAGCTCATCGGGGAACATACTGATAAATAAAATATATGTGCAGGAAAGAGGAGTAGTATGAAAAGTACATTAATTAAGGATACAACTAAATCAGAGAGAATAGAGCTTGTTAAGCAGTGGGAGGAAAGTGAGGGCTGTGAGAGCAGTGGAATAGATCTTATGGAATTCTTCCGTGATTATATTGACGGAGTTAAGGAGATTTCAGAGGTCAATGCAGCATTTACAGCAAGATACATTTCTGAAATTCCTGATGATAATTCAGGCATAAGCTGCGGAATGGGCGGCAGGAGATAAGGAGAACTGGCGTGAAGAATATATTATTAATAGCTACTGGCGGAACAATAGCCTGTTCGTCCTCTGATGAAGGGCTTACACCATCAGCTAATGTCAACGAACTGCTTTCATATATACCGCATATTAAAGAAAAATGTAAGCTTTCAGGAATTTCAATAATGAATATCGACAGTACCAATATGAATCCTGAACTTATGATGAATATTGCAAAGGCAATAAAAGAATACAGGGATAATTATGATGGATTTGTCGTGGCACACGGAACGGATACAATGGGTTATACTGCTGCGGCACTTGTATATATGCTGAAGAACTTTAATAAGCCTGTTGTTATAACTGGATCACAACTGCCAATGGAAGCAGAATATACAGATGCGAAGAAGAATTTATCAGATGCGATAATATATGCGTGTGAGGGAAGGGCTGGTGTATATGTGGCATTTGATGGGTGCATAATTAATGGTGCACATGCAAGAAAGGTTAAGACACGCAGTTATGATGCATTTGAGAGTGTTAATTATCCAGTTGTTGCACATATTAAGCATAGCAGGATAACACATAATGAGGCTGTGCAGGGTGACTATAATAAGTCTGATAACAGCGGAATAGAGCCGGAGTTATGTTCAGATGTGATGCTTATTAAGCTGTTTCCGGGAATAGATAATAAGATATTTGAATTTATTAAGGGACACTATAAAGGTGTTGTTATTGAAAGCTTTGGGATTGGTGGAATTCCGAATATAGATAACAATATTGTAGAGGAAATTCACAAGCTTATAGAGGCTGGTGTTGCAGTTGTTGTGACAACACAGTGCAATTATGAGGGTGTTGATCTTGATATATATGAGGTGGGAAAGAAGCTGGCTAAAGAAAATGTTATTATAGCCGCTGATATGACGACAGAAGCGGTTGTTATGAAGCTTATGTGGGCATTGGCACATTTTGGTAAAAATGCAGTTACAGATATTAAGAAATATATTGAAACACCGGTATTCTGTGACAGAAGTTATTAACAGCAGGGAGCTTATGACAGCTTCAATCAATGAATGCAGACGGAATAATTAAAGAATATTATATAATATAAAATACCCTGTTATGTAAGGATTAACTCCAACAAGTTTATTCTTACATAACAGGGTATTTTGTAATATGTTGATTATTGATTATTGTGCTTAATAGTGTCTATAAGACTATGCATTCTTGTATTGATTGATTCAAGAATCTTCATATTGGCATCTTCTGTATTAGTGGTTTCAGCAGCGTGTGCAGAGAGCTGTTCAGATACAGCTGATATTGTCTGTATAGAGTCAACAATTACGCTGTTAGCCTGTTTGAGTTCATCAATACTTGATGAAAGTCTTGAAACATTATCACGGACAGTATATGTATTAGTCTGAATATTATCAAAGCTTTTGGCTGTATTCTCAGTAGAAGACTTTTCAGTATTAATTCCGTCTATCATAGTGTAGATAACTGATACAACATCTTCAATAGCTGATGACATATTATGTATAAGCTTTGTTATATTCTCAGTTGCATCACCTGTCTGTGTTGCCATTTTGGAAATCTCAGAAGCAACAACGGAGAAACCTTTTCCAGCTTCACCAGCTCTTGCGGCTTCAATACTTGCATTTAATGCTAAGAGTTCTGTCTGGGAAGCAATCTCCTCAATCATAACAATAATAGAATGCATCTGTGAAATATGGTTGTTAAGGTAAGTAAGCTTATCAGCAACCATTTCTCCGTTCTTAACAGATATATCAACTGTAGTAACAAGATGCTCAATATCTTTACTGCTCTGTGTAAGGATATCAAGGGTTTCTGCCATACTTGCAGAGATTTCATTAGCGGACATATCTACAAGTTCAACTTTTTTCTGAATTGCATCTGTCTGTGTAAGCTGGTTCTGTACGGCATTGGCTGTATCAGTTGCACCGTTGGATACGTCAGACATAGTTGATTGTGTGATCTTTGAAGATTCCTGTAACTTTTCTAAATCAGCATATACTTCAGAAATACCATTCTGCATTGTAGCAGACATTTCTGATATCTGACTAAGAAGCTCATCACTCTGCTCTTTTGATTTAGAAATGTTATTAATCTTCTGGTCTGCATTAGCTTTAGTTGCAAGAGCAAGCATACAGGCATATATACCAGTTATTAATACAATTATGAGCTGTATAACGGCGGCATCAGTTCCAAGATAGCCCATTCTGCCAGTTCTTGCACCGATAATAATAGTGATAATATTTTCAATAACTACGCCAAAATTGACAAGAAACATAAGACGGAATTCGTTATATAATGAAACAATAAATACCATAGGAAGTGCAAAGGCATACATAGTAATACTTGTTGTTGTAAATATGTTGCAGGTATAGAAAACAGCATATCCTATAGCTACTAAGTGCTTGATTGCATTAGTTTCGTGGTTCTTGTTCCAGAAAATAAATTCAGCAATCACAGGTGCCATTCCGATAGCAAAGATAATAATTGCGTAGGCGAATGATGTTATACCAACTGCTGTCTGCATAAAAACAAGAAGGCTGATAACAAGCACTTCTATTAAGTGTGCTAGCATAGCTACACGATTGTTTCGTTCCATTTCGGGAACTTCTCTTTTGATTTTGATAGGCATAAGTACCTCCTGATGTATATTGTTATTTAAGTGCCTAGAATACTAACCCCCATTATAATATATATAATTTGATATTTCAATGATACATTTATGGTTCTTCCGACACAGATAGCTTTTATATAATAATTACATTTTTTGTCAGATTAATGCTGTCTTTATAATATTATATTGATTGTTTCGTTTTGAATATTTATAGGCATTATTTCTGTAAAATAATATGAAACAGCGATATTTCACCTTGAAATAATACAATAATAATTATAATATACATTTATAAAATAAGTTTATAAAAGTCGGAGGTGCCATATGTTATTTAAAAATCCAATTATTCCGGGATATAATCCTGATCCAAGCATATGCCGTGTAGGAAGTGATTATTATATTGTGAATTCCACATTTGAATTCTTCCCAGGAGTGCCTGTATATCATAGTAAGAATTTGGTTAACTGGGAGCTTACAGGATATTGTCTGGACAGGCGTTCACAGTTAGAACTTGAGGACTGTCGTAATTCGGGAGGAATATATGCACCAACGATACGATATCATAAAGGTATGTTTTATATGATAACAACAAATGTTACTGATAAAGGTAATTTTGTTGTTCATACAGAAGATATTAACAGCGAATGGTCTGAGCCAGCGTGGATTGACCAGGGGGGAATTGACCCATCATTATTCTTTGATGATGATGACAAATGTTATTATTGTTCAACGGGAATAATTGACGGTGTACGTGGAATTGTTGCATTTGAGATAAATCCGCTTACAGGTGTGATATTATCTGAGAAGAAGCTTATAAGTGAAGGTTGTGGTGGACAGTGTCCGGAAGGTCCACATATTTATAAGAAGGATGGCTGGTATTATCTTATGATAGCAGAAGGCGGAACGGAATATGCACACCGTGAAACAATTCAACGTTCGCATAATGTATATGGCCCATATGAGGCTTGTCCGGATAATCCTGTTATATCTCATAAGGAATATAAGAAATCAGAGATTCAGGCGACAGGACATGCGGATTTATTAGAGGATGAGAATGGTAACTGGTGGCTTGTGTTTCTTGGAATAAGAAGATTCAGCCATGCTTTGCTTCATAATCTTGGGAGAGAAACATTTCTTGCACCAGTAAAGTGGGAAAATGGCTGGCCGGTTGTTGGTTATAATGGCAATGGAACAATTGAGCTTGTAATGGATGCACCACTGCCTGGACTTGATTGTGAAGAGAGTTCTGCCAATATCCGTATTGATAAGCAGTCCGGACAGCCAATTCTGTACGCAGACCACAGTGTGGATATAGATTTTACAGATGAATTGCTTGATAAAAGGCTTCAATATACAAGAAATCCTGATACGTCAAAGTATATATATGATAATAAAAATGCTGTGCTTACACTTAAGGGAACAGATATAACACTTAACACGGCTGGCAAATCGCCAACAATTGTGTCATTTAAACAGCCGGAATTCACGACAACTTTATATGCATGTCTTGATATAGCCAGATGTAATGCAAAAAGATGTGGCGTTGCGGCATATTACAATAACGATTATCATTATGAGATATACATAGGCAATGATGATAATGGCAGGTATATAGGATTTTATAAACATATACACGATATGGGTGTTGAGCTTGAAAGAATTCCCATTAATAATGAAGATATGAATTCAAAGCTTTTGATAAAAATAGATACAGACAGGGAAAAGTATACATTTTCTTATGCAATAGCTGACACTGCTAATCTTGGTGCAAGGGTGGCATACAGGCAGATAGGTTCAGGACTTAATGCAGGACTTAGCACGGAGGGTACGCGGACAATGACATTTACGGGTACATTGTTCTCGTTATTTGCGGAAAATGGAGATGGTGTATTTAACATAGGGGTAAAGCTTTTAATCAATCCAGATGAGAATTATACATTATAATATAATTATGTTTGTAGATTAATGTATACAGAAATGAGGGTAATTATGGGAGATAATAACTGGTCATATTCAAAAATATATAAAGAAATTATACCATATGAGGAATATGGTATGTATGATGTTGCGTGGCACGATGGTATGTCAGCGGCAGATGGACACATAGGGGTAATTACATCGTGTGCACCTTTAAATGACAGCTTTATATTCCAGAATGTTGAGTATATTATGCCGTCAGAAGAGCCAAGATATGTGCCTTTAGAGGTTGGAGGACAGCTGGATGAGGCAAGGCAGTCAGTAATTAATATGGACGATACCTGGGATATACACAACAGAAAACGTACCAATATGTATTGTCATCATCCAGGACACCAGCTCAGGGTGGAATTATGCAGGAGTGCTGATATAACAGATACTAACGCATTAATATCAGAAGCTGCAAAACACCATCATATGACACGAAATGATGATATAAATATTACGGATTATGAACGATATACAGATTTTAACAGGTCTGAGATTGTTGTTAAATATAAGGCAGATGGAAGAACTATAACTAAAAGAACTTTTGCATCCTTGACTGATGATGTTGTTATTACAGAGATTACAGGAGCGAAGGATTTTATCGTTAATATTTCAGTTGATGATTTTGAGGCAATGCATAAGTTTGGTATGGATAAGAATAAACAGGCAACCTCAGAGAGAGGAATGAAGTATTCGCGTTTTGTTAAAGATGATATAGTTGGTGTTGTGGCACATTATCCTTCATTTGAGGGAAGTGAGCTTGCAAATGGAGGGTTTGCAGGTGCAACCAGATTTATTACAGATGGTATAGTCAATATGATAGAATTGAATAAATCAGACAAGGCATATACCTGTATAGATAATATAGTACCAATTATTCAATTGAATAAATCGAACAAGATTATTCTTATAACATATCTTGATTGGACAGATAAGCTTGGCAGGCTTGAAGATTTCCAGTCAGAATGTGAGAGTGGCAGTATATTTGATACAGAGCTTATTAGAAAATGTTTTGCAAAGGTAAATGATAGTTTAGGCACAGCTGATAAAGTGTTTTTTAATAATAAAGAAATTTTCTATGATGCTGCAATCAAAGAACATAGTATTAAAAGTGCTGAAAGATATAACAGGGTATCATTATATTTATACGATAATACTGATTGTATATCTAATAAAAATGATAAAGAAAAGAAATATTGTGATAATGTCTCTAAAGTTGATGAGAATAGTAAATGCACAATAGCTGATAATGAAGATAGGTACAATATATATAATATGGTAGCTAATGAGGAGCTTCTAGATAAGCAGAAAGAAGTTCCAGATATTCTTATTCCGCTTCTTGAAAGAATATATAATAATGCAAGATATGGGCTTATGTCAGGGGCTGGCTATACAGCACCAAGGCTTAATGGACCAGGTGTTGGAGAGTGGAATCTGATGTGGCGTAATGCGTATACCATGGATGCTAATGTTAATATTCAGGTATCGGGAATTAACAGCGGCAATATGTATGAAGCTGGCGTTGGGTATATTTGGTTCGTATTAAGACAGCTTAAAGACTGGGAGATTAATGCTAAAAAGGTATATGGAATGAAAAATGCCCTGTTAGCACCTATCAATACTGACGGACAGAGGGCAATGATGGTTGAGTATGACATTAACTATCCGTTCCAGTATTGGAATACGGGTGCAAGCTGGATGATACTTCCTATAGCAGAATGGGTTGACTGCTATGGTGATGTGTCAATTACAACAACTGATCAAAAGATAATAAAGCAGTATAACAAAGAGGTCTTTAATGTAAAGAAAGATATTCTTATGCCGCTTCTTCAAAAAACTTATAATTTCTGGGAGCAGCTTTGCACACCTGAGTACTTCACAGATATTGAGGGCAATGCAAGATATGAAAAGGGTAAGACACATTTGTTTACTGGTGAGAAGTATCTTATAATTCCGTCATTTTCACCAGAGAACAAGCCGCTTGGCTATAAGAGTGCAATAACAGCCAATGCTTCAATGGATATAGCTGCGGCAAAAGATATTATAGCTATGTATATTGATATGGAAAATGAACTTCAGAATGAAGGATACAAGGAAAGAATTAAGAAGGCTGAAAAGTTAAATAATGAGCTTCCGGATTATCAATATGATGAAAGCGGTGCAATAAGAGAGTGGGCTATGAAAGAGTATCAGGAAAATAATGCCCACAGGCATATAAGCCATCTTTATTGTGCATGGCCGGCATATCAGACACAGCATAATAATAAGCTTGCCAACGCCTGCCGACAGGCTATATTAAACCGTAATAAGGAGAATTCCGGAAAAGATGACACGGCATCACACGGCTGGATTCATAAGGCACTTGTTGAGGCAAGGCTTAAGAATTCAGAGGAAGTGTATAATATATTAAATATGCTTGTGCATAGCGATATATTTTATTCAACATTATTTACCGACCATAATACGAACAGGGCTAAGGGTGTCGCCTGCACAGATACATTATATGGAATAGCTGGAATTATTAATGAAATGCTAGTGTATTCGGATAAGAATACGGTAGAACTGCTTCCTGCATTAAGCAGTAATATACCAGCAGGAAATATAAGCGGACTTTTAACACGCGCTGGTGTGAGAGTTGATTATTTAAGCTGGGATGTTGATAAGAGAAATGTAAAAGCAGACTTAACTGCATTACGGGACACAAGCTTTAATCTTGTGCTTAATAATAAGGCGTATATTGGTGAGGAAAATGAAAGTAAATGCGTTGCAGTTCAGTTAAAAAAGGGTGAAAGGTATTGCTTTATGGGTTGATAGTGAAAATGCGGAAACACCGATATAGTAGAGTGTTTCCGCATTTTTTATTTTATTTGAACTTGAATGTATTCTCAAGTGTCTCCCACTTGGTATCTTTCTCGCTGAAATTAAGTGGGGTTCCGTCTTCAAGCTTGTATCCAGATGGGTCAGCACTGCCTGGATATTTGCCTGTAACCTGTGGCCATTCAATGCCAATGCTTGGGTCGTTCCACGCAAGACCGCCCTCATCACCAGGATGATAGAAGTCAGTTACTTTGTAGCAGAACTCAGCTTCGTCACTTAATACGAGGAAGCCGTGTGCAAAGCCTTCGCTTATATAGAACTGCTTCTTGTTCTCTTCTGTAAGTTCTACGCCAAACCATTTGCCGTATGTCTTAGAACCTGCACGAAGGTCAACAGCAACATCAAATACGCTTCCTTTGATTACACGTACAAGCTTTCCCTGAGGAAATTCTTTCTGGAAGTGTAAGCCACGAAGAACACCCTTAACAGAGCGTGACTGGTTATCCTGAACAAATACCATATCAAGACCGGCTTCGTGCATATCATTCTGATTGTAAGTTTCCATAAAATATCCGCGGTTATCGCCGTGAACAGTAGGTTCTATTATATAAAGTCCTTCAATATCGCAAGGAGTTACTTTAATCTGTCCCATAGTTATTACCTTTCTTTGATTAATCTAAAAATACTGCCACCTGACAGATAAAAATAAATTGTCAGGTTGTATATAAAAATATATTAATTATCGGTTAGAATACATTTTCTCATAGTAGTTCTGGTATTCGCCTGAGATGATAGTTTCCCACCATTCCTTGTTGTCAAGATACCACTGGATTGTCTTCTTTATGCCGTCTTCAAACTTAGTTTCTGGTAACCAGCCAAGTTCGTTGTGGATTTTAGAAGGGTCGATAGCATAACGCATATCGTGTCCCTTACGGTCGCCAACGTGAACGATAAGTGATTCTGGCTTGCCAAGTTCTTTACAGATAAGCTTAACGATGTCAATATTTCTCTTTTCATTATGTCCACCGACATTGTATACTTCACCGACACGTCCTTTGTGAATGATAAGGTCAATAGCCTTGCAGTGGTCTTCAACATAAAGCCAGTCACGGACATTAAGACCTTCACCATATACAGGAAGTGGCTTATCATTAAGAGCATTGGCAATCATAAGAGGAATAAGCTTTTCTGGGAAGTGGTATGGTCCGTAGTTGTTAGAACATCTGCTTATAGTTACAGGAAGTCCATAAGTTCTGTGGTAAGCTAATACTAAAAGGTCAGCACCAGCTTTTGATGAGCTGTATGGGCTTGATGTATGTATAGGTGTTTCCTCTGTGAAGAAAAGGTCAGGTCTGTCAAGTGGAAGGTCACCATATACTTCATCAGTAGATACCTGATGATAACGCTTAATTCCGTACTTTCTGCATGCATCCATAAGAACAGCAGTACCTTTGATGTTAGTGTCAAGGAATACTTCCGGGTTCTCGATAGAACGATCAACGTGTGACTCGGCGGCAAAGTTTACAACCATATCTGGGTGTTCTTCTTCAAAAAGCTTGTATACAGATTCTCTGTCAGTAATACTTTCCTTAACAAATCTGAAGTTAGGATTATCCATTACAGGAGCAAGTGTTGAGAGATTGCCCGCATATGTAAGGCAGTCAAGACAGATAATTCTGTAATCTGGATATTTCTTTAACATATGGAAAATGAAGTTGCTTCCGATAAATCCGGCACCGCCGGTAACAATAATATTCATATATAATCCTCGTTTCTGTGCACATATTAATAATTAAAATGGTGCAGTGTGCGCTACACACCAAATGATAATATATTCTAGCTATGAAGTACGTCAATATATTTGCCGTCAAGCACATCTTTTAAATACTGTCCGTACTGGTTTTTCTTTAAGACTTCATAAGTCTTAAGTACGTCCTCTTTAGTTATCCAGCCGTTAAGATAAGCTATCTCTTCAAGGCAGGCTATTTTACGGTGCTGATGTGTTTCAATTGTCTTAACGAAGTTAGTAGCTTCAACAAGGCTTTCGTGAGTACCAGTGTCAAGCCAGGTAAAGCCCTGACCTAAAAGTTCTACATTGAGGTTGTTGTTCTCAAGATATATACGGTTAAGGTCTGTTATTTCAAGCTCACCTCTTGCAGATGGCTTTAAATTCTTCGCATACTCTACAACCTTGTTATCATAGAAGTAAAGACCTGTTACACAGTAATTGCTCTTAGGCTTAGCTGGCTTTTCTTCTATAGATATAGCCTTGCCGGCTTCGTTAAATTCTACAATACCAAATCTTTCAGGGTCATCAACGTAGTAACCAAATACTGTAGCACCTATGCCTTCTTCAGCGTTTTTAACAGCATTTTTGAGACGTTCCTTAAGTCCGTTGCCAGCGAATATGTTATCGCCAAGAACCATAGCAACAGTGTCATCGCCGATGAATTCCTCACCGATAATGAAAGCCTGTGCAAGTCCGTCAGGTGATGGCTGTACAGCATAAGAAAGATTAACACCGAACTGGCTTCCGTCACCGAGAAGCTCTTTGAATCTAGGTGTATCCTGTCGAGTAGATATTATAAGAATATCACGAATTCCAGCAGTCATAAGAACTGACATAGGATAATATATCATAGGCTTATCGTATATAGGAAGAAGCTGTTTACTTGTTACCATTGTGAGTGGATAAAGGCGTGTGCCAGAACCACCAGCGAGAATAATACCTTTCATAGTCATTCCTCTTTTCTTAATAAATAGTGTGTTTTAAATAAATTAATACCTGTTTAGCAGATTAGTGCTTACTAAGCAGATTATAGTTTTTTAGTAAATTGATATTTGCTTTTTGTTTTGATATATATATAATAAAAGGTGACGTAACGTTATCTTCAAGTATTTTTTGTGATACAAGAAGAAATTTTATCATTATTTATGATTTTTATGGTTTCAAACAGATCTTCAAATAGGATTTTAATAGTCCTTAAAATATAATTTCAAATAAGCTTTCAAATAGGATTTGCAATAAGTTTTTAAACAGAATTTCAGGTATGATTACAGTAAAATATACCATAAAGAAAAGAGGAAGTTATGCATAAAGAAGGTTATTATTCTTCTGGTGAGTTTGCCAAGAAAGCAAATGTCACAGTAAGAACTATAAGATATTATGATAAACAGAATATTTTAAAGCCGTCACTGCTTACAGAGGACGGAGTGAGGTTTTATACGGATTCAGATTTTACGAGGCTGCAGCAGATATTGTTGTTTAAGTATCTGGGGTTTTCACTTGAGGATATAAGAAATATGACTATAGGTGATTCAGATTATAACATTCTTCTTAATTCGCTTAATTTGCAGTTTAAGCTTATTCAGGACAAAATAGCACAGATGGAGCTTGTAAAGAATGCAATTGAAGACACGATAGATACATTTAAAAATAACAAATTAGTGGATTGGAGCAATATGCTTTCGCTTATCCACCTTACTAATATGGAAAGCACTTTAAAGACACAGTATCTTAATGCTGGAAATATAACCGCAAGAATTAATCTTCATGCAGAATATTCAGTTAATAAGCAGGGTTGGTTTAACTGGATATATGAACAGAGCAATATACAGACCGGACAGCGTATTCTGGAGATAGGCTGTGGTGATGGAAGACTGTG
This sequence comes from Lachnospira sp. CLA-JM-H23, assembly GCF_040096425.1. Classification (NCBI taxonomy): domain Bacteria; kingdom Bacillati; phylum Bacillota; class Clostridia; order Lachnospirales; family Lachnospiraceae; genus Lachnospira; species Lachnospira sp. CLA-JM-H23. Next base: position 109,406 of record NZ_JBBMET010000001.1, read on the forward strand.
GGTTGATAATAAGAATAATGTAAGAGAACTTTCAGGGCTACAGGTGTTCTTAAGCGATATATCCGATGGTATGGTGAATGATGCAAGAAGAAATATAGAAGCGGAATATGCTAACGAGAATGGGGCGGATAGTACTGCACATAAGACAGGACAGTCTGTATCATTTAAGTTTAATACATTTGACTGTGCGGATATTCCTTATAGGAATAATTATTTCGATATAGTTCTTGCTAATCATGTATTATTTTACTGTGATAATATAGAAAGCGTTCTAAAAGAAGTCAAAAGAGTGTTAAAACCGGGTGGAGTATTTATATGTGCAACTTATGGGGCTTCGCACATGAAAGAGATTAGTGATCTTGTAACAGAGTTTGATAAAAGAATTGTTCTTGCTGCGGATAATCTGTATGATAAATTCGGGCTGGATAATGGAGAGGATATATTGATTAAGCATTTTAATAATGTAGATGTCAGAAAATATAATGATCACCTGTTAGTTGATAAAGCAGAGCCGCTTATTGAATATATTCTTTCCTGCCACGGCAACCAGAACCAGTATCTTCTTGACAGATATTCCGATTTTAAAGCATTTATAAGAAATAAGCTTGCAAGGAAGCCTTTTAAGATTACTAAAGATGCAGGATTATTTATATGTAAAGATATATGGTAATTATATTAATAATGTGGTAAAATTATACAGCTATTGCAATTTACGCGATTAAATATCTATTATAATGGGAATGTTATTTATAACAGTATAATGATAGGCAGATTATTAAATTATAGAAGAATAGAGGTATACAATGGCGTTATCCAAATTATTTTTAAATGCAGGTGAAGCGTTAAGGCCAGTTCTTGTAAAAGTGCTTCCGATGAAACTGCTAAGTAAGCTGAAGGCGGGAATTATTAATAATGCAACAGAAAAGCTGTCGGCAGATACTATAGAAAAGTATGTACCGGGACGATACAAGGAAGGTGCTAATATAATAGGCAATATAAAGGGGGATAATGGATTAGGACAGAGTGCACGTATTATGTGCAGTCTGCTTGATGAGAATAATGAGCCACACGTTATAAGGGATTTCTTTGTTCCACCGGGAGGCTCAAGAACCAATGATATGTATGACAGCAGGCTTACAACACAGCTTCCATATGATGTTAACATAATACATGTTAATGCAAGTGAGTTTATGGTAGCATATTTAAGCCTTGGCAAAGATGTATGGGATTACAGATATAATATAGGTTACTGGGCGTGGGAATTAGAGACATTTCCAGAGGAATGGCTTCCGGCATTTAAGCTTGTCGATGAAGTGTGGACACCATCGGATTTTGTTACTAATACACTTAAGAAATATACTGACAAGCCTGTGGTTACGGTTCCACATTGTATAGAACCTGTTGCAAGTGCACAGTATGGCAGGAAGCATTTTAATCTTCCAGAAGACAAGTTCCTGTTTTTAATAATGTTTAATAGTGGAAGTGTTATGGAAAGAAAGAATCCATTGGCAGCTATTAAAGCATTTAAGCAGGCATTCCTGAAAGATGAAGCAACTAAGAACAAGTATAAGGATGTAGGTCTTGTAATTAAGATAAGTGAGTCAGAGCTTTCAGCAGACGATGAGAAGATTATAAGCTCTATTGTAGATAAAGAAGATAATATTTACTTTATGTGTGGACAGATTAATAAGACAGAAGTTAATTCTCTTCTTAAAGACGTAGATGTATATGTATCACTTCACCGCTCAGAGGGCTTCGGGCTTGTAATGGCGGAGGCTATGTATCTTGGAACACCGGTTATAGCAACGGCGTGGTCGGGTAATACAGAGTTTATGAATGATCATACGGCGTGTATGGTTGGATACGATATGATAGAACTTGATAAGGACTATGATGTATTTAAGAAGGGCAATGTGTGGGCAGATGCACACATTGATGAAGCTGCTGATTATATGGTAAGGCTCTATGAAGACAAAGAGTATTACAACACCAAGGTAGTTAATGGACAAGCATATGCCAGAGAACATCTTGCATACAAACGTTCAGCGGATATTGTGAGTGAGCGTTTAAGACAGATTCATTCAAAGTCTTAAGGGTTTTAAATTATTCGTTTGACAAAGAAAATGATTGTTATTATAATATGCAGGATTTAGATATAGAGGAGAAATTTCTGATGCAACATATTAAAGAATTATATGAATATAGGGAAATGATTATAAGTCTTGTAAGAAAAGACTTAAGAGGAAGATATAAGGGTTCGGTTCTTGGATTTCTTTGGACATTTGTCAACCCTTTATTACAGCTTATTGTGTATACAATTGTGTTCTCAATAATAATGAGGGCAAGCTATGAACAGTATTATCTGTTTCTTTTCGTGGCACTTGTGCCTTGGATGTTCTTTTCATCAAGTGTAACTGACGGTGCGGCAAGTATATTAAAAGAGAAGGATATGGTTAAAAAGATATACTTCCCAAGAGAGGTTCTTCCAATATCAACAGTTACAAGTGCATTTGTTAATATGATACTTACATTTGTTGTTGTATTTATAGTTGTTATTGTATCAGGAAGAGGTATTAATCCACTTGCATTATTATGTCTTCCTGTTGTTATGGTTGTAGAGTATGTACTTTGTCTTGGTATTGCACTTATAGTATCATCACTTACAGTATATCTCAGGGATTTACAGTATATTCTTGGAATATTTGTTATGGCACTCCAGTATATGACACCGGTAATGTATGGCGTTGATATGGTAGAGAATTCTGGTGCTGGTGACTGGCTTATTTTAATATTTAACTTAAATCCTATGACACCTATTATTAAAATATACAGACAGATTATTTATTATGGACAAGTTCCAGAACTTGGTTCGCTGGCTCTTGCATTAATAATAGGTATTGTATTTATAGTTGTCGGAGAAGTTCTGTTTAAGAAGCTTCAGAGAGGTTTTGCAGAAGAATTCTAATTAGAATAGTATAGACAATTAGATATATAAGCAGAAATGAGGATTATGATGGATAAAGATAATGCAATTGAAGTAAAAAATATAACTAAAGATTTTAAAGTGTATTATGATAAGGGAAGCGAACTTAAGGAAAAAATGCTTTTCTGGAAGCGCAACAGATATGAGAAAAGACATGTTCTTAATGGTATAAGCTTTAATGTTAAGAGAGGTGAGGCTATAGGTTTAGTAGGTAAGAATGGCTGTGGTAAAAGTACAACACTTAAAATGCTTACTAAGATTATATACCCTGACTCAGGAACAATTGAGATGCGTGGAAGAGTATCAAGCCTTATAGAGCTTGGAGCAGGTTTTCACCCGGATATGAGCGGAAGAGAGAATATATATACTAATGCTTCTATATTCGGACTTACCAAGAAAGAGATAGATGCAAGACTTGATGATATTATAGCATTTTCAGAACTTGAAGATTTCATAGATAATCCAGTAAGAACTTATTCTTCAGGAATGTATATGCGACTTGCTTTTGCAGTTGCTATCAATGTAGATGCTGATATTCTTCTTATTGATGAAATCCTTGCCGTTGGTGATGCTAACTATCAGGCAAAATGTTTCAATAAGCTAAGAGAGATTAAGGCTGAGGGAACAACTATCGTTATTGTATCTCATTCATTAGGTCAGATTGAGCAGATATGTGACCGTTCTATATGGATAAAAAATGGTCTTATAGAAGCGGAAGGAACTCCAAAAGATGTCCATCTTAAATATCTTGACTATATGAATCAGGAGAGAATGGAACAGGCTGAGAAAGAGCAGCTACGTCAGGCAAAGCTTGAACGTGAGCAGATGGAGAAGAAGAAAGAAGAAGAACGTATCAAGAAAGAGCGTGCGAAGGTTAATTCAAGATACGGAAGTGAAGACGCAAGATTTACAGATATTCATATGTATAATGAGGCTGGCGAGGAGAGCAGAATATTCAAGACAGGAGAGAAAGTTATACTTGATCTTGGTTATCACGTTGATAATAAAGTTACAGATGCAGTATTTGGATTTGGTATATTCAGAAATGATGCTCTCTGGTGCTATGGTACTAATACAAGAATAGACAGAATAGAGAATTTTGACATTGATAAAGACGGAAGATATAAGGTAGAACTTGAAGATCTTAATCTTATACCTGGTAATTACTGGGTAGATATAACTATTGAATATGGAGAGGGTATACCTGTTGATTATTATAAGCAGGCTCTTAAGTTTGAGGTTGTATCTAATATAACAGATGTTGGCGTTACAAGAATTCCACACAAGTGGGAATTACACATTTAAGATGAGGAGATAAGAATAATTATGAAAAGGGCAGTGCCATGGATAAGAGTGGCTGGATTTATTGTTGGGCTTGTTGTACTGGTAGCAATATTTGATTACGCGTTTGCACAGACAGGATATGTAAGATATGTGCTTACATATTTCCAGAATTCAGATGAGGATATAGATACACTTGTATTAGGTGCATCGCATGCAAGAAGTGCAATTGACCCGCAGAAGATAGATGATGTTAACGACACGAATTCATTCAGTCTTGCAATACCTGGTGAGATGGTAAAGGATTCTTATTATGTGTTACAGGAAGCGTGCCGCAGTAAGAAGATTAAGACACTTATATTTGATGTGGATTACCAGTATTGGATGGAACCTCAGGCAGAAGGATATTTTCAGGAACCATTCATATACAACCAGCTTAGCTGGTCATCACCAGTAAAGTGGAAGTATATGGCAGAGAATATGCTTAATCTTGATGTTAGGAATGCATTTACGAAGAGAAATGTATATCTTTGTACTCCATCATCAGTAAAGACTAATATTTCACAGAAGCGTTCGCAGGAATATAAGGATGCGGATATCTACTCAATAGAGGTACCAGATGCCAATGGCCCATATATTGGAAAGGGATTTTTCTATCGTGAGGTAAGCGGACTTAAGCCTGGTGGTGATGCTTATGTTGATGGCTGGGTAGGCAGAGAGAATGATGGTCTTTCAGAGGTGGCTGTAACCAAGTTCAAGCAGATAAAGAAGTTCTGTGATGATAATGGTATTGAGCTTATATGTGTTACATCACCAATAACACCAAGCGTTATGCAGAAGCTTGGAATGGGAACTGTTAATGATGTACTTTCACAGTTCTTTGAAGAACAGAATGTACCTTATTATAATTTTAACAAAGCCAGATTATCAGTTCTTGACAGAAGTGATCTTGATTATGGAGATAAAGAAGGTCATATGGGTGGAGAACTTGCAGAAGAATATTCAGAAGTATTAGCAGAAGTGTTAAAAGGACATTTTAACGGAACATTAGATGAAACAAAGTATTTTTATAATACCTTTGATGAGATGTATAAAGAGATGGAGGAACAATAAATGTCATTCACAACAGTAGCCTTTTTTGTATTTTTATTAGCTGGAATAGTTGTTTATTATGTTCTTCCCAAGAATGTACAGTGGATATGGCTTCTTATATTAAGTTATATATATTATTTTACATTTAGTATTAAAGCTTCTTTATTTATGGTATTTGCAACTGTAACTATATATTTCGGAGGCATTTGGCTTCAAAATATACAGAATACAGGTGACAGATATTTAAAAGATAATAAAGAAACACTTTCAAGAGAAGATAAGAAGGCTTATAAAGAAAGCCTTAGAAGAAAGAAAAGATGGGTGTTGTTCCTTATACTTCTTTTGGATTTTGGAATGTTAGCAGTTGTAAAATATAGTAATTTTGCAATAGAGAATATTAATTCCGTACTTGGACTTATAGGTAAAGAACCAATAGGTCTTCTTGGAATGGGACTGCCACTTGGAATATCGTTCTTTACATTCCAGTCTGTATCATATGCAATTGATGTATATCAGGGAAAGTATGAGTGTGAGAAGAACATATTTAAGATGGGATTATTCGTATCATTCTTCCCACAGCTTTTACAGGGTCCAATTGGAAGATATGACAGATTAGGAAAGCAGCTTTACAGTGGACACAGCTTCAATTTAAAGAATGTAGAATATGGACTTCAAAGAATCGGCTGGGGACTTTTTAAGAAGGTTGTTATTGCAGACAGGGCGGCAGTGCTTGTTCTTAATGTATTTAATAATTATGAGGCATACAGCGGATTTCATTATATTATGGCAGTGCTTATGTACTCTGTAGATTTATATATGGATTTCTCTGGTGGAATAGATATAGTTATCGGTGCTGCACAGATGTTTGGAATTACAATGGATGAGAATTTCAGGCAGCCATATTTCTCTAAGTCAATAGGTGAATTCTGGAGAAGATGGCATATTACACTTGGTACATGGATGAAGGATTACATATTCTATCCGATGTCACTTTCTAAGAAGATGAATAAGTTCGGAAAGTGGGGAAAGAAGCACTTTGGCAATACATTTGGAAGAACACTTCCTATATGCTTTGCTAATATAGTAATATTCTTTATCGTAGGTATATGGCACGGAGCAGCCTGGAAATATATTGCATATGGACTTTACAATGGCTTTATTATTGCAATAAGCAATCTTTTAGAGCCTGTATACAAGAAGCTTCTTAATAAGTTTCATATTAATGCAACAAGCAGGGGCTGGACTTTATGGCAGATTATAAGAACATTTATACTTGTTAATATAGGCTGGTACTTTGATATGGCTGACAGTGTAAGTCAGGCTTTATGTATGATAAGATGGTCAATTCAGGGATTTAGCCTTTCACAGTTTAACAGCTCACTATTAGACCTTGGAATAGAAGCAAGAGATTATATAATTATAATCGCTGGCTGTATTATAGTATTTATTATAAGTGTACTTAAAGAAAAAGGTATAGCTATAAGAGAGAGCATAGCGGCCAAGCCATTAGCGGTAAGGTGGGCTGCTTATTATGCGTTGATAGCTGTTATATTAATATTTGGATATATAGGCGCAACACAGGGCTTTATATATGCTAATTTCTAGCTTGTAAATGTAAGTGGTGTATCAGATACACAGAAATGAGGAGTATATGTCAGAACAGATTAATGTAGAATCAATTATGAAAGAGATTAAGAAAGAGATTGAAGTTAAGGGTTATACTAATGACTTATTAAGCTTTGATGATGTTATTGTTGATGTTGGTTCAATGAATGTTAATAAGTTTGATAAAGTAAAATTCAATGAGGATATATATGTTGCCAACCACGAATGGGAAGTTAATCCATACAGACCATTACAGGGTGGAAAAGTAACAGTATTCTTTAAAAAGGCAATAAGAAAGCTTGTATATTTCTTTGTAGAACCTATCGTTATGGCTCAGGATGGATTTAATGCTTCAATTGTCCGTTTGATGAACCAGATGAACTGTTATATAGAAGAAAAAGATAAAGAGATAGCTGAACTTAAGAAAGAGATAGAAGAATTAAAGGGCGGAAAGTAATATGCGTATTTTTCAGTTATTATCTACTATTGCTTATGGCGATGCTGTTAGTAATGATACAGTAGCTATGGAAAAGGCAATCAAGCAGATGGGATATCAGACAAGAATATATGCCGAAAGCATAGTACCACCACTTGATAAAAAGACGGCACTTGCAATTTCAGAATTAAAAGATGTATCGAATGATGATATTATAATATTCCATATGTCAACAGGAAGCCGCCTGAATTTTGATGTGGCTAAGTATCCTTGCCGTAAAATTGTAGTGTATCATAACATAACACCACCAGAATACTTCAAGAATAATGATGAAAGATTCAGTGATATATGTGAGTATGGTCTTAAAGGTGCTAAGTCATTAGCTGATAAGGTCGATTATTGTCTTGCTGTTTCAGAATTCAATAAAAAGGATCTGCTTAATATGGGTTATAAATGCCCTATTGATGTACTTCCAATTATTATACCAATGTCTGATTATGATAAAGCACCAGACAAATCAGTTGTAAAGAAATATTCTGATGACTATGTGAATATATTATTTACAGGACGTATTGCACCTAATAAGAAGCAGGAGAATCTTATATCAGCATTTTATTATTACAACAGATTGTATAATAAAAAGTCACGTCTTATACTGGCTGGTTCGTTCAGATATGATGATCCATATTATATAAGGCTTACAGAATATACTAAGAAGCTTGGTATGGGTGGAACAGTTATATTTACAGGACATATAAAGTTTGACCAGATACTTGCTTATTATAAGACAGCAGATGTATTTCTATGTATGAGTGAGCATGAAGGCTTCTGCGTTCCGATTGTTGAGGCAATGAAGTTCAAAGTTCCAATAATTGCTTATGGCAGGGCTGCTGTGCCTGAAACTATGAACCATAAGGGTATGATATTAGATGATAATAATCCACAGTATGTAGCTGCCTGCATTGACAAGATGGTTAAAGATAAGAAGTTAAGGGATTATGTTATAGAAGAACAAAATGAAAGACTTGAATATTATAGCTATGATAATATATCTGCAATGTTCAAGGAGTATTTGTCAAAGTTTATTGATAAGAAGGATTGAGCATTATGAAGAAAATTGGATTTGTAGTTCCATGGTATCATAAGGATATACGAGGGGGAGCAGAACAGGAATTAAGAGGAATTGTGACCCACTTGAAAGCCAATAATGTTGATTTGGAAATAATAACAACCTGTGTAAAAGAGTTTACTGCTGACTGGACTGAGAATTATTTCAAGGAAGGTGTAGAGATAGTTGATGGAATTCCAATAAGAAGATTCAAAGTAAGAAAAGGCAATATGAAAGAATTTCATAGAATTAATGCCAAGGTTATGCAGGGAAAGACAATATCCTATGATGAAGAAGATATATTCATAAGGGAAATGGTCAATAGTCCTGATATGTATGATTATCTCAGGGAGCATAGTGAGGAATATCATAGATATGTGTTTATTCCATATATGTTTGGTACAACTTATTATGGGATACTGGCGTGTCCATTTAAGTCAATTCTTATTCCGTGCCTGCACGATGAGGCATACGCTTATTTCAGACATTATAGAGAGACATTCAGGGATTTAAGAGGAATTATATTCCACGCAAGACCGGAGATGGAACTTGCCAATAAAGTGCTTGATTTAAGAAATGTTAATCAGGTGCTTTTAGGAGAAGGCGTAGAAACAGATTTTGAATATAATGCTGACAGGTTCAGAAAGAAATACAATATTAATGAACCATATATAATATATGCAGGACGTAAAGATGAAGCCAAGAATATATATACACTTATAAAATATTTTGGCGAATTTACAAGAAGAAATCCTGATAAGAACTTAAAGCTTGTCTTAATAGGCGGAGGAGATATTAATATTCCAGAGGATATTAAAGATAAGGTAGTTGATCTGGGATTTCTTGATATACAGGATAAATATGATGCCTGTGCAGGTTCGGTATGTCTGTGCCAGCCGTCAAAGAATGAAAGCTTCTCTATTGTAATAATGGAAAGCTGGCTGTGTGAAAGACCAGTTCTTGTTAATGCGGCTTGCAATGTAACAGCTAATTTCGCTAAAGAGTCTAATTCAGGATTATATTTTAATGATTATTTTGAATTTGAAGGATGTGTTAATTATTATATGGACAATCCTGTAATTGCTGAGACTATGGGTAAGACAGGACGTCAGTTTGTATTAGATAATTTCAAATGGGATGTAATTGTTAAGAGATTTCTTGATTTTTTTGAAAGTTAGAAACGGAGATAAATATGAAAAAGATAGCTATTATAAATCAAAGATACGGATTAGAGGTTAATGGCGGTTCTGAACTTTATTCAAGACAGATTGCTGAAAGACTTAAGGCTAAGTATGAAGTAGAAGTTCTTACTTCCTGTGCTGTTGAATATGTTAAATGGCAGAATTATTACAAGGAAGGTGTTGAGGATATTAATGGTGTAACTGTAAGAAGATTTAAGACAGTACACGAAAGAATTCCTAAGGTATTCTCAGCACTTGATTCTGAAATGCTTTCTAATCCCAATGCGGGCGAAGAATTATCGGACAGATGGATAGAGCATATGGGACCATATTGTCCAGAGCTTGTAGAATATGTTGATGAACATCAGGACGAATATGAGGCAATTATTGTTGTAACTTATCTTTACTATACAGCGGTTAAGAGTATTGTAAGAATTAAGAATAAGGCAATATTTATTCCTACAGCACATCAGGAACCATTTATACATTTTGATATGTATAAAAAGGTGTTCGGGGCTGCGGATGCGTTTGTATTCCTTACAGACGAGGAAAAGGATCTTGTACACTCAATATTCCATAATGAAGATGTTCCATACGAAGTATGCGGTGTTGGTGTAGATGTCCCAACAACTGTTGATGCTGATAGATTTAAGAAGAAATATAACCTTGATAATTACGTTATATATGTAGGACGTATTGATGAAGGTAAAGATTGTCCAAGACTTTTTAATTATTTTATGGAATATAAAAAGCGTAATAAGAATAATCTTAAGCTTGTGCTTATGGGCAAGGCGGTATGTGAGATACCTAAGCACCCTGATATTATAAGTCTTGGTTTCGTTACTGATGAGGATAAATTTGACGGAATAAGCGGTGCTAAGGCACTTATACTTCCATCTAAGTTCGAGAGTCTTTCAATTTCAGTATTAGAAGCTATGACATTATCAAAGCCAGTTATAGTTAATGGTATATGTGATGTGTTAAAGGGCCACTGCGTTAAGAGTAATGGTGGTCTTTATTACAAGAATTTCTTTGAATTCGAAGGCTGTGTTAATTATCTGCTTGAACATACAGATGTATATGAGATTATGTGTAAGAATGCACGAAAGTATGTTGAAGATTACTTCCAGTGGGAAGATATTATGAAGAAGTTTGATGACATAATTAAGCTTGTGGGAGAGAAGAATGAAGCAGAAAATAAGTAATCATATGAAGAATAACTGGCAGGAATATGCAAGTGTTATACTTATGCTGTTTATTATAACAGTGGCAATGATTTATAAGTTTAATCTATTTAATTTTGATATAACATATCCAATAGCATATTCAGGCGGAGATGACCTTAGTATGCTTGTAGATGCCAAGATGTTCTCAGAACAGGGCTGGATTATGACAACGGACAGGCTGGGTGCACCAAATGGAACACAGATGTATGATTTCTCAGCTAACTATCTGCATAATGCCGGAATGGTTATAATGAAAATATTTGTATTCCTTGCTGGCGGTAATGCTGTTGTAGGATTTAATCTTACATATTTAAGCATATTTATATTTGCAGGAATTGTGTCATATATCGTAATGAGACAGATTGGAATTAACTGCTGGATTTCAGCATTGACATCAGCAGTATATGGAATGTCACCATTTATGCTTGCAAGAGGTGTGGGACATATGGTGCTTGCAGAGGCTTATTTTGTGCCTTTATCATTTCTTTTATGCTTTTATATTCTTGAAAGAGAAGAAGTGTTTAAGTTTGATAAGCAGTTCTTTAAAAGACCAATCAATTATGTTGTAATTGTAATTGCACTGCTTATTGCTAATAATGGAATAGGTTATTATCCATATTTCACCTGCTTTATACTTCTTGTAACAGGTGTATGCAAGTGGTTAAAGAATAAGAAGCCGGAAGGGTTTGTCAGAGCACTTTCAATATGTGTAGTTATTGCAGTATTCTTTATTCTTTGTATGGTGCCAGCCAAGATATACAATTTACAGCACGGTGCTAATCAGGATGCTGTATCAAGAGCTGGATTTATTGAAACAGAAATGTATGGTTTAAAGCTTATTATGCTATTTATGCCTAGAAATGCACATGGCATAGGTATAATACAGAAAGCTATAGATATGTATGACAGCAATACTACATATCTTAATGAAAATGTTACAGAATACCTTGGAATTATTGCAATCATTGGTTTCTTTATACTTATGTTCACTTTGTTTATGAACAGGGACAGTGCATTAAAGAAGAGATTAGGAGCACTTTCTGAGATTAATATTATGCTTGTGCTTCTTGGTACAACAAGCGGACTTGGAACTATGATAGCATTTCTGATCACAGATAAGATAAGAGGCTATAACAGAATTTCAATATTTATTGAATATGTATGTATATTGGCGGTGGCTATGCTTATGGGAGCTATTGTTGATAAGCTTAAAGCTGATAAACGCACAGCTTCAATTATTGTAACAGCAGTGACAGGACTTGTATGTGTGTTTAGTATATGGGAAGGCTGCGGTGGCAAGACACCAACAGAAACCTATAAGGCAATACAGGATGAATATGCAAGTGATGATAAGCTTGTGTCATACATTGAAAGTTCAGTTGATGATGGCTCTATGATTTATCAGCTTCCATATCATAAATATCCGGAGGGTGAGTCACAGAATGATATGTGGGATTATCATCTTTTCGTTGGTTATCTTCATTCAGACACACTTAAATGGAGCTATGGTTCTGTTAAGGGAAGAGAAGGCGATAGCTGGAATGAAGAAATCGGAAGCCTGAAAGCCGATGATATGGTTAAGGCTTTAAAGGAAGCGGGTTTTGCCGGAATATATATTGACAGAAGAGCGTACCTTGCAGAACAGATAGAACAGTTAGAAAGTGATTTGACAGAAGCAACAGGAACAAAGCCGGTTATAAGTGATAATGGCTGTCTTAGCTTTTATAAGTTTTAGATGACATAGCTCTGGATAGAATTAAAAATGGTTTAGTGATGATAATAATGAAGCTATGATTTATATTGCTCATATGTGTATGTGGTTCACGTCTGCGAAATAGAAGATATAAGCGATACGATTTTGGGCGACACAGAGAATCCGGTAGAATTATATATTGACAGTATACGAATATTTGTAAAGTATAAGAATAATTATAAAATGATTAATAGAATGGAGATTAGAATATGAGAATACGTTTAGCTGATTATGTTGCAGATTTTCTTGTAAGCCACGGTGTTACAGATGTGTTTTCTGTAGTAGGTGGAGGAGCTATGCACCTTAATGATGCACTTGGACACAATGAAGGGCTTAAGGTAACTTATAATCATCACGAACAGGCTTGTGCTATGGCGGCTGAAAGCTATGCAAGAATTGATAACAGAATTGCAGCAGTATGTGTTACAACTGGACCGGGTGGAACTAATGCACTTACAGGTGTAGTTGGCGGCTGGCTTGATTCAATACCGATGTTTATAATAAGCGGACAGGTAAGATATGATACAACAGCAAGGTATGCCTTATCGTATACTGAAACTCCGTTAAGAGCTATGGGTGATCAGGAATATGATATAGTAAAGTCAGTATCTAATATGACTAAATATGCAACTATGATTGAAGACCCTAAGGATATAAGATATGCTCTTGAGAAGGCATGGCACCTTGCTACAACAGGAAGACCAGGTCCTGTATGGATAGATATTCCGGTTAATTATCAGGGTGGATATATTGAAACAGATGAATTAAGGGGTTATGATCCAGAGGAAGATGATAAGCTGCTTCCACCGCCTGTTGAGGATAGCGTTGTCAAGGCTGTTCTTGAAAAGATTAAGAATGCGAAAAGACCAGTATTTCACGCAGGTTATGGAATAAGACTTTCGGGTGCATATGATGTGTTCCGTTCAGTTGCCAAGAAGCTTAATATTCCTATCGTGACATATTGGAATGCAGTTGACCTTATTGAAGATGATAATCCTCTTTATTGTGGAAGAGCTGGTAATATGGGTGACAGACCAGGTAACTGGGCTATACAGAATTCTGACCTTATATTAGCAGTAGGAACAAGAATATCAATCCGCCAGACAGGATATAACTGGAAGACCTGGGCGAGAGCCGCAGAAGTAATAATGGTAGACATAGATAAAGCTGAGTTAAAGAAGCCAACTATCCACGTTGAAATGCCAGTATGGGCAGATGCAAAGGATTTCCTTACAAAGCTTGATAAATACGCTTCAGATATAGCACCTGTATTCAGAGGAGATGAGTGGTGCAGTACAACATTGAAGTGGAAAAAGGAATATCCTGTTGTACAGCCAAAGCAATGGGAGGAAAATGGAAGTACAGCTAATGTATACGCATTTATTAAATACTTAAGCAGCCAGCTTCCAGAGAACAGCCTTACAGCAGTATCTAATGGGGCGTGCTGTGTTGTAGGTAATCAGACTTATGTCATTAAAAAAGGCAGCAGAATGGCTAACAACAGTGCTGTTGCCAGTATGGGATACGGACTTCCAGCAGCTATTGGTACTTGTATCGGTGGCGGCAGAAGAACTACTATATGCCTTGAGGGTGACGGCAGTATTATGATGAATTTGCAGGAACTCCAGACAATAATTACTAACAAGCTTCCAATTAAAGTATTCCTCATTAATAACAATGGTTATCATTCAATAAGACTTACACAGAATAATCTGTTTAAAGAGCATTGCAAAATAGGAATTGGTCCAGAGTCAGGAGATTTATCTTTCCCTGAATTCAAGAAGATTGCTGAAGCATTTGGTTATGATTATTACAGTGCTTCATCTAACAAAGAGATGATGGAAACAGTTGATAAGGTATTAGAGGCAGATGGTCCTGTATTCTGTGAAATATTTACAGATACCAAGCAGGTATGGGAGCCAAAGAGCAGTACTAAGAGATTAGAGGACGGAACACTTGTAAGTCCTCCACTTGAGGATTTAGCTCCATTTTTATCAAGAGAAGAACTTAAAGAGATTATGTTTATACCATTATTGGATGAAGAATAAATCAGACAATGAAATTATGAATATAAAATAGCTGGTTGTAATAATAATCAGTAATAAAGAGTTAATAATAGAGAGTTAATAATAATGAATAGTGAGAATAATTTAATAAGAAAAATATTCAGCATAGGCATAGCATATCTTGTTGTATTAGCTGGCATTGAGCTGTATGTATATAAGATAGAGGGCAATCCTGTATACAGTGGAAAGATTACATCAAATATAATTCCATATGCTGTATTTCTTCTTGTGTTCTGCCTGCTGGTATGTATTATTATGAACATTCCGGCAGTAAAGAACAGATTAAAGTTATCAGGCAGTAATAATAAAGTGTACAGTGTTATATCAGCTCTTATTATATTAGTTGTATTCGGCATACTTATAGGCTGTTATCTTAATGAGGTTAATCTGTTTGACGGACCGGCAGCAGATGATTACCTGTATCACGCTAATGAAAAGATTACTGTGATTGCATTGACAGCTATATTTATAATAATGCTTGCTGTTATTAAGAAAGAAAATGCAGTGGTACAACCGGTTAAGAATAAGGTGTATCTGTATTTATTTGCGGTAGTAGCAGGGCTTATATATGCTTATTCATTTTATCTGCCTAATGTGTATTCAACAGATTATAATGTATATCATTTTGATGCGTATTTTAATACAGTGTATTCAGCGGTTAATGGTGTTGCAAGAAGCGGTCTTAATTCAGGTGTGTATGGATATTATGCACTTATATTAGCCCCAATATTAAAGCTTATTGGTGGTGGTATTAATACATTTATGATACTTATGGCAGCCTTGTCAGCATTTTCATATATGGCAGCTGCCTATGTAATAATTGAACTTGTAAGTAACAATGCAGTCAGAATAATGGCGGTTACTGCACTTATTGTTGTTAATTGTTCACTGCATACAGGAGTTTACTTCCAGCTTGTACCACATAGAACATTATTTGCAGGCATAATACTCGCTTATTTATTCTTTGGTGTTAAGAGAAAATACTGTTATAAGCCTGTATATATAATTATTAATGTATGTCTGCTTATGATATCAGTAATATGGAACTTTGAAACAGGCATTGTATACACTATAGCAGTAGCAGCATACTATATTATTGATAATATCAAAAAATATAATTTCAAACAGGCAGGTCTGTATACAAACACATTGATTGTTGTATTGGCACTTATAGGAACAATAGCAGGAGCGTGGGTTATTACAGGAATTATCAATGTTCTTATGGGTGGAAGCTTTATAAGCATTAAGCAGTTCATATTCCCACTTATGAATTCAGACTATTTTGATTATCTTAGATATGAATACCAGAAAGGTATTGTTGCATGGCTTATAACAGCATTTTTTGGATTGTTTTTTATAGGGAATGTCTTCTTTAATTCTAATCTTAATACAGGTGATAAGAATATTGACGACAGCAGATATGATGCCTTTATGGCAGTTGTTGCAGTTATGGCACTTGGGCAGATGACATATTATATTAACCGTACAGCGTATGGTAATCTTACAATTGTTCATTTTACAACAGTGATTATGATTGCTGTATTTGCAGATTACTGTATAAAGAATTACCAGAAGAGCAAGGCAGGATATCTTTCGATACTCTTAAAAGGCTTTGCGGCATTGTCAGCAGGGATACTTCTTGCTATGTGTGCGGCAGGAGTATACAACTATTCATATGTTGAGGGCGGTAATGAACTGTCAGATATGAGAAATACAGAAGTATATAACAGTGAGATACAGCATATAGCGGATGTATGTGCTAAAGACACTAAGGCGATAGGATTTTCAATTCCTATGGTATATTACGAACTTGGCTGGGATAGTGGATATTATTTTATAGACTTTGCAGATTTAGATGTATATCCTCAGTCATTGGAATATTTACAGAATGAACTTGATAACATTGATGAGCCGATAATTATGGATTATAATGCACATTATACTTTAACTGATAAAGGTGTTAATCTTGATAAATTCTATGAACGCTTTGAATTATCAGATGAATTTACAGTAGGCTCAGCAGTGCTTGAATACTGGGTTCCAGTTAATTAATAATAGAGGTTAAATTATTAATTGGTTATGTCCGGTTAAAATATTTTGTTGCGTTTTAAACATTATAATAACTATAAAATACCCCTTATATATTGGGTGTATGACCAGAAGATAGAAATCTTACTGGCTGTATTTCCAATATATAAGGGGATTTTATTGATATAAGATTTATTCCAGCTATTTCCTGTTAATATGCACATTCTTTAATATCAGGCTGTAGCCGTCTTTTTTGAAGCATTTAATTATTAAATCAGAAGTATCATTAACTTCGATATTATTAATTATAGTTTCATTATCTGTTGAGGCAGAAGCCTTGGCAATAACACTGTCATCAGCAAGGTTACATATTTCAAAATAAGTATCTGAATTATTGTCATCAGATGAGTAGTTTATTGTAACGGAATATGTTCCTTTTTCAACACCAGGAAGTGTCATATTCATAATGTTGCCAGAAACAGTATCATCAGCGACAAGATAGCCATTACTGTCAAGTTCAGCCCATCCAATATCAACGCCTTCTGAATACATAAAATTAATATTTTTGGTACAGTTATTATCGAATGCAGTTAAATCAAAAGGATTGATTTCTGATACATATATAAGATAATCGCCGTAATTATTAACAAAAGTATATTTGTTAACTATAAATTCAGGAAGTGTTGTCAAATCATCAAGTGTTGTGATAAGCACGGTTCTTCCTGTCCACTGGCTGTTTTCATCATAATAAAGATAATCGCCCCAGCGGTTGCTTCTCTGATAAGTATCATCAGTAAGTGTTCTGTATACAAGATTAAGATCCATTATTCTGAAATTTCTTGCATCTATCTGCATTTGCGCAGAAGTTGTACCCCATACATATGCTATAGGAACATCAAGAGTATCGACTTCTTCAAGAAGAGGAACAAGAGTATCGGAGTCTATAGTCTTTTCGTGATAGAGCCTGAATAATCCAACGCTTTCACATAAGAGCACGAATGATATTGCAAATGTAATGAGTGCTTTAAATATATGCTCATCACTGAGCTTATTAATAGCCTTTAAGCATATTACAATCTGCATAAGGTATACAATAATAAGGTAGCGGTATTCAAAAAAATATCCATCATATAAAGTATAAGAGAATATGAATATTGCGATATTAACTAATATTATTGTATATGGAATTATCTCTGTAAAGTCGATATCCTTCTGTTTTATTTCTTTAATAATGCGTTTAACAGATATTACCATAAGAATTAATATGAATAATATAAAGCCTATGGATAATATCTGGATTATTCCCCTGAATGAGAAAAGGCTTGTTGTTGTTTCAATAGAAATTCCACACAGTAATTGCAGATATCCCATTATAAGACTTCCTATGTTGTGCCAGAATTCATATATACCTGTTAATACCATAGAGCTTTCTTTAGACTGGAAAACAAATATATGACCTGATATGGCTTTGCAGGCAAATGTTAATACAAGCTGTGCCATAGTAAATATAAAGCCATAGTCTTTAAGCACCTTTAAAGAATTCTTATAGATAATCTTAAAGACATAGTAGAACACACAAGGAACTAATATTGTAATAGCAACATATATTCCACTTGAAATTGCTGTAAGCATAGAGAAAAGTGTTGCAAATACAATTGATATATATAATTTGATATTGTTGTGCGATACATTTTCTGAGCCAGCCTGTAAAGCTTTATTATTACGGTGTTCTAACTGTACGACAACCCATAATAAAAGAAGCATAGTTATTATCTTTACGCTGTAAGAGCCCTGCTCGCCAAGAACCATTGCAAAATAAGAAAGGTTGTTATCTATGAAATGGTCTGGTGTCATAAATGGACATAAAAGGAAGATAAATCCAAGAGCAATCTCAAAAGCGGATAATTTGAATTCCTTTAATAGGTTATAGAATATAACAGCTATTACAACATCAAGTATAATATTGGCGATTCCAAATCCGAGAAAGATATTTCCTGTAATGCCGTAGAAAAGTGCGGCAAGCGGAGTCGGTGAATCAAGACCAAGAGTAGTTGTCAGTGCAAAGGTTGATGGAACTAAAGATTTACATCTCCATATTTCAACAGCCTGCAGATAAGCTGATGAAGCATCAAATCCAAGGTGATGTTCAAGTTCAAATAAGTTACTGTAAATAATTATTGCAGACTGTACAACAATAACGAACAGCATAAAAATAAAAATGATACCCTTAGGTGTTATTTTATTATCCTTTTTGAACTGGTTAATTAAGTTATATGACATACATTATCTCCTATTATTTATAGAATATAAAAGCTTTAATGCCAGTTGGCGTTGCTGGAAAGCTAATGATTTATTATATAATATCATATAGAAAATGTCTAATAAAACAGATACATATTGTTGAATAATAAAGTCCAGTTTGATAAAATTATTATAAATATAATTAATTAAGGGAATAGTGAACTGATGAAAGATAGACTTGGCAGTGTGTGCAGGCGTTAAAGAGCAAAATCCAGATAAGGGGCTTATGACACAAGAAAGAACTGCCCAATGGGAGAATGATAAAGAGTTTATTGGAATGATAGAGAGCCAGCTTACAGAAAAGCTTGGCATTTCACCAATTGTAAGTAATGATGGCACATTAAGTTTCTACAAGTTAAGATAATGTTATGCAAAGACCATAATTCAGTGAATATAAAGCCAGGAAAAATTGACAAATAGGGTCTGTTGGGATATAATTTTAAAGCTTATAGAAAGGCGTAGTGTGCCTATATTGAAACGTTAAATATTCAGTTATTTAAGAAATGAGGTATATCATGAAAAAAACAGCATTGATAATGGCAGGTGGAAAAGGCGAGAGATTTTGGCCAAGGAGTAGAGTGAACCTTCCAAAGCAGTTCTTGTCATTAACAGATGACGGTAAGACGATGATTCAGCTTACGGTGGAAAGAATAAGTCCATTAGTTGACATTAAAGATGTATATATTGCAACAAATGCTAATTATAGAGAGCTTGTTAAAGAACAGCTTCCAGGTATTCCAGAAGAGAATATTCTCTGTGAACCAATAGGAAGAAATACAGCACCTTGTATAGGTCTTGGAGCGGTACACGTTGCATCTAAATATGATGATGCAGTTATGATAGTTCTTCCATCAGATCATCTTATTAAGCATAATGATATATTTAAAGATACATTTGTTAATGCCTGTGAGGTTGCTGAGAGCGGAGCTAATCTTGTAACAGTAGGTATTACACCTAATTATCCAGAGACGGGCTATGGCTATATCAAATATAATAAGGATAACAAGGAAGGTGTGAGCTATTCAGTTGAAAAGTTTGTTGAAAAGCCAGACCTTGAAACAGCCAAGTCATATCTTGAAGATGGTTCTTATCTTTGGAATTCAGGTATGTTCGTATGGAAGGTTTCAACAATACTTGACTGTTTTAAGAGCTTTATGCCATCAACATATGATGGACTTATGAAGATTAAGGCTTCTGTTGGAACAGCTGATTATCAGGCTACACTTGAGAAAGAGTTCCCTGACCTTGAATCACAGTCAGTAGATTATGGAATTATGGAAAAGGCTGATGATATATATACATTAGCTGGTAATTTTGGCTGGGATGATGTTGGCTCTTGGCTTGCAGTCGGTAGAATTAAAGAGAACAATGAAGATGGCAATGTTGTCAACGGCAATGTTGTTACTGTTAATACAAAGAACTGTGTAATTGAAGGAGCAGACAAGCTTATAGCAACAGTAGGCTTAAGAGATATGATTGTTGTTGATACTAAAGATGCGACACTTATTTCAACTAAAGAGAATGCTGGAGAGATAAAGAAAGTCCTTGCAAGTTTAAGAGAAGCAGGAAAGAATGAATATTTATAAAATATGCAGACTAAATTAAAGAATGGAGTAGAATTATGAAAAATGCATTAATTACAGGTATTACAGGACAGGACGGCTCTTATTTAGCAGAACTTCTTCTTGAAAAAGGCTATAACGTATATGGCCTTATGAGAAGAAAGAGTGTCGTTGATTACGGTAATGTAGACCATATTAAGGATAAGATACATTTTATATATGCAGATATGCAGGATATCGTATCATTAATATCAGCTATGAGAATATCACAGGCAGATGAGGTATATAATCTTGCTGCACAGTCTTTTGTAGCTACATCATGGGATACACCTTGTACAACAGCAGATATTGATGCTATCGGTGTAACTAATATGCTTGAAGCTATCAGAATAGTTAAGCCAGAGTGCAGATTTTATCAGGCATCAACATCAGAGATGTTTGGTAAGGTACAGGCAATCCCTCAGACAGAGGATACACCTTTCTATCCAAGAAGCCCATATGGAGTGGCAAAGCTTTATGGACACTGGATTACTAAGAATTATAGAGAAAGTTATGATATGTATGCCTGCTCAGGAATTCTTTTTAACCATGAATCAGAAAGAAGAGGAAAAGAGTTTGTTACAAGAAAAATTACTAATGCTGTAGCACGTATTAAGTTAGGCCTTCAGGATCATGTTGAACTTGGTAACCTTGATGCTAAGAGAGACTGGGGTCATTCAAAGGATTATGTAAGAGCTATGTGGTTACTTTTACAGCAGGAAGAGCCAGATGATTATGTAATCGCTACTAATGAGACAAGAACAGTAAGAGAATTTGCCAAGACAGCATTTGCTGCGGCAGGAATTGAAGTTGAGTTCGAGGGCGAAGGCGTTAATGAGATAGCAAAGGATAAGGCAACAGGTAAGGTTGTACTTAAGGTTAATCCGGACTTCTTCAGACCAGCAGAGGTTGAACTTCTTATTGGTAACCCAGCTAAGGCAGAAGCAAAGCTTGGCTGGAAGAGAGAGATTTCTTTCCAGGAATTAGTTGAGAGAATGGTTAAGAATGACCTTGAATTAGTAAAGAAAGAAGCAGAAGCTAATAACTAATAAATGTTAAATGTTACGAGGAGTCAGGGCAGAGATTCTGTCCTGACAATATTTGATTATCAGAAATGAGGTAATATATGAAAGCATTAGTAATTGGCGGAGGCGGTTTTGTCGGTCCATATCTTGTAAGACATATTACTGATGATTGTGGATACGAGGTTACAGTTACTAAGACAGAGAAAGAACAGCTTGTTATGGATAATGCAGTTGTTAAGAATCTCGATATTCTTGACATTGGACAGATAGTAGGATTGCTTAAGGCTGAACAGCCTGATTATATATTTCATCTTGCTGCACAGTCATCAGTTGCATATTCGTGGAAGAATCCAACGCTTACAATTGATGTTAATATAAAAGGCTGTGTTAATCTTCTTGATGCTGTAAGACAGCTTGATAAAAAGCCAAGAGTACTTCTTATAGGTTCAGGTGAAGAATACGGACATATCAAAGAGGGTGAATGTCCGATTGTTGAAGATAATACAGTTCGTCCAGGTAATATATATGCCGCTACAAAGGCATGCCAGAATATGTTGGGAAAGATATATTCTGATGCTTATGGCCTTGATATAATGATGGTAAGGGCATTTAACCATATAGGTCCTAACCAGACACCTATGTTTGTTGTAGCTGATTTCTGCAAGCAGGTTGCAGATATTGAGAAAGGCAGACAGGAGCCAGTTATATATGTTGGTAATCTAAGTGCCAAGAGAGATTTTACAGATGTAAGAGATGTAGTAAAGGCCTATGCACTTCTTGTTGAACACGGCAGACGTGGAGAAACATATAATGTAGGAACTGGACACGCAATTGCAATCAGTCAGATACTTGATGAGATAGTAGCAATGTCTGATACAGCCATTGAGGTTAAGGTTGATGAGAATAAGCTACGCCCTGTAGATGTTCCAATTATAGAACCTGACATAGACAAGATTAAGAGTGAAGTCGGCTGGCAGCCGGTTATTTCATTAGAGCAGACTCTTAGAGAAACACTTGAGCATTGGAGAAGTGTGGATTGATGAAAAATATAAAAGGATATTAAATATACTTAAAAAAGACTGGAGGAACAGTATGAAGGTTGTATTATTAGCTGGTGGTTTCGGAACAAGAATAAGTGAAGAAAGCCAGTTTAAGCCAAAGCCAATGATTGAGATTGGCGGTAAGCCAATTCTTTGGCATATTATGAAAGAATATGAATATTATGGATTTAATGAATTTATTATATGTGCTGGTTATAAGCAGTATGTAATAAAGGAATGGTTCGCTGATTATTTCCTTCATAATAGTGATATTACATTTGACTTTACTAAAGGTTCTAATGATATGATAATCCACGAACAGCATTGTGAGCCTTGGAAGGTAACTGTAGTTGATACAGGACTTAATACTATGACAGGTGGAAGAATTAAGAGAGTACAGAAGTATGTAGGTAATGAACCTTTCCTTATGACTTATGGTGATGGCGTATGTGATGTTGATATATCAAAGCTTGTAGAGTTCCATAAGGAACACGGAAAGATTGCTACTCTTACATCAGTTATGCTTGAACAGCAGAAGGGTGTTCTTGATATTGGCGGAGATAATGCTGTTAAGTCTTTCAGAGAGAAGAGTGTTATGGATGGTGCACCAATCAATGCTGGTTATATGGTACTTAATCCTGAAATATTTGATTATATTGAAGGTGATAACACAGTATTTGAGAAAGATCCACTTGAGAAGCTTGCTAAGGAAGGACAACTTATGTCTTATATGCACAATGGCTTCTGGCAGTGTATGGATAACAAGAGAGAAATGGATATGCTTGAGAAGTATCTTAGCACAGGAACAGCTCCTTGGAAAAAATGGTAATTATTATCAGGAAGGGATAAGATATAAAGATGGATTTAAGTTTTTATAAAGGCAAAAAAGTTCTTGTTACAGGACATACAGGATTTAAGGGTTCTTGGCTTTGCAGAATTCTTGTAAAAGCAGGAGCAGAGGTTACAGGATATTCACTTGAAGCACCTACGGATCCTAATCTTTTTTCAATGGCAGACGTTGAGAACAATATTAATTCTGTTATAGGTGATATAAGAGATTTAGCACATTTAAAGGAAGTGTTTAAGGAAGTACAGCCTGAGATAGTATTACATCTTGCTGCACAGCCTATTGTAAGGGATTCATATAAAGACCCTGTATACACTTATGAAACTAATGTTATGGGTACAGTTAATATATGTGAATGTGTAAGACTTAACCCTTGTGTTAAATCATTCCTTAATGTAACTACTGATAAGGTATACCATAATAATGAATGGGCATGGGGTTATAGAGAAAATGAACCACTTGACGGATATGATCCATATTCTAACAGTAAATCCTGCTCAGAGCTTGTTACACACAGTTATATCAATTCATTCTTCAATGATATGGATGTATCTGTATCAACAGCAAGAGCTGGTAATGTAATCGGCGGCGGTGATTTTGCCAATGACAGAATTGTGCCAGATTGTGTAAGAGCAGCTATTAAGAAGGAAGATATAGTTGTACGTAACCCACATTCAACAAGACCATACCAGCACGTATTAGAACCACTTGCAGCTTATCTTATGATAGCTATGGAACAGTTCAAAGATAAGAAGTATGCTGATTTCTATAACGTAGGTCCAGATGAAAGCGATTGTATAACAACAGGAGTTCTTGTAGACACATTTTGTAATAAATGGGGCGAAGGACTTAAATGGGTTAACAAGTATGACGGAGGTCCACACGAGGCTAATTTCTTAAAGCTTGACTGCTCTAAGTTAAAGACAACATTTGGCTGGAAACCACGCTGGAACTTTGATACAGCTATTGAAAAGTCAGTTGAATGGTCAAAGGTATATGCGGCTAATGGCGATGTAGTTAAATGTATGGATATGCAGATAGACGAATTCTTTGCAGAATAATTAATTATGGAGGATAAATAATGTTTGATAATAAGAATGAATTAGAAGCAAGAGAAGAAATTCTTGCAATGGTAGATGAGTACTGCAAGAAGTATCATAACCAGAAACAGTACAAAGAGGGAGACAGAATATCATACGCAAGCCGTGTGTATGACAGCAAGGAAATGATGAATCTTGTTGATTCAGCACTTGAATTCTGGCTTACATCAGGACGTTATACAGATGAGTTTGAAAAGAAGCTCGGTGAATACCTTAATGTAAAGTATGTATCAGTTGTCAACTCAGGTTCATCAGCTAACCTTAACGCATTTATGGCACTTACATCACCACTTCTTGGTGAGAGAAGAATTAACAGAGGTGATGAGATTATCACTGTTGCTGCTGGTTTCCCAACTACAGTTACTCCAGCTATCCAGTATGGTGCAGTTCCTGTATTTGTAGACGTTACAATTCCACAGTACAATATTGATGTAACAAAGCTTGAAGAAGCATATTCAGATAAGACAAAAGCTGTTATGATTGCACATACACTTGGTAATCCATTTGATTTATCAGCAGTTAAGGAATTCTGTGATAAGCACAATCTCTGGTTAGTAGAAGATAACTGTGATGCACTTGGTTCAAAATATACAATTAATGGAGAAGAGAAGTTCACAGGTACAATCGGTGATATAGGAACAAGCAGCTTCTATCCTCCACACCATATGACAATGGGTGAAGGTGGTGCCGTATATACTAACAACCCACTTCTTAACAAGTGTATCCGTTCATTCAGAGACTGGGGACGTGACTGCGTATGTCCTTCTGGTAAGGATAATCTCTGTGGACACAGATTTGATAAGCAGTATGGCGAGCTTCCATTAGGATATGACCATAAGTATGTATATTCACATTTTGGTTATAATCTCAAGGCAACAGATATGCAGACAGCAGTAGGCTGTGCACAGCTTGAGAAGTTCCCTTCATTTGTTGAGAGAAGAAGACATAACTTTGACAGATTAAGAGCAGCACTTGCTGATATTGAAGATAAGGTAATTCTTCCAGTTCCTTGTGATAATTCAAGACCAAGCTGGTTTGGTTTCCTTATTACAGTAAAAGAAGGTCTTGACAGAAAGGCAATCGTAGAATATATCGAAAGCCACGGTGTCCAGACAAGAAACCTCTTTGCTGGTAACCTTATAAAGCACCCTTGCTTTGATGAGATGAGAGCAACAGGAGAAGGCTACAGAGTAGTAGGAACTCTTGACAACACAGACAGAATTATGAGAGATACATTCTGGGTAGGTGTATATCCAGGAATGACAGATGAGATGATTGATTATATGGCTAAGACAATCAAGGAAGCTGTTAATCAGTAATTTATGGTCATAAGGAAAGTACATTAATATGGGTAAGACAATATACGGTTTTATTGAAAAAATTTATATGTTTTTTGTTGAGCTGCTTTTTAAGATTATCAAAAAGGACTTAACAGACAAGAAAAGACAGACATTCAAGGAATTCTTACAGTTTGGATTAGTAGGTGTGTCTAATACAATTATTTCTTATTTACTTTATGTTGTAACACTTTTGCTTGTATCTAAGAGCGGTGTAAAGTTTGATTATATCATTGCGAACATTGTTTCCTGGTTACTTAGTGTTCTTTGGTCATTTTACTGGAATAACAAGTTTGTATTTAAGAAAGAAGAAGGCGAAAAAAGAAATATATGGGCAGCATTATTTAAGACATATGTTTCTTATGGATTTACAGGATTGATTCTTAATAATATATTATCAGTATTGTGGGTATCAGTTCTTCATATAAGCAAGATGTTAGCACCTATTATTAATCTTGTTATAAGTATTCCTATCAACTTCTTTATGAATAAGCTTTGGGCATTTGGCAAAAAGTAATTAACTAATTATGATGGAAGGTAAGTAACTTGGGTAGAATTCAGCTATTAGATTGTACATTACGAGATGGTGGATATGTTAATGACTGGAATTTCGGTCATAATAATTTAATAAGTATATTTGAAAGGCTTGTAAATGCCAGAATTGATATAGTAGAAGTTGGATTTATTGATGAAAGAAGAAAGTTCGACATCAATAGAAGTATCCTTCCTGATACCAGAAGCTTTGAAGAAGTATATGGTAAATGTAACCATAAAGATACTATGGTTGTAGGTATGATAGACTACGGTACTTGTAGTCTGTCTAACCTTCAGCCTTGTAATGAGTCCATATTAGATGGAATAAGGGTAATATTTAAAAAAGATAAGAGAAAAGAAGCTGTTGAATACTGTGCCAAGGTAAAAGCACTTGGTTATAAGGTATTTGTACAGCTTGTTTCAATTACAAGCTATAATGATGAAGAATTGCAGGATTTAATAAAGCTTGCTAATGATATAGAGCCATATGCAGTATCAATGGTTGACACATATGGTCTGTTGCAGAAGGATAGTCTTTTGCATTATTTTTATATGCTTGATGAGGGGTTAAAGGAAAATATAAGTCTTGGATACCATTCGCACAATAATTTCCAGAGAGCATTTGCTAATTGTCAGGAAATGCTTCTATGTAATACGAAAAGAGATGTACTTGTAGATGCTACAGTATATGGGATGGGGAAAAGTGCAGGTAATTGTCCGATAGAGCTTCTGGCTATGCACCTTAATGATTATTATAATAAGAATTATGATATAAGCCAGATTTTGGAAGCCTTGAACTGTAATATTATGGATATTTACAGAACTAAGCCTTGGGGCTATAATATGTTCTTTTATATGGCGGCATTTAACAGCTGTCATCCAAGCTATGTTTCATATCTTATGGATAAGGAAAACTTATCAATAAGGCAGATTAATGAAATATTATCTGAACTTGCTAAGAGTGAAGATAAGCAGCTTATGTATGATGAGCAGTTTATAAAGCAGTTATATGATAATTACAAGAAAATAATTACAGATATTTCAGATGAATCATATAATAATTTAAAGAAAGATTTATATAATCAGAATATCATTATAAAAAGTGCTGGGGTTAATCAGGATATTATGGTTAAGCCTGATGTAGATGACAGCAAAGTAACAGTATCAGATGATAACAGAATTTATAAGGGAACGGTAATATGGGTTAACAGTCTTGCTAAAGATATTACGATATCGTTTGACAGTCTGACTGATAAAGGCATAGATGATAAATCAGACCAGCTGGATGAGTATGTATTTATCAGTGACAGTAAAAGCTATGTTAATCTGTCATCACAGTTATCAGACAGACCAGATACAGTAAAGATTATTACATTAAGTGATGTTACGCCTAATAATGGTGACCATTTTGATTATGTATTTGATAAAGAAGAATTCAAGAATATTACTGGCTCAGATGAAGCTGGTGATAATTCATTATATATATTAAAGTTGATTTTAGGAAAATGCGGTTTTATCATATAAATATCACAAGAAAAAGGAAATAACTATGGGAAAATATGAGATAGCGGTATTTGATGTAGACGGAACACTTCTTGATACAACAGAAGGGGTTCTTGCATCAGTAAAATATACAATAGATAAGATGGGATTTGAGCCATTAAGTGAGGATGTTTTAAAGACATTTATCGGACCACCAATTCAGGACTCATTCGCTAAAGCATATAATCTTAGTGGAGATATATTACAGGACATTGCAACCTGTTTTAGAAACAGATATAAGGATTATGAGCTTCTTAAGGCAGTTCCATATGATGGAATATATGAAGTGTTTGACAAGCTTATGGAAAGAAATGTAAAGCTTGCGGTAGCAACTTATAAAAGACAGGATTATGCTGAGGCAATTTTAAAGCATTTTGGATTTGATAAGTATACTAATATATTATATGGTGCTGACCATAATAATAAGTTAAAAAAGGTTGATATTATTGAGAAATGTATGGTTGACTTAGGAGTTACTGATTATTCTAATGCAGTTATGATTGGTGACAGCAGTCATGATGCTATCGGTGCAGAAAAGATTGGCATGGATTTCATAGGTGTAACTTATGGATTTGATTTCAGGGCACCAGAAGATGTATACAAGTTCAAGGCAGTAGGAGCGGCGGCAATGCCTTTAGACCTGCTTAATTTAATATAAAGATAGAATATTATTAAAAGGATGGATAAACATTATGAGAATGAAAGTTGCAAAATATATATCAGAATTCTTTGTTAAGCAGGGTGTAACCGATATGTTTATGATAACTGGTGGAGCAGCTATGCACCTTAATGATGCATTTGGACATCAGGAAGGCTTAAAGATTACTTATAATCATCACGAACAGGCTTGTACAATTGCTGCAGAAGGTTATACAAGACAGACAGGAAAGATTGCTCCTGTATGTGTAACTGGTGGTCCTGGCGGAACTAATGCAATTACAGGTGTATTCGGTGCATATGTTGATTCTATTCCAATGTTTGTTGTTACCGGACAGGCTAAAAGAGAGACAACAGTATGGTCAACTAACCTTCCGCTTCGTCAGCTTGGTGATCAGGAAGTTAATATTACATCAGCAGTATCTACTATGACTAAGTATGCCAAGATGATTACAGATCCTATGAGTATAAGAAAAGAAGTTGAGAAGGCTTGGTTTCTTATGCTTAATGGACGTCCGGGTCCGGTATGGCTCGATATTCCTGGCGATGTTGCCTCAACATTTATTGAAACAGACGATTTAGAGGGCTTTGACAAGCAGGGTTATATTGATGAGCACTGGGCATCATTTAATCAGGATAATCCGGTATATGATGAACAGTATACTAAGGATGTGCTTGCGAAGATTAAAGAAGCTAAAAGACCTGTAATACTTGCAGGAACAGCTATAAGACACGCTAACCAGCAGAATGAATTCATTAAATGTATAGATAAGCTTGGAATTCCAGTTGTTACAGCGTGGGACGCACACGATATTATATGGGATGAGCACCCATTATATTGTGGAAGACCTGGTACAGTAGGTACAAGGGCAGGTAATTTCATAGTTCAGAACGCAGATTTACTTATTGTATTAGGCTGTAGAATGAATATTCGTATGATAGGATATAATTTTGGCGATTTTGGCAAAAATGCTTATAAGATAGTTGTAGATATAGATGCTGCAGAGCTTAATAAGCCAACAGTGAAGGTTGATTATCCTGTTCACGCAGATTTAAGAGATTTCTTCAAGTCTGTTAATGAGGCAGAATATGAGAAGAATGACAGCCATAAGGAATGGGTTGACTGGTGCAGACAGTTAGATAAGAAGTATCCAGCGACACTTCCAGAATATTATGAAGATAAAGACGGCTTAAATCCATATGTATTCACAACAAAGTTATTTGAGGAATTAAATGAAGATGACAGTGTTGTGTGCAGTAATGGTGCGGCGTGTGTTATAACATTTCAGGCGGCTGATATTAAGAAGGGTCAGAGATTATATACTAATTCGGGTTGTGCGGCAATGGGTTATGGACTTCCAGCAGCAGTAGGAGCAAGCGTGTCAGAACCAGATAAGAGAATTATCTGTGTTGAGGGTGATGGAAGCTTTATGATGAATATGCAGGAGTTACAGACTATTGTATACAATAATCTTGATATCAAGATATTCCTTATTAATAATAATGGATATCATTCTATCAGACAGACACAGACTAATCTGTTTAAGGGACAGCCATATGTAGGAATTGGTGGAGGATATGGTCTTAGCACACCAGACTTCTCAAGAGTAATACCAGCTTTTGATATTCCTTATTACAGAATAGACAGACTTGATGGCATTAATGAAACTATAGATGAAGTTATTAACCATAAGGGTCCTGTATTCTGTGAGGTAGTTGTAGACTGGCACCAGAATTTTGCACCAAAGTCAAGTTCAAAGGTACTTCCAGACGGAAAGATAGTATCAGCGGCAGTTGATGATATGGCACCATTCCTTGACAGGGAAGAATATGAAAGCAATCATCTTGCATAACTGTAATTGATAATTTATAATCATTCATTGGGACAGCGTAAATATCAGTAATGATAGTCTTGCTGTCCCATATCAGGATAAATATAGAAACCAGTATATAGAAATGGGGATTTTAATGAAAAGAGCGGTAATTACAGGACCTACAGGTTCTATTGGATTAGCACTGATTAATGAACTTGTATCTAACGGAGTAGAGGTTGTTGCTGTTGTAAGACCGGGTTCAAGACGTGCAGACAGAATTAAGACAAGTGATATGGTAAAGCGTGTTGACTGCGATTTGTCAGAGCTTAATAAACTGCCAGAGCTTATTCGAGAGGGAGCTGATGTGTTCTATCATTTTGGCTGGGACGGAACATTTGGCAACAGCAGAAATAATATGTATGGACAAAATCTTAATGTAAAATATGCACTTGATGCGGTTGAAGCTGCTTTTGCACTTGGCTGTGATACTTTTATAGGTGCTGGTTCACAGGCTGAATATGGCAGATATGAAGGCTCTTTGAATGAGAGTGTTCCTGCATTTCCTGAAAATGGTTATGGGATTGCCAAGTTATGTGCTGGACAGATGACAAGAATTGCCTGTAAGCAGAAGGGAATGCGTCATATATGGACAAGGATACTTAGCATATATGGTCCTTATGATGGTGAGAATACAATGGTTATGAGCACTATTTATAAGCTTCTTAATTCAGAAAAGCCATCTTGTACTAAGGGTGAGCAGATGTGGGATTTCCTTTATTCAAAGGATGCAGCATTAGCAATGAGATTACTTGGTGAGAAAGGTACAGACGGTAGAACATACTGCATAGGAAGCGGTAAAGCAAGACCGTTAAAAGAATATATTGATATTATAGGACAAAATGCCAATAAAAATGTCACAATAGGATATGGAGATATTCCATATGGTCCTTTACAGGTAATGTACTTGTGTGCAGATATTACAGCGTTAAGAGAAGACACTGGATTTGAGCCAAGGTATTCTTTTGAAGATGGTATAAAAGAGACAATAGAATGGTGTAGAACACAGAATTTATAATATCTTAGATGTAATAAAGAAGTAAGAATGGAGATTAAGATGAAGAAGATTAGTATTATGGTACCTTGTTATAATGAGGAAGAAAATGTTATACCTCTCAGCGAAGCGTTGATAGAGATGTTTGCAAAGGATCTGCCACAGTATGATTATGACATAACATTTATTGATAACGACTCAACTGATACAACAAGAGTTAAGTTAAGACAGTTATGTGAGGGTAATAAGAAGATTAAGGCAATATTTAATGCTAAGAATTTTGGACAGTTTAATTCTCCATATTATGGTATTATTAATACAGATGGCGATTGTACAATACCAGTATGTGCAGACTTTCAGGACCCTATTGATGTAATTCCAAGACTTGTAGCAGAATGGGAAAAGGGCTATAAGATAGTATGTGCAGTAAAGTCAAGCAGTAAAGAAAGCAAGATAATGTATTTCTTAAGAACCTGTTATTACAAGCTTATTAAAAAAATGTCTTCTGTTGAACAGATAGAGCATTTTACAGGTTTTGGTTTATATGACAAGTCATTTGTACAGGTTATGAGGGACTTGAAAGATCCAATCCCATTTTTAAGAGGTGTTGTTGGAGAATTAGGGTTTAAGAGAACTGAGATTGAGTATACACAGGCACAGAGAAGAGCAGGAAAGACACATAATAATTTCTTTACCCTTTATGATGCTGCAATGTTAAGCTTTACATCATATACTAAGCTTGGATTAAGACTTGCAACATTTGTTGGTGGATTCTTTGGTCTTGTCAGCATAATTGTTGGAATTGTATACCTTGTTCTTAAGCTTGTATACTGGAACAGATTTACAGCTGGGATGGTTCCTCTTATTCTCCTTGTCAGCATATTAGGTTCATTACAGCTTATATTCATAGGTCTTATGGGAGAATATATATTAAGTATGAACCAGCGACTTATGAACAGACCATTAGTTGTTGAGGAAGAAAGATTAAATTTTGATGATGCTGATAAGTCAGATAAGTAATAGCTGATTAACAAGATAAGCAGTATCATCTAAATTACTGGATATATAGTAGGAATAATATCAGATAATATATTAAATAATTAAGCCACGTCAGAGGAAATGTTCCTGATTACAGGAATAGCTTTGATGTGGCTTTTATACTGTTAATTTGTCTTATATTCTGTTATAATACTTATAAAAAGTGGGTTAGATTGGAGGATTTGATTATGTTAAAAGATTGGAACAAGGTAGAACAGCCAACAGCAGAGGAAGTGGATAAAAGACTTGCCAATGCAAAGAACAGCCTTTTACAACAGCAGATTGCTATGAAAGAAAAGAAGCTTCCAGTAATCGTACTGCTTGAGGGCTGGGGTGCGGCAGGAAAAGGAAGTGTGCTTGGAAAGTTAATTAAGAATATAGATCCACGTTTTTTCAAGGTTGCAGTTATGGACGAACCGACAGAGGAGGAGAAAAGAAAGCCGTTCCTTTACAGACATTTTGTAAAAATTCCAGAGGCAGGAAAGTTCGTGTTTATGGACAGCGGCTGGATGTCAGAGGTTACAAGCCAGAAGTTAAGCGGCGAGCTTTCAGAGGAAGAATATAAGAAGAGGATAGAGAGTATTAAAAGATTTGAACGACAGCTTACGGATAATGGATATCTCCTGCTTAAGTTCTTCTTTAATATTGATAAGAAGGAGCAGAAGAAGCGATTAAAGAAGTTAGTGGAAGATAAGAATACAGCATGGAGAGTAAGTAAGCACGACAGATGGCAGAATAAGCATTATGATGAATGTATGGAAGTGTATGACCAGTTTCTGTGTGATACCAATCATTCGACAGCACCCTGGTATATAGTAGATGCGAAGGATAAGAAGTGGGCACAGTTACAGATACTAGAGACTATAGTACAGGGCATTGACACAGCATTTGCCAACAGTGCACTGTCAGTTCCGCTTCTTCAGAATGCATTCCCATTAAAGCCAATAAGCAGGTTAGATGAGGTTAGCCTTGATAAAAGCCTTACAGATGAGGAATACGAAAGGCTTCTTGACCTTTATCAGAAGCGTTTAAAGGAGCTTCATAATGAATTATATAGAAAGAAGATACCAGTTATAATTGCATATGAAGGATGGGACGCGGCAGGAAAAGGCGGAAATATCAAGAGAATAACAGAAGCACTTGACCCAAGAGGTTATGAAGTGCACCCAATAGCAAGTCCTGAACCACACGAGAAATCAAGACATTACCTTTGGAGATTCTGGAACCGGCTTCCAAAGACAGGACACGTTGCAATATTTGACAGGACCTGGTATGGACGGGTTATGGTTGAACGTCTTGAGGGTTTTTGCAGTAAGAATGACTGGCAGAGAGCCTATGTTGAGATTAATGAATTTGAGAAAGAACTTTCCGACTGGGGAGCAATTATTGTAAAGTTCTGGGTTCAGATAGATAAGGATACACAGCTTGCCAGATTTAAGGAAAGAGAGAATACACCAGAGAAACGTTGGAAAATCACTGATGAGGACTGGCGTAACAGGGAGAAGTGGGACAGCTATGAGGAAGCCGTTAATGAGATGTTAGAAAAGACTAACACGTCATATGCTCCGTGGCACATACTTGAGTCTAACGATAAGAAGTATGCAAGAATAAAAGCACTTAAGACAGTAATTGAGGCAATTGAAAAGTATGAAGCTAAATAAGAAAAGATTATAACAGGCATATTAATAGCAGTATTAGTATGTATAATAGCAGGAAGTGCAATGTATGTTAATGATTGTTATCACACAGATACAGATAACTGCACAGCATATCTACGATTGTATTTCTTGTAAATAATTCACTTTTTGATAGTTAATATAATTAAGTAAAAGTTAATATAATTGTAAGATTATAATGTTGACATACAATATATTGTGTGTTATTTTATCAGTGTTAAATAAATATACGAATTAATTAAAGGCAAAGGCGCCGTTACAACGAAAGTTGTTCGAGCCTTTGCCTTTTTGATTTGTAAAAAACGTATATGTGCCATACCAATGACACAGGAATGGAGGATTATTATGAAGTTAAAGGATACAGGATTGACAGCACAGGATATTAAGGACAAGGTTAACAAGTATATGATTGAAACTTATGAGCGTTTCGATTTTCTTGCTGAAACCGCAAAAGATATGTATCTTTATGATGAGAATAAGACACCATATCTTGACTTTTACGCAGGTATTGCAGTTAATAATGCAGGAAGCTGTAATGAAAAGGTTGTTGCCGCAGTTAAGGATCAGGTTGAGGACATAATGCATACATTTAATTATCCTTATACAATTCCACAGGCATTACTTGCTGAGAAGGTATGTAAGACAATTGGTATGGATAAAATATTTTACCAGAACTCAGGTACAGAGGCCAATGAGGCAATGATTAAGATGGCTCGTAAGTATGGTGTTGAAAAATACGGACCAAACCGTTATCATATAGTAACAGCTAAGGACGGTTTCCACGGAAGAACATTCGGTGCTATGTCTGCAACAGGTCAGCCAGGCAATGCTTGTCAGGTAGGTTTCGGACCTATGACTTATGGATTTTCATATGCACCATACAATGATCTTAAGGCATTTGAAGATGCCTGCACAGAGAATACAATCGCTATAATGATTGAACCTGTACAGGGCGAGGGCGGTGTACACCCGGCAACTAAGGAATTTATGACAGGTCTTAGAAAGTTCTGTGATGAACACGATATGCTTCTTCTTATCGATGAGGTTCAGACAGGCTGGTGCAGAACAGGTGCAGTAATGTCATATATGAATTATGGCATTAAGCCAGATATTGTATCTATGGCAAAAGGTCTTGGTGGTGGTATGCCAATAGGTGCTATATGTGCAACAGAAGAAGTATCAAAGGCATTTACAGCAGGTTCACACGGAACAACATTTGGTGGACATCCTGTATCATGCGCAGCAGCTTTAGCAGAGGTTAATGAGCTTCTTGACAGAAATCTTGCTGACAATGCCAAGAAAATGGGTGATTACTTCAGTGCAAAGTTAGAGAAGCTTCCACACGTTAAGGAAGTAAGACATCAGGGACTTCTTGTTGGTGTGGAATTCGATGATACAATAAGCGGCGTAGATGTAAAGCATGAATGTTTTGACAGAAAGCTTCTTATAACAGCTATCGGATCACATATAATCCGTATGGTACCACCTCTTATTCTTACAGAGGCAGACTGCGATAAAGCATATGAAATCATCAAGGAAACAGTAGAAAGCCTTAGCACCAAATAGGCACAGATTAATATAACAGCCGCAATTATATAATCGTAATTATGGCTGTTAATAGTAATTACTTGAAAGAATGGAGAATGATAATGGAAAATGTAATTACACAGGAAAGCAGTAAAGATATAGAATTTAATTATTATCTTCCAGTTAATATTGTATTTGGTTCAGGAAAAGTTAATAAAGCCGGCGAGCTTGCTAAGCCTTATGGCAAAAAGGCTCTTATTGTAACAGGAAAAAGCAGTGCCAAGAAGTCAGGGCTTTATGATAAAGTTAATGACAGCTTAAAGCAGGCAGGGCTTGAAACAGAGCTTTTTGATAAGGTATCTCAAAATCCACTTACAACAACAGCCGGTGAAGGAGCAGCTTACGCTAAAGAAAAAGGCTGTGATGTTGTAGTTGCAATAGGCGGCGGAAGCATAATGGACTGTGCTAAGGCAATAGCATTTCTTGCAGTAAATGACGGCGATGTAAGTGATTATATATTTGGAAAGAAGTCAGGTGATAAGGCACTTCCATTAATACTTATACCAACAACATGCGGTACAGGTTCAGAAGGCAACGGATTTGCAGTTCTTACCAATCCTGATAATGGTGATAAAAAGTCACTTAGATGTAATGCAATTGTTGCCAAAGTATCAATTGTAGACCCTGAATGTATGATGACAATGCCTAAATCAGTGCTTGCTTCTGTAGGCTTTGATGCTCTGTGTCATTGTATGGAAGCATATACTTCAAGGATTGCACAGCCATTTACAGATGCACTTAGTCTTTATGCAATAGGGCTTATAGCTGGTAATCTGGTAAATGTATACAGTGATAATGCAGGTAAAGATGGCTGGGAGAAGATAACACTTGCCAGCACAATAGGCGGAATGGTTATTAATACAGCAGGAGTTACTCTTGCACACGGAATGGAACACCCTGCAAGCGGACTTCGTGATATCGTACACGGAAAAGGTCTTGCGGCTCTTACTCCGGCAATTATTGAAGCATCTTATACTGGCAATGAAAGCAAATTTGCTGATATTGCAAAGTTATTTGGCGGTAAGGAAGCTAAGGATCTGGCCTTGAAGATAAGAGAGCTTCTTAAGAGTATTAATCTTAATTGTACACTTTCAGATTTAGGAATAGAAGAAAAGGATATTCCTTGGATGGCAGAGAACTGTATGAAGGTATCTGCTGCAAGTGTTGCGAATAATCCAGTTGTATTCACGCAGGAACAGATAGCAGATATTTATAAGAAAGCATTATAAGGATATTACAATAAATAATATTGAGTATGTAATCTAAACGGATATAGTACAGCTATAACTGGATAGAATTTGTTATCCCCCACCGGTATAAAAGCTTACAGGTGGGGGATTTCTTATTTTTCTTATTTTTAAAATTTTTTATTGTTTTCTTGTATTATTATATTAATTCATAAGCAATTCTTTCAGAACCGTCTTTAACATATATAATTCCACATTTTTTAAATCCATTTTTCTCTATAACGTGTTGCATAATTTTATTGTCGTGGTGTGTATCTATTCTTAAGTGTGATATCTGTTTCTTGCAGTAATTAACAGCAATTTCAAGTACGCCGTGAATAGTTCCGTCACCAGCAATTCTGTGAATTGTGCCGTAAGGTTCATCAGACAGCCAGTGTCCATTGTCAATTACCTGATAAGTGGAATCATCACCAATATGGAAATAAAATACTGCGTGAACCTCGCCATCTGTTTCAATTACATACATTTCTTGCTTTGCAATGTCATTGTCGATTGTTTCCTCAGAAGGATTGTTATTCTTCCACTGGTTAGGATTGCCGTGTTCAGCCATAAATTGTCTTGCGTAAGCGTAGATTTCCATAATGCGTGTTTTATCATTGACCGTAGCTTTTCTTATAGTTGTCAGCATAGTTAAACCTCATTTCCTGTATTATTTTATGAAAGTTTCATATCTCCATCTTTTACCCAGCCTAATTTCTTTAAGAACATATTAATAAGTGGACATATAACTGCTGGAAGTACGAATGATATAAGTATAAGTCCAGCCCAGTCCATAGCGGTAATAGAGGCTTTAGTCCCTGCTGCCACATCATTTACCCAGCCGGAATATACACCAATCTGTCCGACAAGACCACAAGTTCCCATACCGGAAGATACGGCAGTTCCATTCATATTAAGCTTGAAGATGCAGGTTGCAAGAGGTCCAGTAATTGCTGATGTTATAATAGGGGCTATCCATATTCTAGGATTCTTGATTATGTTGCCCATCTGTAACATAGAAGTTCCTATTCCCTGCGATACAAGTCCGCCCCAGCGGTTTTCCTTAAATGACATTACAGCAAAGCCAACCATCTGTGCACAACATCCAGCCACGGCAGCACCGCCTGCAAGACCAGTAAGTCCAAATGCGGCACATATGGCAGCAGATGATATTGGAAGTGTAAGTGCAATACCGACTAATACTGATACAGCAATACCCATAAGGAAAGGCTGTAAGTTAGTTGCAAGCATTATAAGTTCGCCGATTTTCATTGCAGCTTTTCCAAGGGCAGGTGCAATAAGTGCGGCAACGCCTGTTCCAACACCTATAGTTATTAGAGGTGTTACAAGTATATCTACTTTGGTTTCCTTTGAAATCATCTTGCCAGCCTCGGCGGCAATAATTGCTACAAAATATACAGCCAGAGGTCCGCCGGCACCGCCAAGTGCATTGGAGGCAAAACCAACTGTTATAAGCGAGAACAGTACAAGAGGTGGGCATTTGAGTGCATAACCGATTGCAACAGCCATAGCAGGACCACTCATAGCAGAGGCAAGTCCTCCGACAGTATAACTAACGCCGCTTACAGTAGCAACAGTGTCTGTAAGGAAGCCAAGATGAAGCTGTGTACCGAGCGTATTAAGTATTGTTCCGATAAGAAGAGAGCAGAACAGACCCTGTGCCATAGCACCAAGTGCATCAATTCCGTATCTTTTTACAGATACTTCAATGTCTTTTTTCTTTAGAAATGCTTTTAATTTGTCTTTCATTGATTAACTCCTTGTTATTTTATATTTGTATTTTTAATAATACTAATAAGTGATTAATTATATAAAATAATAACTATATAATTAATGTCATATAAATCTATTGTATTTAATTACTATATTTATTAATGATATAAGTTATAAACTTTTCTGCACTGTCGGTTGTATAACTGCCTTTCTTCCATACTATGCCTATATTCTGGTTAATAACAGGACTTATAGGAATTCCTGTAGTACCAGAAAGATTTTTTTGCAGTGATGAATAAAGAAATGCACCACCAAGATTATTACATATAAAGTTCCTTATTGTATATAGCTGACTTGCATGAAGAATGACATTCGGATTCACTCCAGCCCGCTTAAATGCGGTATCAAGTGTTTCATTCTGTACGGAGTCAGTATTATACATAATAAGAGGTTCGTTCTTAATCATCTCAATTGTCACCTCGTGGCATTTGGCAAGCGGGTGGCTTTTGGACACACAGAATACTATTTTGTCATTCATAACAGTGAAGGAATTAAGTTTGTCTATCTCATAAAAGTGCATATTAACAAGGGCAAGGTCAAGTTTACCCTCCTGAACCATATTAGCAGCTCTTATAGAACCATACTCAAATAATTCAAATGATATATCTGGATATAATTCTTTAAAATCTGTTATTAACTGCGGAAAGAATATTGTGCTTAATAGCGGTGGTATTCCAATCTTTACAGTTGCTTTGCACTGTCCTAAGTCGTATAGCTGTTCTAAAGTATTATTATATTGTTCTAAAAGCACAACTGCCTTCTGGTAGAATAATTCCCCTTCTTTAGTAAGGGTTAAATGGTTCTTGGTCCTGTTAAACAGATTAATGGAAAACTCTTTCTCTAATTCTTTGATTGCACTTGATATGGCAGGCTGAGTCACATAAAGCTCAGCTGCTGCCTTTGTTATGCTGTGAAGTCTTGTAACAGCACAGAAATATTGTAACTGTACGATTTTCATAGAATTTTGCTCCTGTTAAATGTATTAATAAGCTCATATAGCTCATATAAGGTAATATTTATTTATAGTGTATACAGAACACATTTGTTAAGTATATATAAAATTATAATTAATTTGTTAAATATTATAGCAT
Organism: Lachnospira sp. CLA-JM-H23; assembly: GCF_040096425.1. Lineage (NCBI taxonomy): Bacteria > Bacillati > Bacillota > Clostridia > Lachnospirales > Lachnospiraceae > Lachnospira > Lachnospira sp. CLA-JM-H23. The sequence goes on from NZ_JBBMET010000001.1 coordinate 149,426, forward strand.
ATATTTGGTGGTTTTGTCTAAAATTGGTTAAAAGTTATAAATTTTACTTATGAAAGTATTTCTTTTTGTAAATTTACAACAAGAAAATGTCTTTATATAATAAAATCAAGCAAAGGAAATAGAAAAGCCGGTAATAATATTTCTTAAGTAAATATATAGTAAATGGAGGAATTTTGATGAGTCACGCAACAATAACGTTAATATTTTTGTTGTTTGCAATCATAATGTTCATATGGGAGAAACTTCCACTTGGAGTAACATCAATGATAGTCTGCGTGGGGCTGGTTATCACAGGGGTTCTTGATTGGAAAACAGCTTTTTCAGGATTTATAGACAGTAATGTAATATTATTTGTAGCAATGTTTATAGTAGGTGGAGCATTATTTGAAACAGGAATGGCTAATAAGATAGGTGGAGTTGTAACACATTTTGCTAAGTCAGAGAAACAGCTCATAATTGCAATTATGGTAATTGTAGGTGTTATGAGCGGGGTGTTATCAAACACTGGAACAGCAGCAGTTCTTATTCCGGTAGTAATCGGAATAGCAGCAAAGTCAGGTTATTCAAGGTCTAAACTTTTAATGCCGCTTGTATTTGCAGCTGCTATGGGAGGTAATCTCTCACTTATAGGTGCACCGGGTAATCTTATCGCACAGTCAACTATGCAGGAGATTGGCAAGTCGTTTGGATTTTTCGATTATGCCAAGGTAGGCGTTCCAATATTAATAGCTGGAATAATATTCTTCGCATTAGTAGGATACAAATTATTACCAGATACAAAGCCAAGTGAGGACTCAGGTTATGGTAATAAGACAGATTTCAGTGATGTTCAAAAATGGAAGCAGTGGTTATCGCTTATAATACTTATCCTTACATTACTGGGGATGATATTTGAGGACAAGATTGGAATAAAGCTTTGCATAACAGGATGTATCGGAGCTTTAGCATTGATAGTAACTGGTGTAATATCAGAAAAGCAGGCATTAAAGTCAATTGATTTAAAGACAATATTCTTATTCGGTGGAACACTTTCATTAGCATCTGCACTTTCCAAATCAGGTGCAGGTGAGATGATAGCCAATAAGGTAATAGGACTTTTAGGAGATAATCCATCGCCATACCTTTTAACATTTGTAGTATTTATGCTCTGCTGTGTATTAACTAACTTTATGAGTAACACAGCAACAACAGCACTTATGGCTCCTATATGTTTATCAATTGCCACAGGAATAGGTGCTGACCCAAGTGCAGTGCTTATGGCTTGTGTAATCGGCGGCTCTTGTGCATATGCAACACCTATTGGAATGCCAGCTAACACAATGGTAATAGGTGCAGGAGGTTATACATTTAAAGATTATGCCAAGGCAGGAATACCACTTATAGTAGTATCAACAATAGTAAGTATGATATTACTCCCAATTATGTATCCATTCTTCCCTTAAGCTTAGCAGACTAAGCCAGATATTAAACAGATTAAGCCAGGTATTAAGCAGGCTAATCCAGATGTTAAGCAAATTAAGCTGAGTATAATAATCAGGCTTAAAACAAGAGAAGATTGATAAATAAAACATAAAAGATAAAACAGACTAATTAAACTAACAAAATATTTTACAGGAATTTGAAGGAGGAATTAATATGTCAAAAGAAGCACAGGTAAAACAGCTTACAGATTATATGGCAAAGTTTATTGCCTATACAGCTAAGAAATTACCAGATGATGTAATTGCGAAGCTTGAGGAGTTAAGAGATAAGGAAGATAGTCCATTATCGAAGACAATCTACAATACAATGTTTGAGAATCAGAAGTTAGCAGTAGAGCTTAACCGCCCAAGCTGTCAGGATACAGGTGTATTACAGTTCTGGGTAAAATGTGGAACTAAGTTCCCACTTATTGATGAACTTGAGGGACTTCTTAAAGAAGCAGTTGTACAGGCAACATTTGAAGCACCATTAAGACATAACAGTGTAGAAACATTTGATGAATATAACACAGGTAAGAATGTTGGTAAGGGAACACCTACAGTATTCTGGGATATTGTTCCTAACAGTGACCAGTGCGAAATCTATACATATATGGCTGGCGGCGGCTGTACACTTCCAGGCAAGGCTATGGTACTTATGCCAGGTGAAGGTTACGAGGGCGTTACTAAATTCGTATTAGATGTAATGACAAGCTATGGACTTAATGCATGTCCTCCACTTTTAGTTGGTGTTGGTGTTGCAACTTCTGTAGAAACAGCAGCATTACTTTCAAAGAAAGCACTTATGAGACCAATTGGCTCACATAATGACAATGAGAGAGCTGCCAAAATGGAAAGACTTCTTGAAGATGGAATTAACTCTATAGGCTTAGGACCTCAGGGTATGGGCGGAAAATATTCTGTTATGGGTGTTAATATTGAAAATACAGCCCGCCACCCATCAGCAATAGGTGTAGCCGTTAATGTTGGCTGCTGGAGCCATAGAAGAGGCCATATTATCTTTGATAAAGACCTTAATTATACAATTACAACACATTCGGAGGTGACTTTATAATGGTAGAGATGAGAAATGGTAAAAAGGTACTTATTACTCCTGTATCAGCAGAGGATTTAAAGGATATTAAAGTTGGTGACATCGTATATCTTGATGGCAGTATGACAACCTGCCGTGATGTTGCGCACAGAAGATTGGTGGAAGAAGGAAGAGAACTTCCTGTAGATGTAAGAAATAATGCTATATTCCACGCAGGTCCAATTATCAGACCATTAGAGAATGACAAGTTCGAGATGGTATCTGTAGGACCAACAACAAGTATGAGAATGGAGAAGTTCGAGTACGAATTTGTTAAGCTTACAGGAGTAAGAGTTATTATTGGAAAAGGAGGTATGAAAGAGAACACAGAGAGAGCCTGCAAAGAATTCGGTGCTATTCATTGTGTATTTCCAGCAGGAAATGCAGTTGTGGCAGCTACAGAAGTAGAAGAAATTGTAAGAGCAGAATGGCGTGACTTAGGAATGCCTGAAACACTCTGGAACTGCCGGGTTAAGGAATTTGGCCCACTTATCGTATCAATAGATACACAGGGCAACAATATGTTCGAGGAGAACAAAGTTATATTCAACCAGAAAAAGGATAAAGCTATAGAGGAAATCTCTAAGCAGGTTGGATTTATTAAATAATTAAAATGCTAATGCAAACAACTAAACGTTAGCATAGACTGACATTACATTAAACCAAACCTAATATTTTAACAAGCAAAGGGCTGCCGCATAATAATATTGGAATAGCTTCCTGTATACATAAGTAGGAAGAAGTTCAATTTAGTGCGGCAGTCCTTGTTTAATATAAGCTGATAACTGAAGGTGAAACAGTCTTTGACGGTTAAGTATGTGCCTGATAAGTAATATAGACATTTATAAATAATCTTGATAAGATACAAAGAAAACATTACTGGAAAGGTTAAAGAATAATGGCAGTAATAAATATATTAGAAGATGATGAAGTTATAAGAGGACAGTTATCACAGCTTCTGCGTGATAAAGGGTATGAGGTTATAGAAAGTGCTGATATCAGTAGTTTTAATAAAATTGATAGTGAGAATACAGACTTATACCTTTTAGATGTGTATTTACCAGACGGAGATGGATTTAGTGTATGCGAAAAGCTTCGCAGTGAAGGCTGTGTGACACCGGTTATATTCTTAACTTCGTGCGATGATGAGGACAGCATAACAAAAGGGCTTGATATAGGCGGTGATGATTATATAACGAAGCCTTTCAGGGTATCTGAGCTTTTATCAAGAATAAGTGCCAATTTAAGAAGACAGGCTATGCTTGATAAAAGTATTTCCAATATGGATAAAAGCAATTCTAATATATATACATTAGGTTCGCTTGTTATTAATTTTGATAATCTTACAATAAAGAAAGCTGCGAAGGATATACAGTTATCACCTACAGAATTTGCATTATTAGAGATACTTGTATGTAACCGCGGCCTTATTGTGAGAAGAGAAGTATTTTTTCAGAAATTATGGGACAGGACGGGAACATTTGTTGAGGATAATACTTTGACAGTAACAGTGAGCAGGTTAAAGACCAAGCTTGGGAAAATGGATAATTCGGACAAGAATTATATAGATACTATAAGGGGAGTGGGATACAGATGGAGAGAGCGATAAAAAAGAGATTATATGTGTATACAATAGGTATGTTTCTTGCAACTGTGGTAGTAGTATCAGTTATCACAATATATTATGAATATAGGGTAAGATATATGGCAACAACCCTGTATGGTGTCAATAAAGAAGCAGGCAAACAGCTTCTGTACATATTATTTTATGGAAGACAAGGTCACACGGGCACAGCAGATTATTCGGCTATATTGCAGGAGGCAGGTTATACAAGAAATGGTGCGTGGTATATGTTCTTATATGGCGGAGAATATATTCCATTTGCCGTAATTATTGGAATTATGGTTATACTGCTTGCTTTTACAATATATAATATTGTAAAAATCGGACATAATGATGTGTACTCATATATGAATAAATTAAAGGAAGATAATGAGAATATATCAAAAGAACTTGGTGCGTACAGAACATATATGGAGAAGCGTAGCAGACAGTTACAGGATTTTACGGAAAATATAGCACATCAGATAAAGACACCGCTTACAGCGTTAAGCCTGTCGCTTGATATGATGGAGGAACAGCTTAACGCCAATATGTCACAGTTACAGATTAATTCCGATATGTCAGGGGAAAAGTCAGAAGCGGAGACTGGAAAAGGGTTTACAGATACAGGTCTGTCCAATAATGAAAAGCTTATTAATAATCTGAATGAATGTTTCAGGCAGACATACAGGATAAGGGATTTTATCACAAGGCTGTTGAAATTAAGCCGAATGGAGTCGGGGAAGATTGTATTAACAGAAGATGATATTAATGTTAATGAATTTATTAATGAAGTCATATCAGAAGTGCCTGTTGTTAATAATTGTAATATAACTTCATATTGTAATGATGAATATTACTTTATTAATGCAGATGAGGAGTGGCTGTTGGAAGCATTTATTAATATAGTACAGAATTGCAGTGAAGAAGCAGAAAATGTGGATATAAATGCCGTATGCAATGCTGATAAGTGCATTATAACAATAAAAGATGATGGAAATGGAATTGCTAAGGATAAGCTTGATAATATATTTAACAGGTTCGAGAGTGGAAAAAGCTATAATTCCCTGCATACAGGAATAGGCCTTAATCTTTCAAAGCTTATAATTGAGGCACATCACGGAAGCGTAAGTGTCAATAATAATGAAGACGGCAGGGGAGTAAGCTTCAGGATAATTATACCTAAATATAATATGAAAAGAAAAGCAAAATAATAACTATACCAATATAATAACGATTGTAAGATTGCTGTAAGATTCATAGGGTATTCTAGTTATAACCTAAAAGAAAGGAGTGGCTGGTATTAATATCAGAGTAATGACGTGAATATTCTAAAAATAACATTTAAAAGCGTAAAAAGAAGATACAGGCAGATTATAAGAGCTGCACTTACAACATTATTTGCAGTATTTTTTGTAACAGCAGTTCTTATATTTCAGGAAAATATGTATCAGTGGCAGATGCAGTCCAATAAAGACAGATTTGGCGACTGGTTTATTATGGATATAGGAAGCAGGCAGCCAGATAGTAATCTTACAGACCACATTTATATTGAACAGCCGGTAAAGGTGTCAAGAAGCGTTAATGTTCTTAACGATGACTGGCAGAGTACAGGCTTTTATGTAGGAAGCTTTTCATCAGAGTTTCTTGCACAGTCACATATAAAGCTTGATGAAGGAAGACAGCCAGAAAATAGTGGTGAGATAGCAATGGACTGGAACACCCTTCTGACACTCGGTTATAACGGTGAGATTGGTGAGAGCATTAATCTTAAATATTGTGACAATAACAGCATAGGCAACAAAGAGAAAAGAAACACAAAGACTTATACACTTGTTGGTATATACAGAAATTATACTAATATATGGAATAATGGAAAGCAGATACCATCAGCAGTTGTAGTGAACAGTGAATTATCACAATTTAATTATGATATACGTTCGGTGTTCTTATATCCTATAAAGGCTTCAATAAAGACTGATGACTACAAAGCAGTATTTGACTCTATAAAGGAAAAGACATCAAAGAGTTATACATACAATTCAGGTGTATATGATTATAAGCCTTGGGGTTCAACAAGCATATATATTTATATGTATTTAATAGTTATGGCAATAGGAATAACAGCACTTTCTTACCAGCTTATTGAGTATAAGAATACAAGAAAGGCATCTTATAAGAAATATGCTTCCTTAGGTGCAGACAGTTCACAGCTTAGAAGAATGTATATTATTGAAAATGCTTTGATAATAGTTCCAGCAGCATTGATAGGAATAATTACAGCATTTTTGGCTGGAGGAATTGTAGGAGGCATACTTGAAGGAAAGGCAGGATTTTCATTTTATACAATTAATGTTTCTATTGTGTTAAAAAGTATTGCTTCTGTTGTAATAGCAGTTGTAGTTGAGGAGATAGTAGGACTGTTATCTAATGTTATGGATACAGTTAAAGAGAAGCGTCTTAAGGCAGGAAGCAAAAAGCAGATAGTTAATATTGAGGTTCGTAATAATAATACATCAGGCAGAAAATCCAACCTTAAGGTATCTAATGTAAGCCGTGTAATTACAAGCAGGCTTATGAAGCGTGATGGTGTAGGAATGATAATAGGTGTAAGATTATTTTCACTGTTTATCTGTGTTGTACTTGTATTCAGCGTTATGAAGATAGCTACATCATTTGATAAATATAAGAAAAATAATTCACTTCCTGATATATATGGATATCTGGACATACCATCATCTAATTATAGAACTGATATGATATATATATCTTACCTTAAAGATTTTGATAACTATCCAGCTAAGTCGTTAAATATGGACGAATTTACACAGGTTGATCTTATCAATAAAGAATACAACAGCAGGAATAGATATAATATTCCGTATGATGAATTACGCCAGTTGATATTAGATAATGGTATGACAGCATTATTTACATCTATACCATATAATTCACCAGATAGAATTATAAAGTCTAATTGTGCAATAATGAATTCGCCTTTGGCTAAAGATGGTAATAATAGCATTATAGAAGGTGTGTCATCTGATGTTATAGATGGTTTAAATGAAATACCGGGTATAGTTTCAATTGATTATTCTATATTTGAGTCAGAAAGAACATGGTACTGGGATAACCAGGACTATCATAAGATGGGAATTGACAAGATTATAGCTGCACAGAAGGCTTCATCTATAGCTAAAACTATGAAAGATCCGACTTATGGAAGCCGGTATTTATTTGCAACAGAATATGTAAATCCAACAAAGGAAATATATGATATAGCCAGCAAATATATTGATAAATCCAATATTAATTATGATGACTTTGCAAGTGGAAAACAGGTTATAGTATTTATACAGGATAACTGTGAGGGTGATTATGATGATACATTAAAAGCTGGTGATACATTATATTATAATTATTATAATGTTCCATTTGGACAGTGTAATAAAGGAGGGTATATTACATCAAGCAATGCAGTATATCCATATGATATTCCATTTTTCAATAAATATAATAATAGTGGAAAAATAGATTTACAGGTAGAACTTAAAGATGACGATAATCCTAATACAGCAAGTACAACATATAGTTTCACACAGACTGATTTAGAGGTAGAAACGATGTTTGGTGCCTGTGTAGCACCTCAGGTGGCAGCAGTTATTAAAGTTACAGATGAAGTTAAGGAAGATTTTAATGGTATAATGCCAGATTATGGTTATTATACAGCACTTGCAAGTACGCAACTTGCTAAGCAGGCGGTTGATAACCAGAAAGATCTTATGCTAAGAATTACGGGAGAAGGACTGACAGACGGAATAGATTTTGAATTACAGTATAATCAGATAAAGATAGATTACGACCTGTCATCAACATTTTCTGCTACTAACAACAAAGTTGCACTTTATCTTAAGAGTAATAATATAACTTATAAGTCAAATGTTGACAGCAAGAATGTATACAGAACGCAGCTTGTCAATAATATACTGCAATATGGAATAACTATAATGGCGGTAATAATTATCCAGCTTCTTATAATGGCAATAATTATAAGAAACAGGATAGAAAGCAGACACGGCAAGTTCATTCTCTTTAGAAAAATGGGGATGACAAGAGGGAAATTACTTGGAATATGTATGCGTGAAGCACTTAGGGAATCACTGTGGTGCATAGTAACACTCCCGCTTATGCTTATATTGGAAGTGCTGATATATTCAAGTAATATAAGGAAATTATAGTTATATAGGCACAGGCAGCTTATAAATATATATTTGATTAGGTAATATTAAAAATAATTATATATGGAATTACATATATGCAATTAGAGATATAGAAATGGAGGATAAGTATGGAGGCTATATTACAGGCTAAAGAGATATCCAAGACATATCATACAGGAAGTGTAGATGTTCCTGCATTAAAGCAGTGTTCCCTTGAATTCGGGAAAGGCGAATTTACAGCTATTATAGGAAAGAGTGGTTCGGGAAAATCTACATTATTAAGAATACTTGGAAGTATGGATACACCAGATACAGGCAGTATATTAATAAAAGGCGAGGACATAACACATATGAAGGACAAGAAGCTGTCAGGTTTCAGAAGAAGAAATATAGGCTTTATATATCAGGATTACAGCCTGTTTCCAGAATTTACATCATATGAAAATATAGTTATGCCAATTCTACTTGATGGAAAAAAGCCAGATGATGCAAAGGTTGACGAGATATTATCAGAATTAGAGATAAGCCATTGCAAGAATAAATATCCATCAGAAATGTCAGGTGGAGAACAGCAGAGAGTGGCAATTGCCAGAGCACTTATTACAAGTCCGGCGGTTATATTTGCTGATGAGCCTACAGGAAATCTTGATGCGGGAAGTGCAGAAACAGTTGCAAAGATGTTATCAAAAGCAAGTCAGAAATACGAGCAGACAATAATAATGGTAACACACGACAGACAGATGGCTGATTACGCAGACAGGATAATTACTATTTCAGATGGACAGATACAGTAATATTACATAGCAATAATAAATTGTGGCAGTATATTTCAAGCTATAGCTCATATAGGATTGTGAATTGCTGTTGTATGATTTGCTATTGATTATATATTATAAGTATATTTCACAATGGTATGAAAATAAGTGCTTAGTGTTAATCTATTCGGGGGAATGATAGATAACGCTAAGCACTTTATTTTAAGTGTTAGAGATTAATATACTTAAATATTTTCGTATCGTGGAAGTTCAACTATTATGGCTTCGTGGTGGACAGCAGGGAGAAACTTATCCATAACTTCGCTTGTCTTTAACTTAAGGCTTGAAGTATTGATACAAGGGTGACAGCCAAGAGAAGCTTCTTCAAGTACTTCCTTGTCAATAAGTAACTGGACGTGGTTGTCAGTATCATTCATAAGCCCCATAATAGATACTGAACCCGGTGTTATATCAAGATATTCTTTCATATATTCCTCATCGGCGAATGAAAGTCGTGCAGAGTTAATCTGCTGGCTTAAATCTTTAGTCTTAAATACTTTATCTCCCGGCATCATAAGAAGATAGAATTGTGTTTTCTGTCGGTTGCATAAGAAAAGGTTCTTGCATATAAGTGTGCCAAGAATTTTATCAATATCGTTGCATACTTCCATTGTTGTTGCTGGTTCGTGGTCGGTTCTGTAATATTCCATTCCTAACTGGTCAAGTAAATCATATACTCTGATTTCTTTATCAAGTCTGTCAGCTTCATTGGCTGGTCTGCCTTTTATTAGTTCCATAGTGTTCTTGTAGTCCTTTCTTATGATTATAGTGTATATAATTGATTATAATGTATATAATAATTTATTTTAGTATATTGATTTATTGTGGGGAATGCAAGTTATATAGTGAGGTATTAGTTGTCTGCAATATAATATAGAGTATGGTGTTTGATGTAGATAAGGTTAAAAATAATACATTGTTATAACAATGTATTGACAAAACAACAGGAAAGGCATATTCTAATATTAGAGTAAATTTATAATTTGAAAGGGATGGTAATTATGGCTAATACTAATGTGACTATGAGAATAGACGAGAATTTAAAAAGTCAGTTGCAGGAGTTAGTATCAAATCTTGGAATGGATATGACAACATTTTTTACTATGGCGGCTAAACAGGCAGTAAGAGAGCAGGCTTTACCATTTCACCCGGATATGAATGTTGGGAGATATAGCGATAAAGCATATCAAATGGCAATGGCAAATACTAATTATAATGCTGATGGTAAAGCTGTAATAGCATCAGATGATGAATGGGTAGAAGAAACTGAATGGGATGATATGTTTGAGCAAATGAAAAAAGAAAGAGAGGCAGAATGAGAAAAGGAGAAGTATGGTTTGTAGAATTTCCGTTGGAGGAAGATGCGAGTAGAATAATAAATAGACCAGTTATTGTACTTGATGAAAATGTATTAGGGGTATTATCAGTGAAGATAACTAAACATAAAGTAAGAAAGGAAGACCCTTATGATATTCCAATTATATATTGGAGTGAAGCAGGGCTGAGATTAGCTTCAACTGCTAGAGTATCAAAGGTTACAGTGCTTAATAAAGACAGCTTTATATTTAAAATAGGAAATCTTCACAATGATGATATGGATAGAATAGAAGCTATGTATAGCAAATTTCTTGAAGATAATAATATTATATAAAATATAATAAAACCAGCCATATGATGTCATTTCCCATAAAGGAGGCAGGGGTATCATATGGCTGGTTTTATAAAGTTGAACAATGAAGAATATTAATACATTTGATTAACAGATGTATCGTAAGTTAATATCTGATTACTGGAAATCACATATGTCAATCATAGCCTCAAGCATTTCCTTTTCTTCTGGCTTTTTCTTAGTAAGTCTTGCGGCGGCTACGATAGGTATCCACTTATCAACGTAACGCTTATCAGTAGAAGTCTTTTCACAGAACATTGATATGTACTTATCGGCAAGGGCTTCATCGCTAAGCTTAAGTGTAAGGTAAGTATTAGCCGCATCGGCAGAAGCATTACCTTTAGTAGCGTGTACCCAGTCAACAGCGGTAATTGCAATTATCTGGTTGTTGTCATCAGTCTGTACGATAATATTTTCTGGACAATAATCACCGTGGCATAATTTAGTATGATAAGGAAGCTCTGAAAGTCTTGAGTCCAGCTCATATTTCGTGTCAGCAGGAATATTAAGCTCATTAATCTGTCGCTCAAGCTTACTTTTCATATCGACTAAAAGAGGGTTGCTGTGCTTATTAATAGCTATCTGGTAGTCAACCATAGCCTCTATGTAAGCATCTGCATTTTCAGGGTGTTTAGCTAACAGCTCTTTTAAAGTTTCTCCTTTGGCATATTCGCTTGTGATAGTCCATTTGCCATCTACTACAGATACATTAAGAAGTCGTGGTATATCAAGTCCTGTATCTTCAACTCTTGCAGTGTTAAGTGCTTCATATAATACATCGGATTTGCTGTAAGATAGTGCAAATACTTTCTCAGCCTTATCCTTATCAACGTATACAGATTTTAGAGTTCCTTTATATATACATTTTTTCATAATAACCTCCATTCCTGCCTATTACTATGTAGGCATTCAAGTTCATACGCAGATGTCAATTCTGCGAGAGGGCAATCTTTATAAAGATTGCCACATATCCATTCATATCTTTATATAACGGGACAAGTGGTATTGTACATATCACAAGCCCGTTGTGTCTGTCAGTGAGAATAATGTTATCTGACATTGACAATATATCATCATAATAATATATATAATTTATATTGATTATTTATATTACTTAGTCTTTATATCCTCTGGATTAACCTCTTTTCCATAGTAAGCCTTAAGATACATAGCCTTTATCTCACTCATAAGAGGATATCTTGGGTTAGCACCTGTGCACTGGTCATCAAATGCATTTTCAACCATCTCATCAAGTGTAGCAAGGAAGTCTTTCTCATCAATGCCGTAGTCTTTGATAGTCTTCTTAATTCCAACCTTATCCTTAAGCTCCTCGATAGCCTTTAAGAAGTTTTCAAACTTCTCATCATCGTTCTTGCCGGCAATACCAAGGAAGTTAGCACATTCAACATATCTTTCCTTGCAGTGAGGATAAGCATACTGTGAGAATGTTCCCATCTTAGCTGGAACTTCTGCGGCATTAAAGCGCATTACATCTGTAATAAGAAGTGCGTTAGCAATGCCGTGAGGTATATGGTGGTAAGCACCAAGCTTGTGAGCCATAGAGTGGCATACACCAAGGAATGCGTTGGCAAATGCCATACCAGCCATAGTAGAAGCGGTAGCCATCTGTTCTCTTGCCTTGGCATCGTGAGGTCCATTCTCATATGCCGCTGGAAGATATTCAAATATATTCTTCATAGCCTTAAGTGCAAGACCATCAGTATAATCTGTAGCCATAATAGAAGCATATGCTTCAAGAGCATGTGTTAATGCATCTATACCAGAAGCGGCTGTAAGTCCCTTAGGCTGGTCCATACACATATCAGCATCAATAATAGCCATCTTAGGAAGTAGTTCATAGTCAGCAAGAGGATACTTTATGCCAGTCTTTTCATCAGTGATAACTGCGAAAGGTGTAACCTCTGAACCAGTACCAGAAGAAGTAGGAATAGCTATAAAGTAGGCTTTTTCGCCCATCTTAGGGAATGTGTAGATACGTTTTCTTATATCCATAAATCTCATAGCCATATCCATAAAGTCAACTTCAGGATGTTCGTACATAACCCACATAATCTTGGCAGCATCCATAGCAGAACCACCACCGATAGCAATGATACAGTCAGGCTCAAAGCTGTTGATAGCCTTAGTTCCTTCAATAGCACATTCTAATGTAGGGTCTGGTGCAACATTGAAGAAGGTTGTGTGTGTTATGCCAAGTTCATCAAGCTTGTCGGTAACGCACTTAGTGTAGCCATTCTTATATAAGAACTGGTCTGTAACAATAAATGCTTTCTTCTTGCCTAATACAGTCTTTACCTCGTTAAGTGCAACAGGAAGGCAGCCTTTCTTAAAGTATACCTTTTCAGGTGCTCTGAACCACAGCATATTTTCTCTCCTCTCAGCAACAGTCTTAATATTAATAAGGTGCTTTACGCCTACATTTTCAGATACAGAGTTACCGCCCCACGAACCACAGCCAAGTGTAAGAGAAGGTGCTAACTTAAAGTTATAAAGGTCACCGATACCGCCTTGTGAAGAAGGTGTATTAATAAGAATACGGCAGGTCTTCATAGCTTCCTCGAACTTAGCAAGCTTGTAGTTTTCAGTTGCAGAATTAATATATATAGAAGAAGTATGACCAAATCCGCCATCAGCTATTAGACGCTCAGCTTTACTTATGGCGTCATCAAAATCCTTTGCCTTATACATAGCAAGAACAGGAGATAACTTCTCGTGTGCGAATTCTTCTGAAAGGTCAACAGAAGTAACTTCGCCAATGAGAATTTTGGTGGTTTCAGGTACTTCTATGCCGGAAAGCTTTCCGATATTATAAGCACTCTGGCCAACTATCTTGGCATTTAACGAGCCATTGATAATGATAGTCTTTCTTACTTTATCAAGCTCAGTCTTATTAAGGAAGTGACAGCCACGCTTAGTGAATTCCTCTTTAACCTGCTTATATATAGATGAGTCAACGATTACTGACTGCTCAGAAGCACATATCATACCATTATCAAATGTCTTAGAATGGATAATAGAGTTGACGGCAAGTATAACATCGGCAGTACTGTCGATAATAGCTGGAGTGTTACCAGCACCTACGCCAAGTGCAGGCTTTCCAGATGAATAAGCTGCCTTAACCATACCAGGACCACCAGTTGCAAGTATAATGTCGGCTTCTTTCATAAGAGTGTTGGTAAGTTCAAGGCTTGGAACATCAACCCAGCCGATTATACCCTCAGGAGCACCGGCAGCAACAGCAGCCTCAAGTACAACCTTAGCAGCAGCTATTGTGCTTTCCTTAGCACGGGGATGTGGACTTATGATAATGCCATTACGTGTCTTTAATGAAATAAGAGTCTTGAATATAGCAGTAGAAGTTGGATTAGTTGTAGGAATAACAGCGGCAACAACACCGATAGGCTCTGCGATCTTCTTAATGCCATAGGCTTTATCTTCCTCGATAACACCGCAGGTTCTGGTATCACGGTATGCGTTGTAAATGTATTCAGCAGCATAGTGATTTTTGATTACCTTGTCTTCAACAATTCCCATACCAGTTTCTTTGACAGCCATCTTGGCAAGAGGTATTCTTGCCTTATTAGCAGCAAGGGCAGCAGCGGTAAATATCTTATCAACCTGTTCCTGCGAATATGCTGAAAAGATACGCTGTGCCTCTTTTACAGAGCTTATAAGCTCTTCAAGAGACTGGATGTTGTCAACTACTAAAGATTTTTCTTTGCTCATAATTAGTTCCCCTTTTCTTAGATAATCATACATATACTTTGTTAGTGATGTATAGTGTTACACGAAGTAACTATCTTAATAAAAATAAGATTGATAATTAATTAACAATCATTATGGTCACACTTTAACACTTATATATGCGGATGTCAATAAATTATTGCCGTTTTATAGAAAGTTTAGAAGTTAATAATTTATCAGTTCCCAATTTAGATATGGATAATCAGGTATTTGAAGTCTGAAGGCTGAAAATATAAGTTGACAGTGCAAAAATTGATGTTACAATAGTTGCAGATACAACAATTGGAGGTGCATTTTAATGCTTAAAAGAATATTTTCTTATATGAAACAGTATAAGAAATATGCCTGTCTGGCACTTTTATGTATTGCTGTTGAGGCAGTGCTTGAACTTATGGTGCCTATGATTATGGCTGATTTAATTGATAATGGTGTTGCTAATGGCGACACAGCTTATATTTATACTAAGGGCTTGCAGATGGCAGGATGTGCGGTTCTGGCACTTATCCTTGGCATTGGAAGTGCAAGATTTTCAGCACTTGCAGGACAGGGACTTGGCGCTAATATAAGGCAGGCAGAATATGAGAAATTACAATCATATTCATTTGCCAATATAGACCATTTCAGGGTTTCTTCGCTGGTTACTCGTCTGACAAGTGATGTTACGAATATACAGAATTCGGTATCAACAGGTATGAGACCATTTGGCAGAAGCCCGGTTATGCTTATATTTGCATCGTCAGTAGCATTTACAATTAACAGAACACTTGCATTCGTGTTTTTCGTGGCACTGCCTATACTTGCCGTGCTTCTCATAATTATTATTATGAATGTCCGTCCACTTTATGGACGTATGCAGAATGCAATAGATTTAGTCAACAGAAGCATTCAGGAAAATCTTACTGCGATAAGAGTAGTTAAAGCATATGTAAGAGGTGATTACGAGGTTTCTAAGTTTGAGGAAGTTAATGCTAATCTTAAGAAAGAGTCAGAGAAAGCATTCGGTATAGCAGTTCTTAATATGCCAGCTATGCAGTTTGTTATGTATGGAACGATTATATCAATTCTCTTTATCGGCGGACATCTTATTAATGCAGGACAGTTAAAGATTGGTGAGCTTACAAGCTTTTTAAGTTATGTTCTTCTTATACTTAATTCACTTATGATGATGTCAAATGTATTTCTTATGATGACACGTTCTTTAGCCTCAGCTTCAAGAATTGTCGAAGTTCTTGATGAAAAAATAGACATAACAGATGAACAGGCAGAGGATATAAGTGTTAAAAAGGGTTCAATTGAGTTTGACCACGTATGGTTTAAATACAAGAAAGAGGCAAAAGAATATGTTCTTTCTGATGTTTCATTTAATATAGAAGCAGGACAGACTATTGGAATAATAGGACAGACGGGTTCAGCCAAGACAACGCTTGTATCACTTATTCCAAGATTATACGATGCAACCAAAGGAACGGTGAGAATAGACGGAATAGATGTAAAAAAATATCCTATGAGACATTTAAGGGATGCTATTGCAGTTGTATTGCAGAAGAACACTTTATTCTCAGGCTCACTGCTTTCTAACCTCTACTGGGGTAATGAGAATGCTTCTATGGAGGAGATAAATGAAGCCTGCCATATTGCCTGTGTAGATGAATTCTTAGACAGACTTCCACAGGGGTATGATACTGATATGGGACAGGGCGGTGTCAATGTATCAGGTGGACAGAAGCAGAGAATATGTATTGCGAGAGCTATATTAAAAAAGCCAAAGGTGCTTATTCTTGATGACTCAACAAGTGCGGTAGATACAGCGACAGAAGCTAAGATAAGAGAGGAACTTGCTAATAAGCTTCCAGATATGACCAAGATTGTAATAGCACAGAGAATATCTTCGGTAAAGCACGCTGACCAGATTATCATACTGGACAGGGGAAAGGTAGCTGCGATAGGCACACACGAAACACTTCTTGCCAATAACAGGATATATCAGGAAATATATGAATCACAGAAGGAAGGAGTGGATTTATAATGGCTAAATATGTTGGATATAAAAGACCTAAAGATACCAAGAAGACATTGAAACAGTTATTCGTATATCTTGGACATTATAAATGGATGCTTATATTAGTAGCATTTCTTGTATTCATAAGTGCAGGAGCTAATGTTACAGGAACTTATCTTATTAAGCCTGTTGTCAATAGATTTATTGTTCCGGGCAATATGACAGGACTTTTAAAGGCTGTTATAGCTATGGGCGTAATGTATGCGTGTGGAGCATTATCAACACTTGGATATAACCGCATTATGGTGAAAATGTCACAGAAGGTTATACAGGATATAAGAAATGATTTATTTAAGCATACACAGAAGCTTCCATTAAAATATTTCGATGCACATACACACGGCGAACTTATGAGCCGTTTTACTAATGATGTTGATACAGTTCAGGAAGCTATGAATAACAGTTTTGCTATGATAATACAGAGTTTTATTATGCTGTTTGGTACACTTACGATGATGATGGTATTAAGCATACGTCTTTCTATGATAGTTGTCGTATTTCTTATTATAATGTTCTTCTTTATCAAATTTAACAGTAAGCACAGTAAGAAATATTTTAACAGACAGCAGGAAGAGCTTGGTAAAATCAATGGATTCGTTCAGGAGATGATGGCTGGACAGAAGGTTGAGAAGGTATTTAACCACGAGGAAAAGGATTACGGGAAATTCTGTGAAATGAATGAGAATTTCAGAAAAGAGTCAACTAATGCACTGGCATTTGCTGGAATGATGATTCCTACAATAGTAAGTCTTTCTTATCTTAATTATGCAATATCAGCCTGTGTTGGCGGTATATTTACATTAAAGGGACTTATGGATTTAGGTACGCTTTCAGCATATCTTGTATATGTAAGGCAGAGTGCGATGCCTCTTAACCAGTTCACACAACAGGTTAATTTCCTGCTTTCAGCCTTATCAGGTGCAGAGCGTATATTTGATATGATGAACGAAGAACCTGAGGTTGATGAAGGCAGGGTTACATTATGTAATGTTACGAAAAATGAAGCTGGTGAACTTATGGAAGCTTCAGGTAATACAGGCATATACGCCTGGAAGGTTCCAGCGACGAAAGATAAAGCAGGCTATCTTGTTGAGTTAAAGGGAGATGTGCGATTTAAAGATGTTGTGTTTGGATATGTAAAAGAAAAGACTATTCTTAATGATGTAACTTTATATGCAAAGCCGGGACAGAAGATAGCATTTGTAGGCTCAACCGGTGCAGGAAAGACAACAATAGTTAATCTTATTAACAGATTTTATGATATCCAGTCAGGAACAATAACTTATGACGGAATAGACATTAAGGATATAAGTAAAGATGATTTAAGAAGGTCAATGGCAATGGTTATACAGGAAACACATCTGTTTACAGGAACTATTGCAGACAATATACGATATGGAAAGCTTGATGCAACAGATGAGGAAGTAAGGGAGGCAGCCGTAATAGCTAATGCAGATTCATTTATAAGAAGGCTTCCAGATGGTTATGATACAATGCTTTATTCCGATGGAAGCAATCTTTCACAGGGACAGCGCCAGCTTCTTGCCATTGCGAGGGCAGCAGTAGCCAAGCCTCCTGTACTTATTCTTGATGAGGCGACAAGCTCAGTAGATACAAGAACAGAAAGACTTATCGAGAATGGTATGGATGCAATAATGGAAGGCAGAACAGTATTCGTTATTGCACACAGATTGTCAACTGTAAGAAATTCCAAGGCGATTATGGTACTTGAGAAAGGACAGATTATTGAGCGTGGAAGCCACGATGAGCTGATAGAGCAGAAAGGAAGATATTACCAGCTCTATACGGGACAATTCGAACTTGAATAAATCGGACATTAATATAGCTTGAATTATTGTAATTTGAAATAAATAAATAAAAAGAATATAATCAAAATATAAAAAAATAGTTAAAGAGGTGTTGGTATTGAATAATCTGATTGAGTTTTTGAAGCAGGAAGGTGTTTCTGCACAGCTTGTAGAAGAAGTCCGGCATTATTCAGAAGAACATACTGTAGATGAAGCATTAAAAAAACGTATTCCTGTACCACATTTTCATTATTATGGCAATAAGGTATGGGAAGAGGCTCTTGCAGTGCTTCTGTGTGGCAGAAATCTTTTGCTGGCAGGAGAGAAGGCAACGGGAAAAAATGTGCTTGCACAGAATCTTGCAGCAGTTTTTGAACGTCCGGCATGGGATATTTCCTTCCATGTTAATATGGATGCGGCTGCGCTGATAGGTTCTGATACATTTCACGATGGCAGGGTTACATTCAGACCCGGACCGGTGTACTGTTGTGCACAAAGTGGCGGCTTTGGGATTCTCGATGAAATCAATATGGCAAGGAATGAAGCACTTGCAGTCTTACATTCTGTACTTGATTTCAGACGTGTAATTGATGTTCCAGGATATGACAGGATAGAGGTTGCAGATGATACACGTTTTATTGCTACGATGAATTATAATTATGCAGGTACAAGGGAATTAAATGAGGCACTTGCCTCAAGATTTGTAGTTATACAGATGCCGCCACTGGCAAAGGAAGATCTTGAGAGACTGTTAAAGGATCAGTTTCCTTCACTTGTTACTAAGTATAACAAACAGTTTGCACTTTTATTTAATGAACTTCAGAAAAAATGTGAAAATGGTGAACTTACAGAGAAAGCTTTGGATCTGCGTGGATTAATTGATGCTATAAGTCTTATAAAAAAGGGTATTCCAATCAGGGATGCATTGGATCTTGGAATTACCAATAAGATATTTGACAGCTATGAAAAAGAGCTTATACGTGATGTCATAGCTTCAAGGTTTCCTTTAAAGCTGCATAATACGGAGGTGTTTGAATAATGCGTACCATTTCTTATACTGCTAAGGAAAGACGGGCTGCTAATCAGGTATGGAATGCGGCGGAACGCTATAATTTTGATCCATTGTTTCTGGCTGTTGAAACAGGGGATTTAGATTCAGATTTATATATGAATCTTATAATTGGACTGGCATATAAGTATTATGGTGAAAAGGCAATCAGCACTTTATTTGGTTATTGGAACGGAGATATCAGTCAGGCTATGCTGGATGATCTGACATGGCTTTATCTGGAACATGTACTGTATACAGAGGAAGCATTAAAACGTCCGTCTATGACTGATTTACGGGTTTATTATGGAAAGGCTTTTTTTGCAGGTGAATATAAGCTGTCGAGGCAGGAGTGGATGAGTAAAAACCGGCTTGTATATAATATGCAGTCAGCCAGATGGAGCAGTGTGTCAGGGAAAAAGAAGGTTCTGCTGACACCAAATGAACAAAAGCTGTATGCAGAACTGACACCACAGATAATGCCTGAAACAGACCGGTTGATAGATGCTGTGCTGGCAATTTATCGCAAATTTAATCTTTTTGATGGCGTAAAACATGAAAAAAAAGCGTTGCGACTGCATTTTACAGGGGCATTTGCCCGGATAATGACAAGAATAATGCCTGTCAGCTCTGTAAGAAATAATCATGTAATGGTTATGCGTTCTTCTGCGGCGGACAATATGACTGGTGAAGCAGCTTACAGTAAAAAGAAAGATAATATAACATATAAGAAAGAAAATGATGACTGCTCTTATATTGAGAATTGTTTTGGAAGATCTGTTATATCAGAGCAGACTCTTATTAAAATAGAAAAAGAACTGTGTACAGGCAGTCATACAGGATGCCATTTATGGTTTACAGATGGAAAATATATAACAAAGAAAAATATACCGAAGGAATTTCTTCATTTAAGAGAACAGTCACAGCTGCAGGTTGAAAGAAATCATTCATATTATAATAAAAATGTACGGCTTTATGATAGTCTTATTGCACATATAGTCGAACAAATCCGTAATAGCGAATATATAAGTCAGAAGACAGATGTAATATCAGGTCAGAGAGGAAGGCTTGATACAACCAAAGTATGGCGTGCAGAATATATAGAAGATAACAGGATTTTTCACACATATGAAGATGATAATCAACCGTCCTTTACAGTGGATCTGCTTCTTGATGCATCTGCTTCAAGGCTTCAGTATCAGGAAATGCTTGCTGCGCAGGGAGTAATTATTTCCAAAAGCCTCGTGAAATGTAATATACCGGTCAGGGTAACAAGATTTTGCAGTGTTAGAGGATATACAGTTTTTCATATATTGAAGTCTTTTAGGGATAAGAAGTGCGACAATATTTTCAATTATTATGCTGCCGGTTGGAATCGTGATGGTCTTGCTTTTCGGGGAATTGGTAAAATCCTTGATATGAACCCGGGGGTGGCTGACAGGCATCTTGTGATTATTTTAACAGATGCTGCGCCTAATGACAGCCAGCGTATTCTGCCATCACAGGACAGCCCGTTTGGACATGATTATAGCGACGATATTTCTGTTAATGATGCAGCCGAAGAGGTACGTGCACTGCGTGCTAAAGGAATACATGTATCAGCCGTTTTTATGGGAAATGATGCGGCGGCCAATAGCGCAGAAAAGATTTATGGAAAAGAATTTACAAGAATACGTCGTATTGATGAGCTGGCAAAGGCGGCAGGAAGACTTATACAAAAAGAGATTCAGTCGTTGACAAGATAATTGCAAATGTGTATGTGATTAGGAATGGAGATAATAGGGTGTTGGTATTTTATATTTTTATATAATTGTGAAAATGTATATATACATAAAATGACAACTAATATAAAATAAAAAAACAAAAGAAATGGAGAATGTAATGTACTGTAAAAATTGCGGAATGAAACTGGAGAATGGGACTAAGTTCTGCGGCGGATGTGGAATGCCAGTCGATAATGAGATTTTTGAATGAAAAAATACTTGATTATATGGAGAGGACAATAATTAAGAAAAGAGGGTCATTATGAAAAGTAAGCAGAATGTAAGACATTACCTGTTTGACGTGGAAATGCTAAGACGAAGATTATTAAGACCATATTTTATAGAACTTGGACTGACAGTTGGACAGGGGCAGCCACGCATATTATATGAGTTAAGAAAATGTGATGGAATGAGCCAGAAAGAATTGTCAGATGCCTGCCTTATAGAGGTGACTACGATGTCAAGAACGCTTGACAGATTAGAGAGTATGGGACTTATTAAAAGACAGAATAATCCAGAGTGTAGGCGTTCGTGGATTATATCTTTAACAGAAGAAGGAAAGGAAAAAGCTGACAGGGTATCTGATATATTTGATATGGCTGAGGAAGTGTTCCGCAAAGGTATAGGCGAAGAAGAGCTTAACAGTATGTGTGCAACGCTTGAAAAGATAGAGAATAATCTTAATGAAGCTATAGAGGAGCAAAGCACGGAGGGGAATAATTAACAGGTAATAGTATCTGATAATAGTATTCAATTATATTATTTTCAAATTATATTGCAAAGTAGTATTATTTGTATTACAATAACTAATACAAATAATACTACTTTTTTATTTGCCTTATTAATAAGATTGTGAAAAGGTTATATTTGTTTAATGTAAGGTTCATAAGATATCGGTTAGGTCAATTCTATGTTGTGAATATTGTGTCAGGAAAGGAGTTAATACAATGATTATTGAATTAGATATGAATAGCAGTACACCTATATATGTCCAGCTTCGTAATCAGATTGTAATGGGAATTGGACGTGGTGAATTAAAGCTTGGCGAGAGCCTGCCAACGGTAAGACAGCTTGCACAGGATATTGGAGTTAATACAATGACAGTGAATAAAGCGTACCAGATATTAAAGACAGAAGGATATATTAAAATAGACCGCAGGCACGGAGCAATAGTATCAGATAATATTGATATGGATATTGTATTCAGGGAAAAGCTTGAAAATGAACTTGAATTATTATTAGCAGAAGCAGCTATTAATGGAATGGATAAGAGAGATTTTCTAAGTATGTGTAATGAAATATATTCAAAAATCAAAGTGTCAGGTGACAGTGAACCAAAGACAACATAAATACAAAAGTAAAAGCATTTTGGTGACTGGACGGGGAGGATAATATTATGGGAATAGCATTGTTTGTGATAGCATTGGTAAGCAATATATTTACAATTTTAATTGTGAGATTTGGATTTATAGGCAATTATGAATATAAGCAGGGAATGATTCTTGGTGTTCATATACCACAGGAGAATATTGGTGATGAAGAGGTTGCAGGTCTTATTGAAAAGACAAAGCATAATTATAAAATATTCCAGAATGTTAATGCTTTTTTGGGTATAGCAATATGTTTTGTGAATTTTCTTAATATGATAATATTTGTGCTTATCTGGTGTGTGTGGCTTATTGGTTATGCTGTAGGTATAGAATTATTGATGATTATACCACATAGAAAAATGTATGATATAAAGGTTAAGAATAAATGGGTTATAGAGAGCCAGAAAAGGATATATGCAGATACTTCCCTGTCAGCGGTCAGAGGAGAAGTTAAGTTGTATTATCATTTAATACCAATAGGTGCTGAGATTGTTACAGGTATTATTCTGTGGGTAGTAAGTGGCAGAACAAAGGATTTTAATCAGGCACTTATATTATTACTTAATACGTTGCTGGTATCGCTGATATCATTTGTATTTAATGTGGCATTTAATAAAAGAGAAAGAAATGTATACAGTAAAGATACGGCTGTTAATCAGGCAGTCAATAAGATGGTTAAAAAATATATATTTAAAGGAGTGTTAATAACTAACATAATCAATGCTTTCTCGTGGCTATATATATTTATTGAATATATAGGACATAGCAGAATAACAGATGCCAACTATTATGTGTATATGGGAATTCAATTTATGTATACACTTGCTATTTTATGGATGATTATTGTTATTGGAAAGAAGAAAGAGGAGATACTTAACAGAGATGACGAGCCGTTATATGTAGATGATGATGAGTATTGGAAAACTGGATTCTATAATAACCCTGCTGATCCTAAAGTATTAGTCAAGAACAGACTGAGTGATATGAATTATTCCTTCAATCTTGGTAATAAAGCTGGAAAAGCAATTATGTGGTCACTTGAGGCTGTCGTTGCTGGATTTATTATATGGTTTGTGGCTATTATGATACCATATATTAATGTCCATATAGATACAGAAATTAAAGATAATTACTTCACGGTAAAAGCTGTGGGATATGAGTTCTCAATCAATATTGATGATATTGAGGAAGTACAGCTTATGGATAAAATGCCTAAAGACAGCTTTACAAGAACTAATGGCGGGGCAACAGAAGAGTATAATATAGGTAATTATAAAGGCAATACATATGGAAAATGTATGCTTTTTATATGGAATGGCTATGGACCTGTGGTTATGATAAAGGGAGATAACAAGATAGTATTTGTTAATTATAAGGAAGATGGAGCGGCATTAAAGCTTTATGAGCAGTTGTCTGGTGCAGGCACAATATGACTACTTGGTAGTCACTTAGAAGTTTCTACGAAACTTCATATGTGCTGAAAAACGCGCAGAATATAATGAGCATATCAAAATAACATTTTACATTTAATGATAAAAGATGTATAATCTGTGTTAATGAAAACCTAATTAATAAATATCGCGATAGATTAGATTTCACTATTTATATTTATAAGGGAGGAATCTGATATGTTATTTAAGAAGGATATTAACAAAAAAATCGAACATCTTGTAAAGAAGAATGATTTCTATGCAGTTGCAGATTATGTGTATGGAACTAAGGAAGAGAAGCTTGACCTGGCTAAAGCCTTAGGAACTAACGATAATAACAGCAGTGTTGATTTATTGTTAAGACTTGTTGATGATAAAGATGATGATGTTGTATATGCGGCTTGTGAGGCATTAAGAAATGTCGGATCAGAACATAATACTGCGGATTTACTTGAGAAGCTTAATAATCTTCCAAAAGAAAAAGAGCATTTAAGGGAAGAAATCAGCAGGACTGTACAGGAATTACATCATAGAAATTAATATATATGATATATAAGACTTATTGAAATATATCAGAAAGATAAAATATATGTAAACTGTATAAAAGTGTATGGTGGTTGTATAATGAAGTTTATAGATAGCTGATAACGTTATAATAAAAAGAAAGGGTACTGGAATTATGTTTTCAGTACCCTTTTTTGAGTTTGGTAATTGATACCCTTTATTAGTTATTGTTGGTTATGGACGCTGTCCAAGTCCACCCTCAAGTGTGAGAGTTTCACCTGTCATATACTTAAAGTCTGGAGATGCAAGCTGTACGCATACACGTCCGATTTCAAGCTCAGCATCACCGAAATGGCCTGCTGGTGGAGTATGAACATTTTTATCAAATGCCTCTGGATAAGCGTTCTTGAACTGCTCAAGCTGTGATGTCCACGCAAGAGGGCATATAATATTAACATTAATTCCATCTTTAGCCCATTCAGTTGCAGCAACTCTTGTAAGACCTCTTATACCTTCTTTAGCGGCGGCATAGGCACACTGTCCAAAGTTACCAAAAAGCCCAGCACCAGAAGCAAAGTTAATTACAGAGCCCTTACTTTCCTTAAGATAAGGATAGCAGGCTTTCATATAATAAAATGCGGCATAAAGACCTGAATACATAGCAAGATTGAACTGCTCTGTAGTATGTTCAGCAAGTGGAACGCCGGAAGCAGAGGCCTGTGCGTTATTGATAAGCACATCAATATGTCCAAATGTATCAATTGTCTGCTTAACGACATTAGCTACAACAGCTTCATTATCAGCAGAGGCATTAACATCTGCCTGAATTGTAAGAACCTTGATATTGTAAAGCTTTTCTAATTCTTCTTTAGCGGCGGCAAGCTTGCTTTCATTACGTCCTGTAATGACAATATTAGCACCCTCCTTAGCATAAGCTGTAGCAATTCCATATCCGATAGAACCACATCTTCCGTCACTTAATACGGCACGGCCAGCCCCTGTTATAATGGCGGTTTTACCTGTTAAAAATCCCATAAATCTAATCTCCCTGTCTGTGATATTTACGATAATCAGGAATAAGTTAAAGCACACAATGTACTTTCGATAAATTCCAGTCGTGGATTTATAATAACATAGTCAGACTAAACAAACAATATAATTATGCGAAAATTATTATCAAAAAGAAGAAAAATACTAAAAACTATTTAAAATAACAGCAATGTTAAAAAAATATCAAAATTATATCACAAAATACTGTTAATTGATAATTTGTTAACAAAAAGTAGTTCAGCACAAAACAATGTGCAAGATACAGTAATTAGCAGAGCTGATAGAGGAGTTACCTGATATTAATAATGTGTATACATAAAAATTAATGTTGAATTAATAAAGAGGATATTAAAGAAGTCAAGAATTGAATAATATAATTAAATGGCAGAATAATGAGGTAAAATAATTAATTGGTTTACTGAACACCGGATAATATTATGTGATTCATTAGATTTATGGAAAAGAGGATAATTTTAACAAAGATGGTGAATTCTTTTTGTTTTTGACACTTATATCATATTAATGTAGAATAAAATGGTTTATTATGATAATATCTTGTATACACTATTGTTGTATAATATTCCACGGAAGCTTCATACCGGCGCGCATAGGGTATGAATGATTATGGACAGAGGATATGCGCAGAAATGAGGATTATTATGTCAGATATAAAAGGAAGAATTCATTCAGTAGAAAGTTTTGGTTCAGTTGACGGACCTGGTGTAAGATATATAGTATTTCTTCAGGGGTGTCATATGAGATGTAAATATTGCCATAATCCAGAGACCTGGAAGTTAGAGGATGGCGAACTCCAGACACCACAGGAAGTATTTGATAAGGCTTACAGATACCATAACTACTGGAAAGATAATGGAGGCATAACTGTGAGTGGTGGAGAAGCACTTCTTCAGATTGAATTTGTTACAGAGCTTTTTAAGATAGCCAAGAAAGAAGGAGTTCATACAACTCTTGATACATCAGGCAATCCATTTACATTTGAAGAACCATTTATAAGCAAGTTCAATGAGCTTATGGCAGTTACAGATCTTTTTATGCTCGATATTAAGCATATTGACGATGAAAAGCATAAGAAACTTACAGGCTGGACTAATAAGAATATATTAGATATGGCAAAATATCTTTCGGATAATAACAAGGATATGTGGATACGTCACGTACTTGTGCCAAAGGTTACAGATGATAAGGAAGATTTACAGGCACTTTCAGATTTCGTTAAGTCATTAAAGACAGTTAAGAGATTTGAAATTCTTCCATATCATACACTTGGTGTATTTAAGTGGCACGATCTTGGTGTGAAATATGAGCTTGAAGATATTATGCCTCCAACTAAGGAAGAAATACAGAGAGCTGATGATATACTTCATACAGGTGATTACAAGGGATATCTTGAAAAATGAGGAAAATGCCGTGAACAAAGAGGAACTTAACAATTTATTGGAAAATGTTGCCTCTGGTGCTATTTCTCCGAAAGAGGCGGCAGATAGTATTAAATTAGAATCATTTAAGGATTTAGGCTTTGCCAAGGTTGATACCAACAGGGAATTAAGACAGGGAATGTCGGAAGTTATATATGGCAAAAGCAAGACTAAAGAGCAGATTGCCGGTATAGTTGGTGCAATGCTTGAAGAAAAAGAAAAGACAATCCTTATAACCAGAATGAGCAGGGAAGCCGCTGATTATGTGGCACAGCAATATAACCTGAATTATGATGAATTATCGCAGATTGGAATAATTGGCGATATGCCAGAAAAGAATGGCAAGGGCAGGATTGTTGTAGCAACAGGCGGAACAAGTGATATACCAGTTGCCGAGGAAGCAGCCAGGACAGCAGAAGTATATGGCAATGAAGTTGTAAGGCTGTATGATGTTGGCGTTGCAGGAATGCACAGGCTTATGAACCATATTGATGCTATAATGAATGCAAGAGTTATAATTGCAATTGCTGGTATGGAAGGCGCACTTGCAAGTGTCATAGGAGGTATGGCTGACTGCCCTGTTATAGCTGTTCCAACAAGTGTTGGTTATGGAGCTAATTTTGGCGGTTTGTCAGCACTGCTTTCAATGCTTAATTCCTGTGCAAGCGGTGTAAGCGTTGTTAATATTGACAATGGCTTTGGTGCGGGATATCTGGCGAGTATGATAAATCATATGTGATGTGGATTATACAATGTAGATTATATGTGATGGCAAGTGGTATTGGTCGGTGCCGGTGTGATTGCAGGTAGTATTATATATTATTTTTGTAATTAATTATAATGCATATCATATAGTGAAACCGAGTTATATATTATATATAAGACATAATAACCCCCAAGCAGATTATGAAAATGTTTATTCATAATTTACTTGGGGGTTGTTTGATGAAAATATTAATATTTAAGCTTCAGAGTTTCTTCTGCTTTATTAAATATAAGATCGATGATCTCCGGGTCAACATCATCAGACTGATACTGAGAATAAATAGCTTCTATATTTTCTTTGTAAATGTTCTGTGTAATATTAAGTAGATTTCTTACATCATCATTATAAAATGTATATTTGTCGGAATCAAGTATCTGAATAAGATTTAGAAATTAAAACAATCATAAGTGTTAATATTAATTCAATTAAATGGTATAATTCTACATAAAATCCTAATAATAAATCTTATATATGTACAATCTGCACAAAATAGAATATGAATGTTTGTGAATGATAATAATTGATTATGAATGAATATGGAGTTATTATAATGATAACAAAAGGAACGTGACCAGAAGGGAGGGATATAAAGTGATATATACCGTAACATTTAATCCATCACTTGATTATATTGTATCTGTTAAAGATTTCAGACCAGGTATGACTAACAGGACGAGCAGTGAGTTAATGCTTGCCGGAGGTAAAGGAATTAATGTATCTATAGTTCTTGGCAATCTTGGAATAAAGAGTACAGCGTTAGGTTTTATTGCTGGATTTACTGGAGATGAGATTGTAAGAAGACTGCATAATGGTGGCATTAATTCAGAATTTATCAAAATTAATGACGGAATTTCAAGAATTAATATTAAGTTAAAGTCGATTGATGGAACGGAGATTAATGGACAAGGACCACATATAGATAGTTCTCATATTGAACAGCTTATGAACAGATTAAGAAGACTTGAAAGCGGTGATGTTCTTGTTCTTGCGGGTAGCATACCGGCAGGCATATCAGATAATATATATAAAGACATTATGGATATGTTAAAGGACAAAGGTGTTCAGATTGTGGTTGATGCAACAAGCAGGCTGTTGACTAATGTATTGGAATATAATCCATTTTTTATAAAGCCTAACCAGCACGAGCTTGGAGATATATTTAATGTGACACTTAATACACAGGAAGAAGTTATTCCGTATGCTTTGAAATTAAAGAAAATGGGTGCTGTTAATGTATGCGTATCAATGGGTGGAAAAGGTGCAATACTTGTAGCAGATGATGGCAATGTGTATAAAGCAAAGGCTCCGGATGGGATACTTAAGAATTCAGTGGGGGCAGGAGATTCGCTTGTAGCGGGCTTCCTTTCAGGCTGGATTGAAAAGAAAGATTATGAGTATGCGTTCAGGAAAGGGGTTGCAACAGGAAGTGCCAGTGCATTTTCGGAAAGGCTGGCAACAGTTGGAGAGGTAAATATGCTTATTGATAAAGTTGTTATAACCAGATGATTATAACAGGTTAATTATAGGATAATTGCAGCCAGATAATATTATTCAAAAGATTATTAAAGGGTATTTAAACTTATTATAAATATGGAGGTATGTATATGAGGATTACGGATTTATTAAATGCTTCAAGTATTGACCTTAATGCAAAGCCTTTGAATAAAAAAGAGGCAATAGAGCAGGCTGTGAAGCTTATGGCGGCCAGCGGTAATATTACAGATATTGAAGCATATACGAAGCAGGTTATTGCAAGAGAAGAAGAAAGCACAACTGGTGTTGGAGAGGGAATTGCCATACCACACGGCAAATGCAGTGCGGTAAGCAGACCGGGACTTGCAGCTATGATTATAAGGGATGGAGTTGA
This sequence comes from Lachnospira sp. CLA-JM-H23, assembly GCF_040096425.1. NCBI lineage: Bacteria > Bacillati > Bacillota > Clostridia > Lachnospirales > Lachnospiraceae > Lachnospira > Lachnospira sp. CLA-JM-H23. The sequence goes on from NZ_JBBMET010000001.1 coordinate 179,152, forward strand.
TTATGATTCATTAGATGGTGAACCTGTTAATGTATTGTTTCTTATAGCAGCTCCGGATAGTGAGGATAATGTTCATCTGGATGTATTAAGCAAGCTTTCAGTGCTTCTTATGGATGAAGAATTTATCAGAAAGTTAAAAGCAGCTAAGAATATTGGGGAATTTCTTGAAGTTATAGATAATGCAGACAGTGAAAGCAAGAGCATTGATGAAAGATTGCAGGATACAGGTTCAGATAATGCCAGCAGTAGTAATACAGAGCAGGCTGGCAGGTATATAGCTGCTGTAACTTCGTGTCCTACAGGTATTGCACATACGTATATGGCAGCTGAGGGTCTGGAAAAAGCAGCTAAAAAGGCAGGCTGTACAATTAAGATAGAGACAAGAGGTTCAGCAGGTGCTAAAAATGTGCTTACAGATGAAGATATAGAAAAAGCGGAATGTATAATAGTTGCGGCAGATGCCAAAGTGCCAATGGCAAGGTTTGAAGGACATAAGGTTATAGAATGTCAGGTATCAGACGGAATTAATAAAGCTGATGAATTAATAAGTCAGGCACTTAGCGGTGATGTTCCCGAATATCAGGTACATGGGATGGGCAGATCTTCTGATGATAGTCAGGCAGCTGCGGTTAAGAAGAATAAATCAGGCGGAGTTGGACATCAGATATATACACAGCTTATGAATGGTGTTTCGCATATGCTTCCATTTGTAGTTGGCGGTGGTATTCTGATTGCCATAGCATTTCTTATTGATGGAATTAATGTTGATATGAACAGTCTTTCTGAAGCTGAAAGAGCTAATTTTGGTACTATAACACCAGTTGCAGCTTTGTTTAAGAATATAGGTGGAGCAGCATTTGGATTTATGCTTCCTGTGCTTGCAGGATATATTGCAATGGCAATAGGTGACAGACCGGCACTGGCACTGGGTTTTGTCGGAGGATATATTGCAGCTAATGGAAAGTCTGGATTTTTAGGTGCTTTAGTTGCAGGCTTTGCGGCTGGATACATTATTTTAGGTTTAAGAAAATTGTGTGACAAGCTTCCAGAAGCACTTGAAAAGATTGCACCTGTGCTTATATATCCGGTTGTGGGAATTCTTGTTATAGGACTTGGAATGAACTATGTAATAGAGCCTGTTATGGGGGCGATTAATACAGGGCTTAATTCATTCCTTGTTGGAATGGGAAGTTCAAGCCGTATAATTCTTGGATTTGTGCTTGCAGCAATGATGGCAATTGATATGGGTGGTCCATTTAATAAAGCAGCATATGTATTTGGAACAGCTTCAATTGCATATGGTAATTACGATATTATGGCAGCAGTTATGATTGGTGGTATGGTTCCACCTTGTGCTATTGCACTTGCTACAATGTTATTTAAGAATAAGTTCACTAAGGAAGAAAGAGAGGCAGGACCAACCAACTTTATTATGGGACTTGCATTTATAACAGAAGGTGCCATTCCATATGCGGCGGCAGATCCGCTTCACGTTATACCAGCATGCCTTATTGGTTCTGGAATAGCAGGAGCAATAAGTATGTTATTTAAGTGCACGTTAATGGCTCCACACGGTGGAATATTCGTGTTCCCGGTTGTCGGCAACCCATTATATTATCTTTTAGCATTAGTTGTTGGAACAATCGTTTCTTGTTTCCTTCTTGGAGTATTAAAGAAGAAGGTTAATGAATAGATTTGTTAATAAAATATAATTTTAAAATAAAGTATATGACTGTAGCCTGGCGTATCTGGTATGGTCCTGTTAAAAACACAATATATAAATATAAAAAACACAAAATATACCAAAACGAAACGTTTAAAATAAAAGATACGCAGAAAAGAGGTTTATTATGAAAGAATTTAATTATACAATTACAGACAAAGAAGGAATCCATATGAGACCAGCAGGTGAACTTGTAAAAGCAGCTAAGCAGTTTGAGAGTAGTATATTAATTAAGAAAGACGGAAAGACTGCTGACTGCAAGAAGGTATTTACAATAATGTCATTAGCAGTAAAATGTGGACAGGAAGTAACAGTAAATGTAGAAGGTACAGACGAAGAACAGGCAGCTGCAAAGATTGAAGAATTTATGAAAGCTAATATGTAAATTAAAGTGCCAGGGTTAAAGTATATAAATTAAAATACCTAATTAAAGGGCTGAAATTAAAGAAAGGAGGGGCTGTTATGTATGAATATAAAGGAAAAAGCGTGTTTGGCGGGATAGCCATAGGCAGAATTAAAGTGTACAGTAAAGAACAACAGCAGGTTAAGCGGATGCATATTGATGATTGTGAGAGCGAGAAGCAAAGATATATTAATGCCGTTGATAAAGCAGTTGAACAGTTAGGTATGCTTTATGATAAGGCTTTAAAGGAAGTCGGTGAAGCCAATGCGGCAATATTTGAAATGCACCAGATAATGCTTGAAGATGACGATTATAAAGAGTCGGTTCTTAATATAATTGATAATCAGAATGTTAATGCTGAATATGCAGTTGCACAGACCTCGGATAACTTTTCATCAATGTTTGCGGCTATGGACGATGAATATATGAGAGGCAGGGCTTTAGATGTAAGAGATATTTCTGAAAGACTTATAACTATTCTTAGTGGTGGTAAAAGCAGTACAATAGAATCTGATGAGCCGTCAATAATCATTGCAGAAGATTTGGCACCATCGGAAACTGTACAGATGGATAAAGAAAAGATATTATCATTTGTAAGTGTTAAGGGTTCGGTTAATTCACATACAGCTATACTTGCAAGGACAATGGGGATACCAGCCCTTATAGGAACAAAAGGTGTTCTTGATGAAGATATAGACGGCTTAACAGGCATTGTTGACGGCTTTAATGGAGTTGTGTATATCAATCCTGATAGCGAGACACTTGACCGCTACAAGAAAGAACAGGCGAAGTATATAGAACAGAAGGAACTTTTAAACAGACTTAAGGGAAAAGAAGATGTAACGCTTGATGGAACAAAGATAAAGTTGTATGCTAATATTGGTAATGTTAAGGATATAGCGTTAGTTCTTGCTAATGATGCGGCAGGAATAGGATTGTTCAGGAGTGAATTCATCTATCTTGAGAGAACTGATTTTCCGACAGAAGAGGAACAGTTTAATATATATAAGACTGTTGCGGAAAATATGGCTGGAAAGCCGGCTATAATAAGAACACTTGATATAGGTGCAGACAAGCAGTGTGACTATTTTAATCTTGATAAAGAGGACAATCCGGCATTAGGTGTGAGAGCTATCAGAATATGCCTTACAAGAACGGATATATTTAAGACACAGTTAAGAGCTTTATACAGGGCGAGTGCATATGGCAATATTCATATTATGTATCCGATGATTGCTAATATGTGGGAGATAGACCGCATAAAAGAGATTGAAAATGAGGTGAAGGCTGAGCTTGCGGCTCAGGAGATTAAGATAGGAAGCCCAAAGACAGGAATAATGATAGAGACACCGGCGGCTGCAATGATTAGCGATGAGCTTGCAAAAAAGGTTGATTTCTTTAGTATTGGAACTAATGATTTGACGCAGTACACATTGGCTGTTGACAGGCAGAATCCTAAGCTGGATACATTTTTTGATGCACATCACCCAGCAGTGCTAAAGATGATTAAAATGGTTGTCGATAATGCACATAGAGCCGGGATATGGGCAGGAATATGTGGAGAGCTTGGAGCTGATACAAGCCTTACACAGAAGTTTCTTGAAATGGGTGTTGATGAATTGTCGGTTTCGCCGGGGAGAATTCTTCCAATCAGAAAGATTATCCGTGACACTGATGTATCTGAATTATAATTGGTATATTGGAAAAGGTGATTGTTATGCTTGCAGAGAAAAGACACGAATATATACTTCAGGAGTTGAAACGCAAGGGAAGTATAACTGTCAATGAGATTAAAGAAGAACTTGGAATTTCTGAATCTACAATTAGAAGAGATTTGAATTTGCTTGATGAAGAAGGCAAGCTTGTCAAGGTATTTGGAGGTGCAGTATCAGCAGGTTTTGAAGTTTCAGGCAGTGAACCAAGCGTTACGCAGAAGCGTGAAATAAATATTAATGGCAAGAAGCTTATTGCAAAATATGCGTCAGGACTTATAGAACCTGATGATTTTGTATATATGGATGCAGGCACTACAACAGGCTGTATGATTGATTATATAACAGAAAAGCGGGCGGTATATGTGACTAATGCTGTTACACACGCAAGAAATCTTGCGGCGTTAGGTTTCAGGGTTATACTTATAGGTGGTGAGCTTAAGGGTTCAACAGAAGCAGTAGTAGGTGCTAATGCTATTGAAATGTTAAGAAATTATAATTTCAACAAAGGATTTTTTGGTACAAATGGCATAAGTATTAAATGTGGATTTACGACGCCTGATATTAATGAGGCAGAAGTTAAGAAAATGGCGATGTGCCATTGCAATCACAAAATAATTCTTGCAGACAGCACCAAATTCGATAATGTAAGTTCAGTGACATTTGCAAGGATTGATACAGCTAAGATAATAACTGATGAAGAAGTTCCTGCTGGTTATAGGGATTATAATATTTATAATGTGAATGGATGATGTTATAATTAAAAAATGAACAATATTAAAAGGGACTTTTTAAGTCCCTTTTTTAGTAAGTTATTTCTGTCTGTTGCTAAGCTGTTCAGATATAGCCTGTTTAATGGCATTGAAAGACTCTTTGCTTATATCGTGTTCGATACGGCACGCATCCTCCTCGGCAGTCTGCTTATTGACACCAAGCTGTATTAACCAAGAAGAAAGTATCTGATGTCTTTCATAAATCATCTCGGCAATTTCCCTGCCAGAGTCTGTAAGGTATATATAACCTTCTTTAGTTACGCGTATATGTTCTGATTCACGAAGATTCTTCATAGCAATGCTGACGCTTGACTTCTTATAGCCCATTTCGTTGGCAATATCAATTGAACGCACAACAGGCAGTTTCTTGCTAAGCATAAGTATTGTTTCTAAATAATCTTCAGCTGATTCGTGGATGACCATAATTATTCCCCCTGACTAACATTTATGTGAATTAATAAATAATTGTAGATTATAAAGCAATTAATAAATAATTAATGTAAATATAATACTAATAAGTGTAATAAGTATAACATAAACCTGGCAAATAATCAAACTTATAGTTAGTGCGAATAGTTAGTGCGAATTATCTATGCCTTTCAAAGCTGTATAAATATGTGCTATAATAAAGCTGTACATAGTGGGAGATTTGAAAAAAGCTAGAGCTGCCCTTACAAGGCACCAGGTTGATATGCGTAAAATGTACGCAGAAAAGAGGATTATTATGAATATTAATATAGATAAATTACACTGCCTTATAGATTTACACGTTCACCTTGATGGTTCAGTCAGTATTCCAATGGCTAAGAGGCTGGCTCTTATCAATGGTATTGAACTTAATGAAAGTGAAGAAGACCTGAAAGAAAGATTACAGGTGTCCAAAGACTGCAGGGATTTGAATGAATATCTGGAAAAATTTGAATTTCCACTGACACTTTTGCAGAAAGCAGAAGCTGTTACTGAATGTGTGAGAATGTTAATAGCTGGGCAGGATAGTCAGGGGATAATGTACAGCGAGATAAGATTTGCACCACAGCTTCATATGCAGAAGGGACTGACACAGGAAGAAGTTGTGAAGGCTGCAATAAAAGGTCTTGATAATTCGGATTATCACAAGCTTATATTATGCTGTATGAGAGGCAGTGATAATGAGGAGCTTAATAAAGAAACGATAAGGCTTGCACATAAGTATCTTGGACGTGGAGTTGTGGCACTAGACCTTGCCGGTGCAGAAAAATTATATCCAACAAAGCAGTTTGTTGGAATATTTAAAGAAGCTTTGGCATATAATATTCCGTTTACAATACACGCAGGTGAAGCAGATGGAGAAGAAAGCATAAAGACGGCAATATATATGGGAGCTGAAAGAATAGGACACGGAATAAGGGCAGCCTGGTCAGAGGATATGATTAAGGAGCTGGCAGATAAGAATATTCCGTTAGAATTGTGTCCTACAAGTAACCTTAATACGAAAGTTGTTGATAATATTGCTGATTATCCAATTATGAAACTTATTAATAATGGTGTTAAAGTTACCATAAATACGGACAATATGATGGTTTCAGGCACAAGTATTAAAAATGAACTTAAATTACTTGTGCAAACATTTCCTATAAATGGTATAATATTAAAGAATTTGCTTATTAATTCAGCTGAAGCTGCATTTGCCAAGGATAGCATTAAAGAACAGCTTAAAAGAAAGATATATGAAGAATTGGATGGGGTTACTTATGAATGAAGTTAATGAGTTATTTACAAAGGAGAATGTTGAACAGATAGTTGTTCCACAGGTTGTAAAAGATGATTTATTAAGCATTATAGAGGAAAAGCTAAAAAGAGCAGGATTTTACTACAGAATTGCATACAGGGTCAAGGCAGTTGATTCTATGGTGAATAAGCTTATATTTAAAGATTACAGACGTCCGGGTACGGAGAATGAAGATAAGAAAATGCAGGATCTTGTAGGAATAAGAATAATCCTATATTTTGTTGATGATGTAGATATATGCAGAAAGCTTTTAGATACATTATTTATATCTCCAGGAATGTGGGAGACTACGGAGAATAATGAATATGAATTCAAGGCTATGAAGGTCAATGGAATATTCAAGCTTCCAGCATATCTTAGCAAGACAATTGTCAATCCATATCTGTCAGATTATGTTGACGATACATTTGAGGTTCAGGTAAGGACGAACTCATTTGAGGGCTGGCACGAGATTGAGCACGATATGAGATATAAAGGCTCGGCGTTTGGAATAGGTAACGAAGCACTGGCAAGAAAGATGAACAGTATTCTTGCTACATTTGAACTGTGTGATGATTCGATAGCAGGGCTGCTTGAAGATTTAGGACACCAGCATTACAAAGACAAGAAATGGAATGATATGTTAAGGTGTCACTACAGGTTAAAGTTTGAGAATGAACCACTGCATCCATACATAGAGGAGCTGTTTGATTCAGACACAGAGCTTGCAAAGATATTTTATAAGGCACCAAGACAAGGGGCTATTGAACAGTTATGGCTTGATACTTCAGAGAATGGAATAGAGCTTACACTTAATAATATAGTAAAGATTGTCAATCAGATAGGCCCTGATGATGAAAGGCTTAACGAGGCATTTAGAAAGATAGAGCAGGAGCATAAGAATAAACAGGAATTCGAGGCTGGCGGTAAAAGACGCCGCTTTGAGCCATTTAAACCGCTTGGCAATTATAAGGTATTCCAGTCACATTCCTGCATTGATCTTACTAATCTTTCTATGGAGGACGCATTTAAAAAGGCAGTTAATTACATATATTCGTGGGTACATTCAAGATTTAATGAAGTATTTGATGATATGCCGGGCAGTGTGGATACATATGATAATGAAAGACCGGGGTATAAGGTATCGCTTGAATATGATAATGAGAATTTATATTTCAAGGAGATTACAACGCACCTTGATTCTAAGGTCGCTAACAGACTGTGGATATCGATTGCTACTATTAAGAAAGATGGTGACAGGCTTTTATTTGACGTAAGTAATGAATATGCTGAGCCAGCAGATAAGTACAGAGATAATGAAAATGTATTGTTCAGCCGTCCTAACTTCTATGGAGAGATAGCAGATAATATTGGAATCTGTGATGTGGAGAGGTTAAGACAGAATGTAAGGGGTATTGATAATGAAGAAGAATACAATACATTAAAGGATCTTATTAAAGATGATAATAGGCAGTTCCCTGTAGTTGTATTTGTGGCATCAGATGATTATTGGATAGAAAAGTTTGATGTGGACTATTTTGCATATCTTGTGGGGTATTATGCACATATTAAGAGGATTACAACAGATGAACTTTCTGAGCAATTTGCTAAAGATTATGATTTGGACGAAGACGAGTTTAGGGATTCAATCACTGTATTTTATCCAGGCAGAGAACCTAACACAAGTTATAAGTCGCATATCTTAAATACTACATTTGAGGTTATAAAGATAGAGAAAAGAAAATACTGGAATGAGAATGGGTGTAGGGCGTTCAGGCGACAACTTGTTTCAGATATAAGAGAGAATAATGTCATTATGTAGATAACAGAGGGGTAGAAAGTTATGAGTAGAGGGAATAATAAAAGCAGTATTGCCGCAGAAGGAACACAATGGTATGGAAATATTGTATCAAGCACGCTTCAGGCATATTACGAGGTGTACTATGTCAATCTTTCAGATAATACCTGCAAAAGAATATATCCGTGGTATATCGAGGATAATGAGTTTATAGATTATACTAACGAGGTCAACCGCAGAATATCAGGTAATATCATATGTAATAATTCGGAGGAAGATGTGTCAACGCTTCTTGCAGTTGATAATCTTAAATGTGAATTAAAACATAAAGATAAGACAGAGTACAGATACAAAAGACAGGTAACCAATGGAGTATTCAGGTGGTGTCTTGTAAGTGTTGTCGTTGAGAAGCGAAAAAATGGTGAGCCTGTAAGTGTTATTCTTATGATAAGGGACATTGAAGATGTTATAAAGAAAGAGATTGAACAGCAGCTTCTTATAGAAGAAGCACTTGCACAGGCTGAAAGTGCTAGCAGGGCAAAGGGAAAGTTCCTTTCTGATATGTCGCACGAAATCAGGACACCTATGAATGTGATTCTTGGATATGCCTCAATTGCACAGAATAATATGGATAATCGGGATCAGGATAAGGTTAAGGATTGCCTTGAAAAGATTAAAGAAGCTGGAAATCATCTGATTGGTATTATTAATGATGTGCTTGAGGTGTCAAGGATAGAGCAGGGAAAGATTAATATAGAAAATGAAAAAAGCGACATTTATGAGCTTATGACAGATTTCTATAATCTTGTAGAAATTCAGGCGGCAGTAAAGAAACAAAAGATGACAATTGATCTAGAGGGTATAACTGATAAATATGTGTATATGGATTGGACGAGAATAAGCCAGGTGCTTATTAATCTTATTAACAATGCAATCAAATATACGCCGGTTGGCGGACATATAGATGTTATTGTGAAAGAAGACTGTAATAATAATATAGGGGATAATATACATAATTATATTATTATAGTGAAGGATAATGGCAGGGGAATAGATGAAAAAGATATGCCATCATTATTTGATTTGTATACAAGGGGAGCATACGATAATGATATATCAGTAGAGGGAACAGGGCTTGGACTGTCTATATCCAAGCAGATAATTGAACTTATGAATGGAACAATAGATGTTGACAGTAAGTTAGGCGAAGGTACAACATTTACAGTAAAGTTACCGCTTCAATATGTTGTCAGGACACAGGCCGATAAAAATGTGACTGACAACGGGACAGATAATAATATAATAAAGAATAATCAGAGCCTGTCAGATATAAAGGTAATGGTTGTTGATGATAATCAGTATAACAGGGAAATTGCCTGCGAGCTTTTACGGGAAAATGGTGCTCATATAATTGAGTGTGCCAGTGGAAGTGAAGCTGTAGATTATATAAAATATCGAAATGGTATTGTGGATATTATTCTTATGGACGTGTGTATGCCGGATATGGATGGTTTTGAGGCTACACGTTTAATAAGACAGTTAGAAAAAGACAGATGGCAGGATATTCCAATTGTAGCAATGACAGCTAATGCATTTGATGAGGACAGGAAGAAGGCATTGGAGCACGGAATGAATGGACATATAGCCAAACCATTCGATATAGATACATTTGCAGAAACAGTATTAGAATATGTAAAATATTAAGTTGACATAAGTGCATAAGTAGGGTACGATTTAGTGTATTAAAGTAATAAAATATTCACGTATTAGAGAAGTGAATTGCAAGAACAGAATGGAGATTAATATGAGGAACTGTACCAACACGCGATTATTAAGGAAAATGCTTATTGTACTTTTATTATGCTCTTTTATAGCAGGTACATTTACTGCCTGTTCAGATAAGAAGCAGTCAGACGGCAAGACAACATTTACAGTGGGTTTTGATGCGGAATTTCCACCTTATGGTTACAAAGATGAGAGTGGAGAATATGTTGGATTTGACTTATCTTTAGCAGAAGAAGTATGCAGACGTAATGGCTGGGAACTTGTCAAACAGCCAATCGACTGGGATTCTAAAGATATGGAACTTTCATCTGGAAGCATAGATTGTATATGGAATGGATTTACTATGGACGGAAGGGAGTCCGATTATACATGGACAACTCCATATATTGATAATTCACAGGTTGTAATAGTAAAGTCAGATTCAAGCATTAATTCATTATCAGACTTAGCAGGAAAAGTTGTTGTTGTGCAGTCAGACTCATCTGCACTTGCAGCATTTACCGGTGAAGATGCAGAACCGGAAAATGTTGCACTTGCTAAAAGCTTTGCCTCATTACAGCAGGTTGGTGATTATAATGGTGCATTTATGAATCTTGAGGCTGGTTCAGTTGATGCGATATGTATGGATATGGGTGTTGCCAATTATGAACTTAATGCAAGAGGCGGCAGATTCAGAATGTTGTCACAGCATGTATCTAATGAACAGTATGGAATAGGCTTTAAACTTGGCAATACAGAATTAAGAGATAAAGTACAATCAACACTTCTTGATATGCTTGATGATGGAACATTTCTTTCGATAGCTGAAGAATGGGGACTTGAGGAAAGCATATGCTTAAGTGCTGATAATGTTGTAAATGATAGTGATTTAGCTGTTGATAAAGGTAATTTCTTTGTTGAACTTGGAAGCGTTGTATCCAAGCTTGCAGAAGGTATGCTTGCATCACTTGCAATATTTGTACTTACACTTGTATTCTCACTTCCACTAGGACTTTTACTTATGTTTGTAAGATTGTCAAAGGTAAATGTAATAAGATGGATTGCAAAGATATACATATCAATAATGAGAGGAACACCCCTTATGTTACAGCTTTTAGTTGTGTTCTTTGGTCCATATTATGTATTTGGAATTTCGCTTTCTTACAGTTATAGATTTTATGCGGTAATTATAGGATTTGCACTTAATTATGCGGCATATTTTGCAGAGATATTCAGATCGGGAATTCAGGCGATACCAGCAGGACAGAGTGAAGCTGCAACAGTTCTTGGTTACACAAGGGCACAGACATTTGTAAGAATTATACTTCCACAGATGACAAGAATTGTGCTTCCACCAGTTACTAATGAAGTAATAACTCTTGTAAAAGATACATCTTTAGCATTTGCACTTGCGTATACAGAAATGTTCACGCTCGCTAAGCAGATTGCGGCGGCAAGTGCAAGCATAATGCCATTATTTATTGCAGGAGCATTTTATTATATATTCAACTTTATAGTTGCCTGGATAATGGAATATATAGAAAAGAAAATGCGTTATTAAACAGATGGAGGCAGTATGAGCAGTACAAGTTTACTTGAAATGAAACATGTAAAAAAGACATTTGGAAGTCTTGAAGTGTTAAAGGATATATCAATAGAAGTTAATGAGGGAGAGGTTGTTGCAATAATCGGACCATCAGGTTCTGGTAAATCAACATTTTTAAGATGTGCAACTCTTCTAGAGAATATGGATGAGGGAACATTGTCATATTGTGGTGAGAGTGCAACGCTTAATGAGTCAGGTGCAGCACAGTACGTAGACAAGAAGAAGTTACACAGCATAAGAAATAATTTTGGACTTGTATTCCAGAATTTCAACCTTTTCCCACATTTTTCAGTTCTTAAAAATGTAATTGATGCACCAATTAATGTGCAGAAACGTGATAAAGCTGAGGTGACTGCCGAGGCACGCGAGCTTTTAAAGAAGGTTGGACTTGAGAATAAAGAAGACAGCTACCCAGGCCAGTTATCAGGCGGACAACAGCAGAGAGTTGCTATTGCGAGGGCACTTGCTATGAATCCAAAGATGCTGTTCTTTGATGAGCCAACATCTGCACTTGACCCAGAGATAACAGCAGGAATTCTTAAGCTTTTAAGAGAACTTGCCAATGAAAAGATGACAATGGTTATAGTTACACACGAGATAGATTTTGCCAGAAATGTAGCTGACAGAGTTATATTTATGGATGGTGGCGTAATAGTCGAAGAGGGTAAGCCGCAAGACGTTATAGATAACCCTAAGAGTGAAAGAACTAAAGCCTTCCTTCAGAAAATGGCATAAAAGGAATAGCATAATATGGAGATTAAGGTATGACATTAAACCAGTTAAAATATGCGATAATTGTTGCAGAGTCAGAGTCTTTTAATGAAGCAGCCAAGAAGCTTTTTATATCACAGCCAAGTCTTTCAACTTCAATACATTCCTTAGAGGAGGAGATTGGAGTACAAATATTCAGACGTTCACAGAATGGTATTGCAGTAACACCTGAGGGCAAGGAATTTATCGGTTATGCAAGACAGGTTATGGAGCAGTATGAGCTTTTAGATGCAAGATACATTACTAAATCAGAAGTCAAGAAAAGATTCAGTGTGTCAATGCAGCATTATTCTTTTGCGGTTAATGCTTTTGTGCATATGGTTAAGCAGTATGGTATGGACGAATATGAGTTTGCTGTACACGAAACCAAGACATATGAGGTTATAGAAGATGTGAAGAATGGCAAAAGTGAAATTGGCATACTGTACATTAACAGCTTTAATAAAAATGTGCTTGAGAAAATCTTCAATGATAATTATCTTGAGTTCCATAAATTGTTAGAATGTGAAATATATGTATATATGTACAAGGGACACCCGCTTGCTGGTAAAAAGCTTATTAAGCTTGAGGAGTTAAAAGATTATCCGTGTCTTTCATTTGACCAGGGGGATTATAATTCATTTTATTATGCAGAAGAAGTATTAAGCACATATGAATATAAGCAGCTTATTAAGGCTAATGACAGGGCAACTATGCTTAATCTTATGGTTGGACTTAATGGATATACGCTGTGTTCAGGAATTATATGTGAGGAGCTTAATGGTGATGAATATTGTGCAGTAAAGCTTGATGCTAAGGAAGTTATGGATATTGGTTATATTTCAAGAAAGGGAATTGCGTTAAGTACGATAGGGCAGCAGTATCTTGAAGAAATATCCAAGTATAAAGCGTTGTAAATATAGGGCTTCGTGAATGTAAGAACTGGTAATTATAAAGTTTATATAAGCTTTGTAATAGTTTGATTGACAGATGATATGTATATTTTATATAATAAAATATAAGAACGTATGGTTGGAAAGTGAGCGGGTTTTATATGAGAAAGATGAGTGAAGAACCTGTATGTACAGGTTTTACAGATATACATAATCATATTTTATTTGGAGTTGATGATGGTTCGCCGGATATAAAGACAAGTATGGAAATGTTGCAAATGGCGTATGAAGATGGTATAAGAGATGTCATATTGACACCACATTTTCATCCTAAGAGGGGTATGGCACATTACAGCAAGATAGTAGAGCATTATGAGATACTTGCTGACGAGGCGGCTAAGACATTTCCTGATATGGGAGTGTATCTTGGCAGGGAAGTGTATTTCAGGTCAGAGATATTAGACGATTTGGATAAGCTTGATGAAAAGACAATGTGCGGAACTGACACAATTCTTATAGAGTTCTCCTCAGGAGTTGAGCAGGACAAGGTAAGAGGAGCTGTACTTGATGTTATAATGGCTGGCTATCACCCAATTGTGGCACACGTTGAAAGATATGTGTGTACGGTTAAGGATTGGGACTATATATATGAGTTAAAGAGAATGGGTGCTGACATACAGATTAACGCAGACTCAGTTACCGGCGATAATGGCTGGGCAGTACAGAGATGTACTAAGGCACTTCTTAAAGACCATATTGTAGATTATATTGCATCTGATGCACACGATTTGAAGTCAAGAACACCTCAGTTATCAAAGTGCTATAAGTATGTTGTGAAAAAATATGGCGTGGAATATGCTGACAAGATAATGAAGGCAGATGTAACGAAGAAATTCGGTTGATATATATGATATATATTAATAAGTTATATAAAGATAATAAGATAGAAGTCTGGAATACGGCAATGTTATTAAATTAATGACACTGGCTGTGGTACAGGCTTCTTTTTAATTTAATTATTATGGATATATGGAAGGATAATACGGGGCATAATAAAAATTATAAGAATTTAAAAATTAGTGGTTGACAGATTACTAATCAGAGGATATAATGCAATCATAAAACACATTAAACATATAGGTTTATAGGAAAACAATAATAAAACATTTTCAGGAGGATTAATAATATGAGTAATTATGTAGAGAGTGCAGCAGAATTAGTAGGAAAGACACCATTACTTAAGCTTAATGGATATTCTAAGAAGGCAGGGGTTATAGAGGCTAACATATTTGGTAAGCTTGAATATCTCAACCCAGCAGGTTCTGTAAAGGACAGAATTGCATTAGCAATGATTAAGGATGCAGAAGATAAGGGATTATTAAAGCCTGGTGCAACAATCATCGAGCCAACAAGTGGTAATACAGGTATTGGTATTGCCTCAGTTGCAGCAGCTAAGGGCTATAGAGCAATTCTTACACTTCCAGATACAATGTCAGTAGAAAGAAGGAATCTTTTAAAGGCTTATGGTGCTGAACTTGTTCTTACAGAAGGTGCTAAGGGTATGAAGGGTGCTATTGCAAAGGCAGAAGAACTTAACAAGGAAATCGAAGGCTCTATCATCTTAGGACAGTTTGATAATCCGGCTAACCCAGCAGCTCACAAGGCTACAACAGGTCCAGAAATCTGGGAACAGCTTGATGGTAAGGTAGATATATTCGTAGCTGGTGTTGGTACAGGCGGAACAGTTACAGGTGTTGGTGAATACCTTAAGTCACAGAATCCAGATGTTAAGATTGTAGCAGTTGAGCCAGCAACAAGTCCGGTTCTTTCAAAGGGAACAGCAGGTGCTCATAAGATTCAGGGTATCGGTGCAGGATTTGTTCCTACAGTTCTTGATACAAAGATATATGACGAAATAATTGCAATTGATAATGATGATGCATTTGCAGAAGGCAGAGCATTCGCAGTAAGTGAAGGTGTACTTGTTGGTATTTCTTCAGGTGCAGCTTTAAAGGCAGCTACAATTCTTGCACAAAGACCAGAGAACAAGGGTAAGAATATCGTTGCATTACTCCCAGACTCAGGTGATAGATATTTATCAACAGCATTATTTGCTAATAACTAATCGCTTGTTGTGTGATGTGAATAACAGGACTAGTGGCTGGTATTCACATCATCATAATAATATACATTTCTCCTTATAAATTTTAATACCGGTGTCAGTTAATAGCTGGCACCGGTATTTTATTGTGTGTTTATTATGTAATATATGTTACAATATATAACAAATGTTACAGCAGATAACAGCAATTAATAATCATCAGTCAGTCAAACTGTAAGCGTATGAACTGATTATGAATACAGGCGGCGGGATTTGTATGAAGAACAATATATTTAACATAATTCAGATTGGGGATAAGAGCAACCGCATAAGCAGGGCTTTTGATATATTTATAACGATAACAATATTTTCTAATATTATAGTGACATTTTTGCAGACCTTTGATGAGCTTGCATTTATGGGTGGATTTTTTAAATGGGTTGAGTATATAACTTTATTTATATTCTGCGTGGAATATATTCTTAGGATATGGACGGCGGATCTGCTTTATCCTGAATGTAAAGGAGTAACTGCAAGGTTTAAGTTGGAAGAATTATGGCGATATGCATAGCCTATCTTGGAGTTGGTGCGGTGGCTATACCAACAGGTATTATTAGTGCAGGTTTTGTTGAATAGTATCAGAGAAAAAGCAGCATTTCTGATATTAAAAATGCAGATATAAAAGAGATAGCAGAGATAAAGATTGATAAGACACAGGCAGGAAAGACAGTAGAGGAGATTGAAGAAACAGATTTTGTGTCAATATATCTTATATTTAGAGATGATTTATCGATTCTTCCACAGAAGGATACTATGCTTAAGCTGAATGATATAATTATAATTCGCGATGGGAATTAGGAATATTTTCTAAACATATTGTTATGCGTGCCGATATATAAAATATGGATATCCACGGAGGGAATTATATATCCTGGTGCGATTGCACGGAAAGGAAGATAAAGTGAATATTTCTACACAATCTACTACTCTTCTTGATATGTTAAATAGTAGTAGTTCAACAGGCAAGTCAAAGAGTGCCGCAGATTCTTATATTGATGTTCTTATCCAGAATAACAACTTAAGATATCAGCAGAAGATGAAAGAAGTTCTTGGATATGATACATCAAGTTCTTCTAAGGATGCACAGTATGAGAAGGTTGCATCTTCAGCATCTAATCTTAACAGTGTAATAAGTTCATTATCTAACGAATCGCTCTGGAATGAAGATTCAAGTGATTATTCTAAAGATAAGGTATATGATACTGTTAATAATTTTGTAAGTGCTTATAATACACTTATTACTAACATTAATACAGTTGGAAGCACAATTGAGAATACTTACAAGACTAAGCTTGATAAGCTTGTAACAGACAATAAGGAGGCACTTGCGGCAGTAGGTATTACTGTTGATGATAATGGCAAGCTTTCAGTTGACACTGATAAGTTAAAGAGTGCAGATATGTCTGAATTAAAGAAGATGTTAGGAAGTGAGTCTGAATTAATGAAGGGAATTAAAGAACAATCAGGTTCAGTTAATAATATTGTATCAGAAGCATTAAGCATACAGAAAAGCCTGTCAGGTCTTTATAATTCTTCATCTTCAAGTGTTGATGTGTCAGATTTATTATATGGAACATCTTACGATTCGAAGGGGTAATATAAAGTTAATATTTTTGAGGTGAGTGTTGGAAATAGAGCAGCATAATCTCAGAATATGAATTAATTGAAATTAGAATACTATTCTTAATAAAGCAGGACTGCTATGTATATGTCACCTTACTGTTAAGTAGGGGGCATATATATGGCAGTCCTGCTGTTTTATGGTAAGCACTTACGTTTTATGACTATTGGTTTTATATTAATTATGTATTAATTATATAAATTTATGTCTGATTTAGTCAATTAATAGTATTACTATAACATTAATCAGCCACAGATGTATCATCTTTAGCTACAAAATATTTCTTATAAGCTACTATGAATAATACTATAGATAAAGCTGTTGCAATATAGTCAGTTATAGGCTGTGTCATAGCAAGGTTAACAGGCGTGTTGTTCACAATGCTTGTTGTAATCAGTATCGGAAAATAGATTATTCCCTGACGGCTTACTGAAAGTATAAGCGATGGTATCGCAGCACCCATTGACTGTATTGCATTGATGAATACGAATAGTATTCCAAGCACAGGCCCAGACATTATGTATATTCTTGAAAATGCAAATGCATATCCAAATGCTTCCTCATCATCAAGAAATGCTTTTGCAAGAGGAGCTGCACCAAGATAACATATGAGTGTCATTATAATACTTAAGCATATTGCAAAACATAAAGAGAATTTTAAAACTGAGCGGTAACGCTTGCTATTTCCAGCACCGAAACAGTAGCCGAGCAGAGGCTGGATACCAGTTCCAACACCAATAAGAAGCATAACTGCAATCATATTAACTTTCATAGCAACACCAAGACCGGCAAGTTGTAAATCACCATGTTTTGCCATAAATGAATTGATCATAATATTGGAGAAGCTCATAAGTATGCTGTTAAGTGAAGCTGGAATTCCGATTGAAAGCACACCGAGAGTAATTATCTTTTTAGCGGAATAATCTTTAGGTTTAATCGATAATATCGACCGCTTGGAAGTAAGGTGGATAATATAAAATACGGTTGAGAAAATGTTACCAAGAACTGTGGCAACAGCTGCACCTGCAACATACCATTTAAAACCAATAATCATAACAGGGTCAAGTACAATGTTAATCATATTACCGATAATCATTCCGGTCATAGCGACTGTAGCGTGACCTTCAGAACGAATGATATTACTAAAGGAATTGCTTACAATAAGAAATGGTATTCCAATGGCAACGATTGAAAGATATTGTGAAGCGTATCCTATTGTAGCATCACTTGCACCGATAAGACGGCATACGGGAACTGAAAATATTGTCATAATTATCATAGCAATAACGCCAATTGCTGCACCTGTCCAAAAACAGAATGCTGAAATATGTTTGGCCATATCACGTTTTCCTTCGCCAAGCATTCGGCTTATCATAGAAGTACCACCAATTCCAAATAACATACCGACAGCCATGAATATAATAAATGCTGGTGTAGCAATGGAAACAGCGGCAACCATAAGTGGGTCTTTAGTCTGACCAATAAAAAATGTATCCGCAAGATTGTATACAAGAACCATAAGCATACTTATTATAGATGGAATTACGTTAGTAAGTACGGCTTTAGGTACTGGAGCATCGCGGAAAATCTGTTGTGTTTTATCTTGCATAAGTAGGGTCCTTTCTTTACATAATATTTTTAAAAGGGGGATAAATAACAATGTTATAGACATGGACGATTGGGGTGGGCTGATATAAGCAACGAAGACCCGTTTGCACTGAGTGTCGCTCGCAGCGGTACTAAGCTGCCAGTTGGCACTGCCAGCTAAGGACCGGCGGCTCCCCATCGTCTTCTTATGCTTATATCAGCCCACACCAATCTGACAGTGGCACTTGGTTGCGATGGGGTAACCTTGGTGATATCATTAAAGGTAGCGGTGCGGTATTGTGAGATATGCACAGTTGTGGCGATGAGCTTTGTGGGTGGTGCTATATCGACCTTTATTATTTATAAAATGGTATTTATCGACCTTTTTGGTGGGTGATTTTTGGGTTAAATCGGTCTGGAGGACTGATTTAATTGGGGGTTTTTAATAGATTTGATATAACTTATGTAACTTTATTATGATATACTTAAATATAGTTGTAGTCAAGAGCAGCGTTGTGAGTGGAGAGGAAAGATACGGGGGATATGTTAGGAAAGGGATTGGGACTATGGAATTAGAAGTTGATGAAATGTTAGTGGAGCTTAGGCAAAATGCGGAGTACACAGATAATTACGATATAGCTAGTGACAACCATTTAGTATAGATAGGTATGTCTAAAATCGAAAGCAGTAACAGAAACTACTGTCGAAAATATATAGTGAAAATAACAGATATGTGCTATCATTTAAACATATAAAACTGACACAAATTTATAGAACACCAGTTGTGTGAGGGCTTAATATTGCAAGCTGGGTACTTTTGAAACCGCCGGCACTTAGCGGCTGTATTTTAGCCGCTTATGTGTCCGTTACGGTTTCAAGTAGCGAAAGCGTGCCCAGCGGTAATATTAAGCCCTCACACAATGTCCGTGCGACAAAATCTATGAAAGTCCACAGCGAAACTATGAAGATAAGCAATAAATATGTCAGTTCAATTAAAAACAAACGAGCAGATGTATAAGTCGTGTAAAGTAATTACAAAGAGGAAGAAAGGCAGAATTATGAATATTTATTTAGCCGGCGATTCAATCGTCCAGAATTACACAGAAGAAGAATTTATAGCAGGTTGGGGACAATACCTTAAATATTATGTAACTCCTGATACTAAAGTATTTAATTGCGCCAAGGGAGGCAGAAGTTCAAGGTTATTTCTCAATGAAGGAAGATTTGATAAAATAGATGAAAGTATACAGGCAGGAGATTACCTTTTGATAGAATTCTGCCACAATGATGATAGTTCTAAAGGTTACAGCACTATGTTTAACCGTATGACAGAGCTTGGAATACCTGATGAGGACGGAAGATATCCGGTTATACCGGGCGAGAGAGTGCCTAAAGATTATATTCCTGAAGAATATATAGATGCTTTAATGAAAGATGACTCAATAGCTGATAAGGAAGCAGTGCTTGCAAGCGTTAAGGCATTTAATAACACTTACCCTAATGATACATATTATCCATATTCACCTAATGGTGAGAAGGGCAGCTTCAAATGGTTCATAAAGCAGTATATTGATATGGCAAGAGAACATAATGCTGTTCCAGTGCTTGTAACAGCACCGGCAAGAACAGCATTTAACAAGGACGGAACAATTAAAGATGGTCCGGGACTTCACGGCGGTGATAATTTCTGCTATATAAGGGCAATGAAGCAGATAGGAGAGGAAACACATACTTCCGTGATAGATTTATTTAGTTATACGGTAAAGCTTTTTGAGAGTATAGGCGAAGCTGATATTCACAAGTATACATCTATCAAAAAGGGTATCAATAAGGGCAAGTGGCCAGAGGATTTTGTTAATGAACTTGCTAAGAAAGACACTGTATCAGAGAATACACATTTTAATAAATATGGTGCGTGGCTTATAACAAAGGGTCTTGTCAATTTAATAAAAGAGTGTGATAATGAGCAGGTTACAGCATTAAAAAATGTTATTGTGAATTCAGATTATAAAGTTGCATCTCCATTAATATAATGATAACAGGAGGACATATGAGAAAGAAAAGATTAACAAGAAAACAGAGGATTATGAGAAAAAGAATTACAATTGCCGCGTGTATAGCAGTAGTAGTTGTTGTGATTATTGTAGCAGTAGTATTGTTATTAAATGCTAACAGGAAAAAGTCAACGGATACTAATGATAATACAATAGTTACAACAAGCGATAGCAGTAATAACACAGAGTCTAAGGCAGGTGATAGTATTAATTCATCTAATAACAGCACAGATACAGCGAGTAAATCTGATGCTTCAAATGTTAATAGTTCAGATGATAAGAGCACAGAGAGCCAGCAGACAGATGATAAAAAAGGGTCATCAACAGGAGATGGCGTAACTAAGACATCTAAGGGATTTACTATTGATAACAGAAATGGAGCAACATATATAGATGGTTACTTAATAGCCAATAAGACATATGCACTTCCAAGTACATTTATTCCAGAAAATCCAGAAGTACCTGTAACAGAGGCAAGAAGTAATAAGAGCCTTGACAAGGATTTAATGACGGCTTTCAGAAAAATGCAGGCAGATGCGACAGCAAAAGGACTTAATATCTATATTGCGAGTGGTTACCGTTCATATGATTATCAGGTGGGTCTTTACAATAGATATGTAGCCAACGATGGAAAAGCTGCGGCAGATACTTATTCATCAAGACCGGGTAATTCAGAACATCAGACAGGTCTATGCTTTGATTTGAATTCGATAGAAGACAGCTTTCAGTATACAAGTGAAGGTAAATGGGTTAATGATAACTGTTATAAATATGGTTTCTGCATAAGATTTCCAAAGGGAAAGGATGCTTATACAGGTTACCAGTATGAATCATGGCATTTAAGATATGTTGGAACTGAATTAGCAGAGAAGCTTTATAATAATGGTGATTGGATTTCATTAGAAGAATATTTCGGAATAACAAGCGAATATCCTGATTAATAAATATAAAATAATAAGAGAGCCATAGTTTAAATGAAACTGTGGCTCTTATTGTTATTTTTATATTATATTGTACTATGGCAATGAATAACTATTATACATATTCTTTGCACAGATTAATAAACTGTTTGATAGATGGAGTCAAAAATTTATCTTTATGGTAAATAATATAGAAATTTCTACTGAAAATTAAATCCTGTACCTTTACTGTAGAAATTAATCCTTGTTTTAATGATGGAATAATCATTCTATTTGGTAAAACAGAAATACCTAGTCCGTTGATCGTGGCGTTGATTAGTGCTGTTGTACTCATAGCTTCCCATACTGGAATAATATGAATGCCAGCTTGTGTAGTAACACGATCAAAAACTTCACGTGTTCCGCTTCCTTTTTCACGTAATAGAAAACGCTGCTTTTGAAATACTTCTATGGGTATATTCTGCCCATCTTTCCATCCTTTATTAGTATCGCAAATAACACTTAAATAGTCTTGCATATAGGCTTCAGATACGATGTTAGAATTATGCGATATACCTTCAATTAACGCACAATCTAACTCGTTTGCAAGTATTTTTTGCTCCAGTCGTTCAGATTGTTCGATAGTTACTCTTACATCTATTTCTGGACATATTTCATAGAAAGACTTTACATAATTTGGTAAAAATTGAGAGCCAATTGTTATGCTTGCTCCTATGCGAATGATGCCTTTGGAATCCCAGTCGCGAAATCCAGTTTCCATATCTGAAAATAAATCGGATATGTGTATTGCATATTGAAGAAAACGTTGTCCAGCACTAGTGATTTGGAGTCTTCGCCCTATGCGGTCAAAAAGCTGTACCCCATAATATTGTTCTATTTCTTTGATGGCAAGGCTTACAGCTGGCTGTGTTATATGTAAAGCAGATGCAGCTTTTGTAGAATTATATCCATTTTCACATACAGCACGAAAAATTATCATATGTCGTAGTGTCATTATAAACTCCTTATATCAAATTACTTATTATTTATGTAAGATTATATTATTTCAATTATTAGGAATCAAGTGATATAGTATTAAAAAATAGGAAGGATGGAATTCTAGAGATGAGCATCTGGTATAAGTATAGAAAATTGTTTTTATCAACTTTTGAATTAAGTGCGTGTACATTTGGAGGAGGATTTGTAATAATTCCTTTAATGAGGAAAAAGTTTGTTGATGAACTAGGCTGGATAGAGGAAGAAGAGATGCTGGATTTAACAGCAATTGCACAAGCTTCGCCAGGTGCGATAGCAGTAAATGCTTCAATTATGTTGGGGTATCATATAGCAGGCATTCCAGGAGCTATACTTGCGGTATTGGGAACAGTATTGCCCCCATTAATAATCATTTCAATAATTTCGATGTTCTATCAGGCATTTCGTAATAATGTTATTGTTAGTATGGCAATGAGAGGGATGCTTTGCGGAGTTGCTGCTGTGATTTGCGATGTTGTAATAAATATGGCAAAGAGTATATTTCAAAAAAAACGACTGCTACCAATTATAATAATGTTGGCTTCATTTATAGCTGTACGTTACTTATCTATAAATATCATTATAGTTATTTTTGTCTGTGGTTGTATTGGAACATTAGATATATGGATTAAAAATATGAAACGGAAAGCAGGTAATAAGCAATGATATATCTTGAATTGTTCTGGAGCTTTTTTAAAATTGGATTGTTAAGTATTGGTGGTGGGTATGCTGCTATGCCCATAATACAAAATCAGGTGATTGATATTCACCATTGGCTTACAATGACACAGTTTACTGATATTATAACTATTGCTGAAATGACACCAGGTCCAATAGCAATTAACTCTGCTTCATTTGTGGGAATTCAGGTCGCTGGATTTTGTGGTGCTGTTATTGCAACTGTTGGCTGTGTATTTCCATCCTGCGTCATTGTAATGGTGCTTGCTTACATTTATTATCGTTATCGTGGACTCGATATGGTACAGGGCATTCTTTCAGGGCTACGACCGGCTGTAATAGCAATGATTGCATCAGCAGGTATTTCATTGTTAATTATGGCGTTTTATGGACAAAGCACGCTTCCTAATAATCTTACATCTTTGGATGTTGTAGCTTTGATAATTTTTGCTATTGATATTTTTATCTTAAGAAAATGGAAGTCTAATCCTCTTTGGGTTATGTTATGCTCTGGCATCGTAGGAATTGTTCTATATTTACTTGTTTAATAGATAAATTAATTAATTGAAATCTCTTCAATAGTTGTTATTGGTGCAGTTGTAGGTATTCTGTAAAGTGTTGACTGATCTTCATAATATGAGAAGAAGGTATACCTGGAAGTACAGTGAATACCTGATATTTCGCCAACGGCTACATATTCTAACTGAGTCCCGTCAACATTCATTCTGTAAAGACCGGCATTGTCACCGCCCTCAACGTGGAAGAATATTTTATTACCATATACGTTGTAGTTAATTACTTTGCCATTTTCAGGTGCATATAAAAGCTCGAGTGTCTTATTTGACATATTAAGTCTTACAAGTGAATACTGTTTGTCAAGGTCTATATAATAAGCGTAATTATTATCAATCAATGTAAGGTAAGAATTGCTGTCGTAGTAATTAACAATCTGACAGGTCTTAGTATCCATAGAAAGTATATGGTGACGTCCGTTAGGGTCTGAGAAGTAAAGCTTTCCATTATATATACTTGTTGGAGAATAAGGCGTGTCAGATATTATAGAATTATTCTTGCCATCAATGTCTACTTTATAAAATGTAAGGGCTGTTGTGTCATCATAATGCTGGTAAAATACAGTGTTACCACTAAGACTTGCTGCACCGGAACGGTCATTATATAAAATTTTTGAATGGCTTCCGTCTAAATCACATCTGTAAAGACCAAAAAGCTGGCCTCTGAATACCATTCCGATAGTACTTTTATTAAAATTATTCTTTACATAGTATATGTAATTGCCACATACGTTAAGGTAGGCAACGCTGTCATCATTTATTTTGGAAATGTTCGTACAGTCAGAATTCATAACATATAATTTGTTGTAATCGTCAGGGTTGGCAAAATATATTTTGTCATTATATTCGCAGAATAGCCCTCCATTGATAAGATTGCCTGCTGTGTTGCCAATAGCATTGTCGTTGTTATGTACTGTCTGGTTCTTCTTAAAATAAAAAAATCCGCCAACACCAGCAGCTGCAATTACTAAGACAACAATAATTATTGTAATGGTCTTTTTCATATTGTAATCTCCATTCTGTAGTATTTTATATAATTAATCAGTATTATTAATAGTTGTTAATTATTTACTTACATATTACAAAAAATATGATACAATATCAATGGTTTAAAGCAATAAAGATTACGAGGTTGAAAAATGTTAGATTTGAATGTAATAAGAGAGCAGATTGACGGTATTGATAAACAGCTTGTCGATTTGTTTGAACAGAGAATGAAGCTTACAAAGGAAGTTGCAGAGTACAAAATCCAGACAGGAAAGAAAGTTCTTGATACACAGAGAGAACGTGCGAAGATTGAAGCTGTTACAAAGCTTGTTAAAAATGAGGCTAATGTCCATGCCATTGATGACTTATTTTCACAGATTATGGCTAATTCAAGAAAAGGACAGTATCAGCTTCTTGAAGCTATGGGTCAGACTTTAAGAGAACCTTATGAGGCTATAGAAAGCATTAATAAAGAGGGTGTTAAGATTGTATATCAGGGAGTTCCGGGTGCATACACACAGGAAGCTGCCTGCAATTTCTTTGGGGAGGACTGTGATAATTATGGTGTTCCTACCTGGAGAGACGTTATGGAAGCAGTTAAGAATAAGGAAGCTGATTATGGTGTGCTTCCAATTGAGAATTCTACAACGGGAAGTGTTGTAGGTGTATATGATTTATTACAGGAATATGATAACTACATAATTGCTGAGACATTTGTTAATATAGATCACGTTCTTGTAGGACTTAAGGGAACAGATATTAATAAGGTTACAACTGTATATTCGCACCCACAGGGAATTATGCAGTGCGACCATTTCCTTAATACACACAAGGATTGGCAGAGAATTCATCAGGCTAATACAGCTATGGCGGCTAAGATGCTATTATCAGAAAATGATCACACGCACGTTGCAATATCTAGTAAGAAAGCTGCACAGATATATGGTCTTGAAGTATTAGAAACAGGTATTGCTGACTTATCTAACAATACAACCAGATTTGTAATAATAACTAATGCAAGACGTTTCTTAAAAAATGCTAACAAAACAAGCATAGTATTCGAGACAGCCAATGAGGCAGGAACACTTTATAATCTTTTAAGCCACATAATATATAATGGGCTTAATATGTATAAAATCGAGTCAAGACCAGCAGATAAGCAGTGGGATTATAAGTTCTTTGTGGATTTCGAGGGTAATATTGATGATCCCCGCGTTATGAATGCGTTAAGAGGAATACAGGAAGAAGCTAAGTCAATCAAGCTTTTGGGTAACTACTAAAAATATCTGTAGTGTAATAATAATATTAATTGTTATAGTATAAAAACTATATTTAAAATAATATTGAAAAATGCCGCAACTTAGTGTATCTTAAAACTATGAGCTGTACGACTGGCGGAAAGCATATTATACAGAACTTTTAATTGGTTAAAGTTATGGAATATGTGTGGGATTACCCACAGGGAGTACAGTATATATGATTATCAGCCGACCGCCTGGGCAGCCCCTTAAAAGGTTACCCAGATAAGGTCGGCTTTTTTGTATAAATTATACAAAAGGCACTTTGTGCCGATTATGCACACTTGCACGAAGATGTAGCTTGCCAAAGGCGACTGCACATAGTGCGGTATGTGCTTTGTACATTTTTTACAGACTGTATGAAAAACAGAAATGGAGGATTATTATGCAGATTACAACACTTGAAAAGGAATTATCGGGTTGTTCTTATCCGGGAAGAGGAATTGTTATCGGAAGATCAGCAGACGGAACAAAGGCTGTTACAGCATATTTTATTATGGGAAGAAGTGCTAACAGCCGTAACAGAGTATTCGTTGAGGACAAGGAAGGAATAAGAACAGAGGCGTTTGACCCAAGTAAGCTTGAAGATCCAAGCCTTATAATATATGCTCCAGTACGTGTTCTTGGAAAGAAGACAATCGTTACTAATGGTGACCAGACAGATACGGTATATGACCTTATGAGTACAGGAAAGACATTTGAAGAATCATTAAGAACAAGGGAATTTGAACCAGATGCTCCTAACTTTACTCCTAGAATATCAGGTCTTATGACAGTCGATAACGGTGAATATGATTATGCAATGTCAATATTAAAGAGCCACAACGGCAATCCTAACCAGTGTGACAGATTTACATTTACATATGATGCACCAATTGCAGGAGAGGGACATTTTATTCATACATATATGAATGATGGTTCACCACTTCCAAGCTTTGAGGGAGAACCTGTATTAGTCAGAATAGAAGGCAATATTGATACATTTACTAATATGGTATGGGAAAATCTTAATGAAGATAATAAAGTATCACTTTTTGTAAGATTTATTGATATCAAGACAGGTGAATATGAAACAAGAATTATCAATAAGAATAAATAATAAGAACTACTAACTAAGAACTATTAATATAATAAATAATTAAGAATTAATAATAGGAATTAATAAATGAATGGAGAATAGTTATGAACGAATTTCAGTTAAAATATGGCTGCAACCCTAATCAGAAGCCATCAAGAATATTTATGGAAGACGGAAGCGGGCTTCCAGTAGAAATCCTTAACGGAAGACCAGGTTATATCAATTTCTTAGATGCATTCAATGGCTATCAGCTTGTTAAGGAATTAAAGGAAGCAACAGGACTTCCAGCTGCAACTTCATTTAAGCATGTATCACCAGCAGGTGCGGCAGTAGGACTTCCTCTTAGTGAAGTAGAGAAGAAGATATACTGGGTAGATGAGAATATCGGAGAGCTTTCACCACTCGCCTGTGCTTATGCAAGAGCAAGAGGTGCAGACAGAATGTCATCATTTGGTGATTTCATATCATTATCAGATGAGTGTGATGCTTCAACAGCAAAGCTTATCCAGCACGAAGTATCAGATGGTATTATCGCTCCTGGTTTCACAGATGAAGCTTTAGAGATACTTAAGGGCAAGAAGAAGGGTAATTACAATATAATTAAGATTGACCCTTCATACCGTCCAGCACCAGTTGAGAGAAAGCAGGTATATGGTGTTACATTTGAGCAGGGACGTAATGAATTCAAGATTAATGAAGAGCTTCTTGAAAATGTTGTTACAGAGAATAAAGAAATTCCAAAGCAGGCAAAGATTGATTTAATAATTGCCCTTATTACATTAAAGTATACACAGTCTAACTCAGTATGCTATGCAAAGAATGGACAGGCAATCGGTATCGGAGCTGGACAGCAGTCAAGAATTCACTGTACAAGACTTGCAGGACAGAAGGCTGATAACTGGTATCTTCGTCAGAACCCTAAGGTATTAGAACTTCCATTTAAGGAAGGTGTAGGCAGAGCTGACAGAGATAATGCAATTGATCTTTACATTGGTGATGAATATATGGATATTCTTGAAGATGGAGCATGGGAGAGAGTATTTACAGAGAAGCCAGAAGCGTTTACTAAGGAAGAAAAGAGAGCATGGCTTGATGGCAACACAAATGTTGCACTCGGTTCAGATGCGTTCTTCCCATTTGGCGATAATATTGAGAGAGCATATAAGAGCGGTGTTAAGTATATTGCACAGCCAGGTGGTTCAATTAGAGATGATAATGTTATTGAAACTTGCAACAAGAGAGGCATTGCAATGTGCTTTACAGGAATGAGATTATTCCACCACTAATTAAAAGTATTTTTGATAAAAGATATCTGCGATATAAAATGAGCAATTAATTATTTTCTGGAATTAGTTTATTCCATTTTCTGGAATATTTAATAAAAATTTAAAGAGTATATAATTGGTACTTTATTTTTTGAATTTAATGTGATAAAATACTAAAGATTAAAAGAGGTGACAGCTGTCATTGAAGTTGTCATCTCTATTTTTTTTGATGATTTATTGTATTATATCGTCTGGCAATAATTCATCAATGATTTTTATACTTTTAGGAGGTTTTTTATGAAAGACGAGCAGTTTAAGCCGTATATACCTGCGGATAAGATTACTCCAGAATTCACAGTAACATCTGTTATTATGGGTATGCTTCTTGCTGTAGTATTCGGTGCTGCTAATGCTTACCTTGGTTTAAGGGTAGGTATGACTGTTTCAGCATCAATCCCAGCAGCCGTTATTTCTATGGGTGTTATACGTGTCATCATGAAAAAAGATTCTATCCTTGAGAGCAATATGGTTCAGACAATTGGCTCTGCGGGTGAATCATTAGCAGCAGGTGCTATTTTTACATTGCCTGTATTATTCTTATGGGCTAAAGATGGAATTATGGATTCTCCATCACTTCTTACAATAATGTTAATATCTCTTTGCGGTGGTATTCTTGGTGTTCTCTTTATGGTTCCACTTAGAAATGCACTTATCGTTAAAGAACACGGAACACTTCCTTATCCAGAAGGAACAGCTTGTGCTGAAGTATTACTTGCTGGTGAAGAAGGTGGAGCAAGTGCCAAGTCTGTATTTGCAGGTATGGGATTTGCAGCATTATTTAAGTTCATTACTGATGGAATTAAGGTTATTCCTGGTGTTATTACAGCACCTATTAAGTCGCTTAAGACAGAACTTTCAGCAGAAGTATATCCGGCATTACTTGGTGTAGGTTACATATGTGGACCTAAGATTGCATCATATATGTTTGCTGGTGGTATATTAGGCTGGTTCGTACTTATTCCGGCTATTGTAACATTTGGTGGTTCAACAATACTTTATCCAGGTACAATCTCTATTGCTGATTTATATGCAACAAAGGGAGCAAGTGCAATCTGGAGTAATTACATCAAATATATCGGTGCTGGTGCTGTTGCAACAGGTGGTATTATAAGTCTTATTAAGTCATTACCACTTATTGTAAAAACATTCTCAGATGCTATCAAGGGAATGAAAGGTGATAAGAACACAGGTAAGCTTCGTACAGAACAGGATATTGATATGAAGGCTATTGCAATTGGTATTGTTGTTGTTACAATTGCTATCTGGCTTATTCCAGATATTCCTGTTACAATTCTTGGCGCTATTCTTATAGTAATATTTGGTTTCTTCTTCGCAACAGTATCTTCTCGTATGGTTGGTATTGTAGGAAGCAGTAACAACCCTGTATCAGGTATGGCTATTGCTACACTTTTATTTGCTACATTATGTCTTAAGGTTACAGGTGATGTAGGTGTTCATGGTATGAAGGGTGCTATCGGTATCGGTTCTGTAATCTGTATTATCGCAGCTATGGCTGGTGATACATCACAGGATTTAAAGACTGGTTATATCCTTGGTGCTACACCTAAGAAGCAGCAGATTGGTGAACTTTTAGGTGCAGTTATTGCAGCATTAACAATCGGTGGCGTTCTTGTTCTTCTTGACAGTGCATGGGGCTTTGGTACAACAGAACTTGCAGCTCCTCAGGCTACTCTTATGAAGACAATCGTAGAAGGTGTTATGCAAGGAAATCTTCCTTGGGCACTTGTGTTCATCGGTGTATTTATTGCATTAGTAATTGAAATACTTGGTATTTCAGTTCTTCCAGTAGCAATTGGTTTATACCTTCCATTAGAGCTTTCAGCAACAATTATGATTGGTGGACTTATCCGTCACTTTGTTGACAAGAAGTCTAAAGATAAGGATAAGGACAACGAAGCAAGTGGTGGAATTCTTTTCTGCTCAGGACTTATTGCTGGTGAAGGTCTTGTAGGTATTCTTCTTGCTATATTTGCAGTAGTTGGACTTGCAGATCCAATTGATTTATCAGGAAGCATTTCACTTGGAACAATCGGTTCTATTGTGTTAATGGTTATTATGGTTCTTTTAATATTAAAGAATGCAGTATGGACTAAGAGCAAAGAAAAGTAGAGTGTGAACGAATATGAAGACAAAATCTAAGAAGGCAAAGGCAGAAAGTGCTAATTACCTTGATTATGTGCCAATGCATAATGAGGATAAATATCCTTTTCAAACAGACGATAATGGTGCAGTAACAATAATGGTTGAGAATAAAGGTGTGTTTAATAAAATAGCACAGGTTGTATTCAGAAAGCCAAGAATATCAAAGATTCATCTTGATGAAATGGGTAATTTCATATGGCCATATATAGATGGTGCAAGAACGATATATGATATATCTGAGCTTGTGCACGAGCATTTTGGTGATAAAGCTGAGCCTTTGTATAAAAGACTTGTACAATATTTTAAGACACTTGAAAGTTATGGTTTTATAACATTCAATAAGTAAATACTTAGTTTAGATAAAAGGGCGTAGCAGCGGATAGCTGTTACGTCTTTTTTTAGTGCTTTTATCGTGTATAAGCATATATCTTTTATCAGTTTTACTGGAATATTACAAAATTTACCGAAAAACTTTACAACTGTCTTGTCAGCTGTAAAGTTTTGTAGTATACTTTGTGAAATTATAACGATTTCTGGAGGAATACATATGTCTATCGTAAGCGATATTGAAAAGTTAAAGAAAGAGAAGAACGCAGTAATACTTGCACATTATTATGTTGATGAAGATGTTCAGGACGTTGCAGATTATATAGGTGACTCGTTTTATTTAAGCAAGGTGGCTACTAAGGTGAGTCAGGACAGAATTATATTTGCTGGTGTTGAATTTATGGGAGAAAGTGCGAAAATCCTTAATCCTAAGAAAAGAGTGTTTATGCCGGATATGAATGCAGACTGTCCTATGGCACATATGGCTGACAAAGATGAGATACTTGCTTTAAGAGAAAAGTATGATGACCTTGCGGTTGTCTGTTATATTAATTCAACTGCTGAATTAAAGAAATATTCAGATGTATGTGTAACATCATCTAATGCAGTTAAGATTGTTAAAAATCTTCCTAATAAAAATATATTTTTTATACCAGACAGAAATCTTGGAAGCTATGTTGCGAAACAATGCCCGGATAAGAATTTTATGTTTAATAATGGCTGCTGCCCAAGACACGTTGTCATTACTAAAGATATGGTGTTAAAGGCTAAAGAATTACATCCAGAGGCTAGATTTGCAGCCCATCCTGAATGTACAGAAGATGTACTGGCACTTGCAGATTATGTTGGAAGCACATCAGGAATTATTGATTATGTTGTTGATACTGATGCAGATGAATATATTATCGGAACAGTTGATGGTGTGTTCAATGAGATAAGAAAGAAGGCACCAGACAAGAAGCTTTATACAGTTAAGCCTGACCAGGTATGCGTGAATATGAAAAAAGTTACGCTGGATAAGGTGTTAGATGTTCTTGAAAATGATACTAATGAGGTATTCGTTGATGAAGAACTTGCACAGTGTGCATTAAAGCCGCTTAATAAAATGCTTGAGCTGGCAGCAAAATAATATGATTAATATTAAAATACATTGCAGATAAATGGTATATAACAAACTGGTATAATTAAAGAAATGGAGTAAAATTATGGAAACAGATGTATTAATAGTAGGCTGCGGCTGTTCAGGTCTTTATTGTGCACTCAATCTTCCGAGAGATAAGCGAATTCTTATGATAACAAGCAGTGATGCAGAAAGCAGTGATTCATATCTTGCACAGGGGGGAATGTGTATGTTAAAGGATGATAGTGATTATGACAGTTATTTTGAGGATACACTTAAAGCAGGACATTATGAGAATGATAAGAAATCAGTAGAGATAATGATTCGTTCGTCAAGAGATGTTGTCAAGGATTTAATTGAGACAGGTGCTGATTTTAAGAAAGATGAGCAGGGCAATCTTGCATACACTAAAGAGGGAGCACACAGCAGTAACAGAATAATATTCCATGAGGACGTTACAGGAAAAGAGATAACAAGTCATCTGCTTGAAAGAGTAAGGGAGCTTCCTAATGTAACATTATTAGAGAATACAAGGATGTTAGACATTATAAGCTATAATAATGAATGTGTTGGTGCAGTTATAAGAAAATCAGATAACAGCCTTATGACAGTTAAGGCAGATGTCACTGTTCTTGCAACAGGCGGAATAGGTGGTCTTTATAGACATTCAACTAATTTCAGACATCTTACAGGCGACTCGATTGCAATTGCTGTTAAGCATAATGTTGAATTAAAGGATATTAACTATGTCCAGATTCATCCAACAACATTTTATTCTAAAGATGAGAAGGACAGAAGCTTTCTTATATCTGAGTCAGTAAGAGGCGAGGGGGCAAAGCTTTATGACAAGAATGGCGAAAGATTTGTTAATGAACTTCTGCCAAGGGATTTACTTACACAGGCTATATATGAGCAGATGAAAAAGGACGGAACAGATCACGTCTGGGAAGATTTAAGGACGATTCCAGAAGCTGAGCTGAAATCGCATTTTCCTAATATAGTTGAGCATTGCAGACAGCAGGGTTATGATGTCACTAAAGAATGTATACCAGTTGTACCGGCACAGCATTATTTTATGGGTGGCATAAAGGTTGATTATGAGAGCAGGACATCTATGGACAGATTATATGCAGTAGGTGAAACAGCCTGCAATGGTGTTCACGGAAGAAACAGGCTTGCGAGCAATTCGCTTCTTGAAAGCCTTGTATTTGCCAAGAGAGCAGCTCATAATATGATAGATAGCGAATTAGCTGATAAACTTAATGCATCGGCCGATGCCTATGTTGCTAATATGAAGCTTACGGATTATGAAGATGAAAATGCCTTGAATGAATTATATGCAAAACTTGTAAAAGATAAAATAGATGAAGCAGATGCAGGAAAGCAGACAGCATAAAAAGAAAAATATGGTATAATATGACTACTTCGTAGTCACTTAGAAGTTTCTTCGAAACTTCGGATGCGTGGAAAAGCAACGCAAAAATATGGTATAATATGACTACTTCGTAGTCACTTAGAAGTTTCTTCGAAACTTCGGATGCGTGGAAAAGCAACGCAAAAATATGGTATAATATGACTACTTCGTAGTCACTTAGAAGTTTCTTCGAAACTTCGGATGCGTTGAAGAACAACGCAAAAATATGGTATAATCAGGAGAATAAATATGTTAGATAATGTTACTTTAAAATTAAATGCAGATCCATTAATAATCAGTGCGTTAAAGGAAGATATAACAAGTGAAGATGTGTCGACTAACAGTGTTATGCCAGAACCTAAGAAGGGCGAGGTACAGCTTATATGCAAGCAGGATGGAATCATATGCGGACTTCCGATATTTGCAAGGGTATTCACACTTCTTGATGAGAATACAGTTGTTGATTTAAAAGTAAAAGATGGAGATAAAGTTACTAAGGGAGAGCTTCTTGCAGTTGTAACAGGTGACATAAAAGTGTTATTATGTGGGGAGAGAACAGCACTTAATTACTTACAGAGAATGAGTGGAATTGCTACATATACTAATGAAGTTGCCCAGTGTCTTGAAGGGACAGGTATTAAGCTTCTGGATACAAGAAAGACAACACCTAATAACAGATTGTTTGAGAAGTATGCGGTAAGAGTTGGTGGTGGCAATAACCACAGATACAATCTTACAGATGGTGTGCTTCTAAAGGATAATCATATAGGAGCGGCTGGCGGAGTAGCTAAGGCTGTTAGAATGGCAAAGGAATATGCACCATTTGTAAGAAAAATAGAAATTGAGGTTGAGAATCTTGATATGGTCCGTGAGGCTGTTGAAGCAGGAGCAGATATAATTATGCTTGATAATATGTCACACGATACTATGAAAGAAGCTCTTAATATAATTGACGGCAGGGCAGAGGTTGAAATATCTGGTAATATTACCAAAGAGAACCTTGAAAAGTTATCAGGACTTTCTGTTGATTATGTATCAAGCGGAGCACTTACACATTCAGCACCGATTATGGATATATCATTAAAAAATCTTCACCCAATTGAATAGATGAAAATGGAGAGATAGTATGAACGGAGAACAAAGACGTGAAAAAATAATAGATATTCTTAATAGTAGTAGTAAGCCTGTTTCGGGAGTTGCACTTGCCAGTATGCTTAATGTGAGCAGACAGGTAATTGTTCAGGATATAGCACTTATAAGAGCTTCTGATAATGAAATATCATCAACTAACAGGGGATATGTTATCCGTAAGAAGAATGAACATACAAGAATATTTAAGGTCGTTCATACAGAAGCAGATGTAGAAGCAGAGCTTAACAGTATTGTTGATATGGGTGGCTGGGTTAAAGATGTGTTCGTATATCACAAAGTATACGGAGTTATTAAGGCAGATCTTAATCTGCACTCAAGGCGTGATATTAAAGATTATATGGCAGAGATTGGAAATGGAAAGTCTAATCTGTTAATGAATGTCACATCAGGGTATCATTATCATACAGTGATAGCACCTGATGAGGACACGTTGGACATTATTCAGGAGAAGCTTGACAAGCTTGGTTTTCTTGCAAGATTACAGGAGTATGAACCTGTTGATTTCTGGAGCAGTAAAGCGTAAAATGTGAATTAGATACTTATTGATGAGCATTATAAATAACGCAGATCGTAAAATGATTAAGGTTATGCGTTAATGGAGGATATATGGTTAAACTTATTGCACTGGATTTGGACAGAACGACACTTACATCGGACGGACACTTATCTGAGGCTAACAAAAGAGCTTTAAGCGGGGCAATTAAAAGAGGTGTCCATGTATGTATTGCCAGCGGCAGGGCATTTGATACTCTTCCAGAGGAAGTGCTTAATGTACAGGGAATAGAGTATGCAATAACAAGCAATGGTGCAAGTGTATACAGGATTGCAGATAGAAAATGTATTAAGTCATATATACTAAAACCACAGTCTGTTGATAATGTTCTGTCGGTATGTAAGCAGTACCCTGTTACTTATGAGGCATTTATAAGAGGGTGTGCATATGCGGCAAAGGAGTATATTGACAATCCTGTAAAGTACGGTGCAACAGAAAATGCGATACAATATGTGCGTTCCACAAGAATATTAAAAGAGGATATTATACAATTCATTAATGAGCATAGAAGTGAACTTGATTGTATGGATGTTGTCCTTGATGATGACATTTTAAAGCGTAAGATTATTGATGAACTTTATGAGTCTGACAAGGATATATATATTACAAGCTCAGTAAAACAGCTTATAGAAATATCATATAAAGATGCTGGAAAGAGGTCAGGAGTACAATATCTTGCAGGACTTCTTGGCATAGACAGGAAAGATATTGCGGCATTTGGCGATGCGGATAATGATATTGATATGATACAATTCGCAGGCTACGGTGTTGCTATGGGTAATGCAACAGAACATTTAAAGAGCATTGCTGATTATGTGACTAAAAGCAATGATGAAGATGGTGTGGCATATGCTATAGAGAATATATTGTTGAATTAAAAAAGTTATGCTGATTTATGTGAATATTTAAATGCCTGTATTTTAATATACCTGTCGAAATATATATATTATATATGCTATATATGATATATATAGCATACAAAGTGTACATAGGAATATATTGTTATGTGTCAATGGATATATTAAAAGTGTTGGTGATATGAAATTGATATATATATCAAACATAAGTTGATAAATATCATAAAAATGTGTAATATATAATATTGGCTGTTGCCGTAATGATATGTGAATGTATAAGCGCATTATAGCATTGTATATAATTATATAATACATAGAAGTTATATGAGAATATGCGCAGAAATGAGGATGAAATGGATAATCAGAAATTAGCAGATTTATTATTTCCGGAAGTAGTTAATACTCCTGAATATTATGAAGAGAAATTCCCATATAGAAAGCTTCCTAATAAGGCAGAAGTTACACGTATGGCACCAAGTCCAACAGGATTTATTCATCTGGGCAATCTCTATAGTGCACTTGCTGATGAGAGAATTGCACACAGAAATGGTGGTGTATTTTATCTTAGAATAGAAGATACAGATGAGAAAAGAAAAGTTGATGGTGCAGTAGAAACAATTATTAATGTATTAAGATATTTTGATATTGAATTTGATGAGGGTGCTGGCTTTGATGATACAGATCCAAGAAATGCTTATGGACCATATTTCCAGAGACAGAGAGTTGAAATATATCATACATATGCTAAGAGCCTTGTAGAAAGAGGACTTGCTTACCCATGCTTTTGTACAGAGGAGGAGCTTGATAAGGTAAGGGCAAAGCAGGAAGAAGATAAGGTTCTTACAGGTTATTATGGAGAATATGCGACTTGTCGTAACCTCTCTTATGAAGAGATAGAAGCTAATATTAAGGCTGGTAAGCCATATGTATTAAGACTTCGTTCACAGGGAAGCCCTGATAAGGAGATTACATTTGTTGATGCAATCAAGGGAGAGATTAAGCTTCCAGAGAATATACACGACATTGTGCTTTTAAAGAAAGATGGTATTCCAACATACCATTTTGCACATGCAATTGATGACCATCTTATGAGAACAACTACAGTTGTAAGAGGTGGTGAGTGGCTTGCATCAGCTCCTATACATTATGAGTTATTCCATTTATTGGGCTTTAAGATGCCGGCTTACGCACATACAGCACATCTTATGAAGTTTGATGAGGAGACAGGAGGCAAGAGAAAGTTATCTAAGAGAAAAGACCCAGAGCTTTCACTTGATTATTATAGGAAGGACGGATACCATCCATATACAATGAAGGTATATCTTCTTACGCTTCTTAATTCTAACTTTGAAGAGTGGCACGAGAAGTTCCCGGACAAGGATATCAATGAGTTCCCATTCTCAGTAGAGAAGATGAACCAGTCAGGTGCACTCTTTGATAAGGATAAGCTTCATAATATATGTAAGAATGAATTATCTAAGCTTTCAGAAGAAGAACTTTACGATTTCCTTTATGACTGGGCTAAGGAGAATGAACCAGAAAATGTAGAGAAATGGTTCGGCGATAGAGAAAAGATGTTACAAATTCTCCGCCTTTATATGGGTGTCGGTGCTAAGAGAAGAAGAAAAGATTTAATGTATGCAAAGCAGATATTTGAACTTATCTCTTATTTCTTTGACGGTGAGTCAGCAGAGGAAATGGACGAATTCAAGCTTGATGAAGATATGGTAAGTAAGATACTAAAGAGTTATCTTGCAAAGTATGACCATAATGATGATAATTCAGTATGGTTTAACAAGCTTAAGGAGATAGCAGATGAGCACGGCTTTGCTTCAGATATGAAGGCTTACAAGGCTAATCCAGAGAATTTCAAGGGAAATGTATCTGATATAGCTGAAGCTGTAAGGATTGCAGTTACAGGACGTGCCAATACACCTGACCTTTGGACAATAGTTCATATTATGGGTGAGGAGCAGATGACAGAAAGAATTAAGAAGCATATTAAGTAATTGTGCATAAGCAGTTTAATAAACTGGGGAATTGATATACAAAAAGAATATTATACAAGTAGATTAATATACCAAAGAATTAATATGTTGACAGAACAATATGCAGGAATGGAGATTAATATGTCTAGAGAAGATGAAGGACTTAAGCAGTTAGGCAATAAGACGAAGTATAGTATGGATTATGCACCAGGAGTGCTTGAAACATTTGAGAACAAACATCCGGACAATGATTATTTTGTAAAATTTAATTGTCCTGAGTTTACAAGTCTTTGTCCTATAACAGGCCAGCCTGATTTTGCAACAATATATATATCATATATTCCTGATAAGCTTATGGTTGAATCAAAGTCACTTAAATTATATCTGTTCAGTTTCAGAAATCATGGTGATTTCCATGAGGACTGTGTGAATATAATTATGAAGGATTTAATCAGGCTTATGCAGCCAAGATATATAGAAGTGTGGGGCAAGTTCACTCCACGAGGAGGAATATCAATTGACCCATATTGCAATTATGGCAAGGAAGGAACTGCATTTGAGGATATGGCAAAGCAGAGACTTTTATGGCACGATATGAATCCTGAAAAGGTTGATAACAGATGATGTAAAGCTGGAAGTATATGCTTAATATAGCGCAATTTTATTTAATTAATAAGTCTGCGTAATATTGGCATATACTTCCAGCTTGTTTCTTAATTATGTGTTTATTTCAAGTTGCTTCAAAATGTATAAATTTGGGATTATTAACCTGCGATTTTAAAGATAATTTAACAATATTTAACAAATTTTAGTAAAACTTAATAAATGGATTGATATTGTAAATACATAGTGATAATATATATTTAAATATTTAAGATACGATCAATTGAATATTTAATGTGTAGAAGAACGGAGGAATAATATGAGCAAGGAACACACAGAGAAAAATGCTGCAGTCGAGGGGTTCAAAAATAAACAACTGACCTATAAGATTTCAGTAGCAGTGGGTATATTATTAGTTGCCTGCCTTACGGTTATGATTGCAATTAGTGCAACAATTGCAGCTAAGTTTATGAATAGTAGTATAAGTGGTGAGTTTGATGGAATTGCACAGCAGAATGGTGTATCAGTACAGGAGGTACTTGACAGAGCCTCAGATGTTGCTAATATTCTTCAGAATTATATTACGGAACGTTATGATGATTATGCTAAGACCGGATATACTGGAGAGACAGTTAAGAGTGAAGTATATGATGTACAGTTACAGAAGATGAACAAAGAGATTGAGCAGTTTATGATCAGCGTAGCCAATACATCTGTAACATCAAGTGAAAGCATTGCAGGTGTTGGTGTATTTTTTGAGCCTAATGCTTTTGACCCTGCTATTAAAGATTATACAATCTATGTAAGTGAATCAGATGCACAGAGTGGAAAGGTACAAAGCTATGGTGAGTATTCAAGCTATGGTTCAAAGGACTATTACAAGAATGCAGCAGCTTCACAGCAGAGCAGCTTTACAAGTCCATATAAGGATCAGGGCATCAATATGGTAAGTGCCTCTTTTCCAATTGTATATCATGGTAAGACACAGGGTGTAATTCTTGTAGATATTAATGTTGATACATTCAGCGGACTCCGTTCAACAGACGATAAGTACAATACAATGTATGTAGATGTACTTATGGGTGATGGTACATTTGTATATGACAGCGAATCAGATGAATATGTTGGAAAGAAGTTAAGCGATGTTTTACCAGCTAAAGAATATGCCAAGATACAAAAGGGCATTGATACAGGAAGCAGTTTCAGTGTAACAACTAAGAAGGATGATGGTTCTAAGGTTGAAAGATATTATGCACCTATTAAAGCTGTTAATCAGACCTGGTGGGCAGCAAGTGCATTAAATAAGACAGATCTTGAGCGTAATACGATTATTCTTGTAGTGTTTATGATTGTTATTTCGATTATAACTTTAGTAATTATAATTGTTATCAGCAATAAGCTTATTAAGAAGTACATTAAGCCTATAGATGATGTAGTTGCAGTAGCGGACCAGCTTGCGATGGGAGATTTCTCAGTTAATATTAAGAAGAATTATAATGATGAAATTGGTCAGCTTGCTGAGAAGTTTGATAATATGGCGGGAAGATTAAGTGCAATAATTAAAGACCTAACACGAGGTTTAAAAGAGATGGCAGGTGGTAACTTTAATATATCACCTAATGTAGAACACATCGGTGACTTTAAGGACATTGAAGTTGCTTTAGTAAAAGTTATAACAGATCTTTCATCAACTCTTTCAGAGATTAATGGTGTTGCAGATATGGTAGCTTCCAATGCAAGCCAGCTTTCAGATGGTGCACAGGCAATTACTGAGGGTGCAACGGATCAGGCAAGTTCAGTACAGGAATTACAGAGTACAATTGCTAATGTAGCTGATCAGGTTGATATGAATGCACATAATGCTAATAAGGCTAATGAAATGGCTAAAGCTGTTGGTGACCAGATTATTGAAAGTAATAATCAGGTACAGCAGATAGTTCACGCTATGGAAGTTATCACAGAGAATTCTAAGCATATCAGCAGTATTATTAATACAATTGATGAGATTGCCTCAAGTACTAACCTTCTTGCACTTAACGCTTCGATTGAAGCTGCAAGAGCAGGTGAAGAAGGAAGAGGCTTCGCAGTTGTTGCAACACAGGTTGGTAATCTTGCAGCACAGAGTGCAGATGCAGCTAAGAGCTCTGGTGAACTTATAGTTCAGGCAATTAATGCAGTTGAAGAGGGCAAGGGAATGGTTGATGATGCAGCTGCTAAGCTTATGGAGTCAGTTGAGAAGACTAAAGAACTTGTTGAGAATATCGAGCAGATTTCAGTTGCTTCAGAACAGCAGGCTGAATCATTAAAGCAGGTATCAGAAGCAGCAAGCCAGATAGCAGCTGTAGTAGAAGAGAATACAGCTATGGCTGAGGAAAGTTCTGCAAGCAGTGAGGAACTTGCTTCACAGGCGGACAGATTAAAAGAATTAGTTAGTGCATTTAAGCTTATGAAGTAATATAAAAAGCTGCCACTTTTAGCGGATTGACCGTTAAAAGTGGCTTTTTTTATGTCCTTGCACAGTATTTTTTTGATTAATTATGTGATTAGATATTGATTTCTATGATAAATGGTTATATTATATATATAACGTAGTAATCAATACTATGTAATATGAAGATAATTACAGCACATATTAAGAAAGCGTGTGCAGAAAAGAGGATTATTATGGAAAAGATTAAGAAAAATGTATCTAACATAAAGATAAAAGACCCAGGAAGTGCAATAACACATTTTATAGCAATGCTTATGGCATTATTTGCTGCAACACCGCTTATAATTAAGGCATTGTCAGCACCTGATACAATACATGTTATTTCACTTTCAATATTTATAGGAACAATGATTTTGCTGTATGCTGCAAGTACAACTTATCATACAGTTAATGCAACACCTGGAATTAATAAAATATTAAAGAAGTTAGACCATTGTATGATATCGGTTATGATAGCGGGTTCCTATACTCCTGTATGCTTAGTTGTCCTTCATAACAAGACAGGATATGCACTGTTAGCACTAGTATGGGGAATTGCAATAGTTGGTATTATCTTTAAATTATGCTGGGTAACCTGTCCTAAGTGGGTATCATCAGTTCTTTATATTGTTATGGGCTGGGCGTGTGTATTATCATTTACACAGATAATAAATGCACTTCCAACAGCGGCATTTGCGTGGTTGTTAGCAGGTGGAATAATATATACAATCGGTGGCGTCATATATGCACTTAAGCTTAAGGTGTTTAATGCCAACCATAAGTATTTTGGTTCTCACGAGATATTTCATCTGTTTGTTATGGCAGGAAGCATATGCCACTTTATTATGATGTTTAATTATGTGGCTGTAATGCCTTTAAAGTAGTAAGTTCTTTTAAAAATACACACAAATTATGG
Source organism: Lachnospira sp. CLA-JM-H23 (assembly GCF_040096425.1). Taxonomy (NCBI): domain Bacteria; kingdom Bacillati; phylum Bacillota; class Clostridia; order Lachnospirales; family Lachnospiraceae; genus Lachnospira; species Lachnospira sp. CLA-JM-H23. Next base: position 221,179 of record NZ_JBBMET010000001.1, read on the forward strand.
AAATAGAATTTTATATGTGTTATCCTCTATAATCGGGTCTGTAACTATTGTTGCAGACCCGATTACAGGTTGTCAGACCAACGAACGGAGGATTAATATGTTATTTTCAGATGTCGATGCAATTGCTAAGGCAGCATCGAATAAGGCAGAGTTATGCAACAACCATTTCGGAAAGTATTTTATGCGCTCTATTATGGCAGGCTTCTATATTGTTGTTGCAACAATTTTATCGAATGTGAGTGCGGCAGTACTGCTTCCAACTTATCCACAGTTTGGTAAGCTTTTAGGTGCATTTTTATTCTCAATTGCAATTGTACTCGTCGTATTTATGGGAGGAGAATTATTTACAGGTAATAATTTTGTTATGGCGATTGGCACATACAATAAGACGGTTTCAGTAAGAGATCTAATAAAAGTATGGGTTGTAAGCTATATAGGTAACTTTGCCGGTGCATTTATTCTTTCGGGTTTATTTGTATATAGTAAGGCTTCACACGCAATAATGGTTGATTATTATAACAGTTTTATATATTCTAAGATTTCAGCAGGTTCCATGGAACTTTTAGTAAGGGGGATTCTTTGTAATTTCCTTGTATGTATGGCAGTATTAGTTGGTACTAAGTTAAAGACAGAAAGCGGCAAGCTTATAATAATGTTCTGTATTATTATGGCGTTCGTAGTTGCTGGTTTTGAGCATTGTATTGCTAATATGAGTACATTTTCTATTGGATATATGTTACTTGGTGATATTGGCACAGCTTCTGTTATCAAGAGTATGATTATGGTGACAATCGGAAATATGCTTGGCGGAGCAGTGCTTCTTGGAGTGCCGGTACAGATTATGAAAGCAGAACACTAAAATTAAAGTTATTAATAATGAATAAAGTATGAAAGGATTAGTGAGTTGTATGAAAGAAAATCTTAAAAAGCTTGCAAAGTATTATAAGCCATATTTAGGCACATTTATTATAGATATGATTCTTGCGATGATGTCTGCGGCGGTGGCACTTGTCATACCGCTTGTTGTAAGATATATAACTTCCAAGGTTGCCTATATGCCGGCAGATGAAGCGTCTAAGGCAATATTTACAATAGTTGTGATATTATTCGTGCTTGTTCTTGTGCAGTGGGGGTGTAATTATTATATATCTAATTACGGACACGTTATGGGAGCTAAGATTGAATACGATATGAGGGCTGAGATTTTTAACCACTACCAGAAGCTTTCTTATTCATTTTATGACGACCAGAAGGTTGGACAGTTATTATCAAGAATAACTTCGGATTTATTCGATATAACAGAGCTTTTACACCACGGTCCTGAGAATATAACAATATCACTTATTAAGATTGTAGGTGCACTTGTTATATTAAGCACTATAGATGTAAGGCTTACGCTTACTGCATTTGTGCTTGTGCCTGTTATGCTTGTATTTGCATATTTCCTTAATAAGAAAATGAAGCGTGCATTTAAAAGAAACCGTATCCGTATAGGTGAGATTAATGCACAGATAGAAGATAATCTGTCAGGAATACGTGTTGTTAAATCATTTGCTAATGAGGATATAGAGTGCGGTAAGTTCAAAAAAGGCAATGATTTATTCTTAGAGTCAAAGAAAGACAGCTATCATTATATGGGAATGTACAATGCCGGACTTACAGCATTTACAACTATGATTAATGTAATTGTAATTGCAGTGGGCGGTATAGGAATAACAAGAGGCTGGGTTAATATTACAGACTTCGTAACATTTTTATTGTATATAAATATATTTACGGAGCCGGTAAAGGTACTTATTGATTTTACAGAACAGTTCCAGAACGGTTATTCCGGTTATGAAAGATTTCTTGAGATATTATCAGTTGAACCGGATATAAAGGAAAAGCCAGATGCAGTTGAACTTAAAGACGTTAAGGGTGAGATTACATTCGACAATGTATCTTTTAGATATAAGGACGGAATCGAGGAAGTATTATCAGGAATCAGCTTTAATGTTACACCAGGCAGATATGTGGCACTGGTAGGTCCGTCAGGAGCAGGAAAGACTACATTATGTTCGCTTATACCAAGATTTTATGAGGCGACAGAAGGAAGCATAAGAATTGATGGAAAAGACATTAAAGATGTTACTCTTAAGAGCTTAAGGGATAATATCGGGGTTGTCCAGCAGGACGTATATCTGTTTATGGGAAGCATTAAAGAGAATATACGATACGGAAAGCCAGATGCTACCGATGACGAAGTAATTGCAGCGGCAAAGCTTGCCAATGCACATGAATTTATAGAAGCATTTGAAAATGGATACGACACGGATATAGGACAAAGAGGTGTCAAGTTGTCAGGTGGACAGAAGCAGAGATTATCAATAGCAAGGGTATTTCTTAAAAATCCACCTATACTTATATTTGATGAGGCAACATCAGCACTTGATAATGAAAGTGAGCAGATTGTACAGGAGTCGTTAGAGAAGCTGGCTAAGAATAGAACTACATTTGTTATAGCCCACAGACTTACTACAATAGAAAATGCTGAGGAAATATATATGCTTACAGATGAGGGGATTAAGGAAAGAGGAACTCACAAGGAGCTTATGGAGTTAGATGGTGAATATGCTCATATGGTTAAAATTCACTCAGCTAACTAGAAAAAGTATTGAAAATGTGTTATACTAATCATAGTTATAACGAAAATGTTAATCGCTGTATATTATTGTATGGCTGATTATAATATATGGAGGATGACGTATATGGAAATGTGGGATATATATGATGCCAACAAAGAAAAGACAGGCAGATTAATGAAAAAGAATGACTGGCAGCTTAAAGATGGAGAATATCATCTTACAGTGTTAGGTGTCATAGAACGTCCGGATGGAAAGTTCCTTATTACACAGCGTGTTATGACTAAGGCGTGGGCTCCTGGCTGGTGGGAAGTATCAGGCGGAGCGGCTCAGGCAGGTGAGGAGTCAATTGATGCAGTAAGACGTGAGGTTCGTGAAGAGACAGGAATTGACGTTACAGATGCCAGAGGTGGATATGTATTCACCTATAAAAGAGAGAATCCTGGCAAGGGTGACAATTATTTTGTAGATGTATACAAGTTCATTAAAGATGTTAAAGATGAGGACATACATATACAGACAGAGGAAGCCTTAGGGTATAAGTTCGTTACCAGAGAAGAACTTAAACAGATAGCAGCAACAGGAGAATTCCTGCATTATGACAGTATTAAGCAGGTATTTGAAGATTAGATATTGGATTAAGTAAGAATCGCTGTTATTAAGTGAATATTTGTACTTGATTTATAAAATGTATTTATAATAGAAGAAGCACCAGCAGATTTATTCTGATGGTGCTTTTTAGCTATAAGAAGTAATAAAGCTTAAGAAAGGAATGTGGTATGCTTAAATATTTAAAAAAGTATTGGTTCTTTGCTCTGCTTGCACCTGTATTTATGATAGGTGAGGTTTCTATGGACTTGTTACAGCCGGAGCTTATGAGCAGAATAATTGATGACGGTGTATTGGGGCTTAACAATGGCGGGGTTGGCAATCTTAATACAGTAATTACCATCGGGCTTAAAATGATAGGATTTGTGGCACTTGGTGGTATCTGTGGCATTATGTCCGGTGTCTTTGCCAATCTTTGTGCACAGCAGTTTGGTAATGATGTAAGAAAAGCTGTCTTTAAGAGAATTATGGAATTCTCTTTTGAACAGACTGATAAATTCTCCACAGGTTCTTTAATTACAAGGGTTACGAATGATATAACACAGCTTCAGAATTTTGTAATGCAATGCCTGAGAGGTTTTGTGCGTACAAGTATGCTGTTTATCGGTGGTATAGCGTGTATGGTGTCACTTAATATGGAATTTGGAATAATAATTGCGTGTGCACTTCCGTTTGTTGCAGTATGTGTTGTATATTTCATAGCCAAAGCCAATCCTAAGTTCACAGTGTTACAGAAGAAGCTTGATAAGGTTAACAATGTAATGCAGGAAAATGTGTCTGGTGCAAGAGTTGTAAAGGCATATGTCAAGGAAGATTACGAGACAGAAAGATTTGAGAAAGCTAATAATGAGCTTGTTTCAACACAGCTTGATGTGCTTTTACTGCTTTCTTATATGACACCTATTATGAATATTATATTAAATCTTTCAGTTGTTGCGGTTATAAAGGTTGGTGGAATACAGGTAAGTGCAGGAAGTGCAACGCCTGGTAATGTAATGGCGGCGATTACATATTGTTCACAGGTGCTTAATGCGGTTATGCGTATGACGATGATATTTCAGACAGCTTCAAGGGGAATTGCCTCAAAGAAGCGTGTTATGGAGATAATTAACTGTGATCCGGCAATAAAGAGCGGTACATATAATAAAGAAACTGCCGTTAAGGGAAAAGTTGAATTTAAGAATGTGTCATTTGCATATCCAGGTATGGATAATGAAAATGTTATTGAGAACTTTAACCTTGTTATTAATCCGGGTGAAACTATCGGAATACTGGGTGCAACAGGCTGCGGCAAGTCAAGTCTTGTAAATCTCATACCACGTTTTTATGATGTGACTAAGGGGGAAGTACTTATAGATGATGTCAATGTTAAAGATTATGATTTGCAGGTTTTAAGGGATAAAGTGTCAATAGCATTACAGAAGCCGGAGATATTCAGCACTACAATAGCAGAAAATATTGCGTGGGGTGATGACAGTGCAGACATTGAAAAGATAAGACAAGCCGCTGACATAGCACAGGCAACAGAATTTATTGACAACAGGACAGATGGTATGGATACACAGGTAAGTCAGGGTGGACACAGTCTTTCAGGAGGCCAGAAGCAGAGAGTTGCCATAAGCCGTGCAGTGCTTAAGAATTCAGAGATACTTATATTTGATGATGCTACAAGTGCACTTGATTTAAAGACAGAGGCTGATCTTTATTCAGAGCTGTCGGTAAAGAAATATGATGTAACCAGGATTATAATTGCCCAGAGAATTGCTTCTGTAAAGAATGCAGATAGAATTGTTGTAATGGATAATGGCAGATTAGCAGATGTTGGAAGCCATAGTGAGCTTATAAAGACAAGTGAGATATATAAAGATATTTATGAGTCACAGCTGAAAGGAAATGAATAGAATGGAGCAGAGCAGACAGGCACAGATGAATAATTATAAAGCCTTTGGCAGAAGACCTGGCAACCGCAATCTTACTGTTGAGAAGGCTAAGGACAAGAAGGGTACTTTAAAAAGACTGATAGCATATTTTGCGGCTGAGAAAGCTATGATTATAGGGCTTCTGGCGGCTGTTATCGTTGTAGTAATATGTTCGGTATATGCACCAAAGCTTCAGAGTAATGCAATTGATATTATAGCTTCTGGCAGATTTAAGGAATTAACTCCGATACTTATAACAATGGTGGTTGTATACATAATACATAGTATATGTACATTTTTACAGACCAAGATAAGTGCGGTATTAAGCCAGAATATCGTAAAGAAGATGAGAGAAGATTTATTCAGGCACATAGTTAATCTTCCTGTAAGATACCTTGACAGTAACAGCCACGGAGATATTATGAGCCGTATGACTAACGATATTGAGAATATATCAACAACAGTTTCGCAATCGTTAAGTTCGATGTTCTCAGGTGTATTAACGATTATTGGAACAGTTATAATGATGACTGTATTATGTCCACAGCTTGCACTGTTATCGTGCGTTACTGTAATTCTTACAGTGATTGCAACTAAGTTCTTATCTAAGGCTATGAAGAAGTTCTTTACGAAAAGACAGGTGCTTTTAGGTAATCTTAATGGAACGGTTGAGGAGATGGTTACAGGTTATAAGTCAGTTGTTGCATATAACAGGCAGGAAAATGTCATAAAAGACTTTAACAGTGTGTCGGATGAACTTACAAGGGTTGGAATTATAGCAGAGATTCTTGGCGGTTCAATGGGACCAGTTATGAATGTAATCAATAATATAAGCTTTGTTATTATTGCGGCATTTGGCGGATATTTTGCCATTAACCATATTATATCTATCGGTGTTATATCTGCATTTATCGTATATGCGAAGCAGTTTGGAAGACCAATTGATGAGCTTGCACAGATATATGGACAGATACAGACAGCCATAGCGGGGGCAGAGAGAGTATTTGCAGTTATGGACGAACCGCTTGAAGATAAGAGTGGTGATAAGAATATGGATAAGCTTGAGGGCGTTATTAAGTTTAAAGATGTCAATTTCTCATATACCAAGGACAAGCAGGTGCTATATGACTTTAATCTTCAAGTTAAGGCAGGACAGAAGGTGGCACTTGTAGGCTCAACAGGAAGCGGAAAGACAACAGTTGTCAATCTTTTAATGAGATTTTATGACGTTGACAGCGGAGAGATATTAATAGATGATGTTAATATAAAGGACATAGATTGTGCCACACTCCGTAAGAACACAGCGATTGTATTGCAGGATACTGTATTATTTGCAGATACAATAAAGAATAATCTTAAGTATTCCAATGAAGCGGCAACTGATGAGCAGATGTATGCCGCTGCGGCTATGAGCAACTGCGATACTATGATTAATAAAATGCCATTAAAATACGATACAGAGCTTATGGCAGAGGGTGAGAATATATCACAGGGACAAAGACAGCTTTTATCAATAGCAAGAGCATTTCTTGCACAGCCTAAGATCCTTATATTGGACGAGGCGACATCTAACGTGGATACAAGAACTGAAAAGCATATTCAGGATGCAATGCTTAAGCTTATGGAGAACAGGACAAGTCTTATAATAGCTCATAGATTGTCTACAATACAGGATGCTGACATAATTGTTGTTATGGATGAGGGACATATAGTTGAAGCAGGCAATCATAAAGAACTTCTTAACAAAATGGGAAGATATTATAAATTATATATGACACAGTTTGCAGGACAGACAATATAGGTGTATAATTATCTATTACATAAGATTTGTGATGATGCACAGATTGAATTATAGATAATATATGCAGGAATGGTGATGGTATGCGTACAGAGAAAAAATCAAGCATAAAAAATAGTGCAACAAGGTTGATACTGATAGGGCTTCTTGTTCTTATACAGACTGGCTGGATGATATTTTTAATGATGAAGCTGAATACATATTCAACTGCCATAACATTGCTTCTTACATTTATAGCAATGTTTATTGCCCTTAAAATATTTGGAACACACGTTAATGCGGCACAGAAAATGCCCTGGCTTATCGTAATAACTGCAGTTCCGTTTTTTGGAATATGTATATATCTGCTATTTGGACGTTCTATTGTAACTAAAGGTGTTAGACGTTCATTTAATAATATTGAAACGAATGTGCTTACCCTCTTAAAGCAGGATAATGACATAATAGATGATATAGCCAGCAAGGACAAGGGCGTAGCTAACCAGTGCAGATATATAAGCAATACAGCAAGATATCCTGTATACAGCAATACAGATGTAAAATATTATCCAACTACTGATGTAAGCTTTGAGGCACAGCTTGTTGAACTTGAAAAGGCAGAGCATTTTATATTTATGGAATATCACGCTATTGAAGATGCTGAAAGCTTTGCAAGGCTTAAGCATATCCTTGAAAATAAGGCACAGAGCGGTGTGGAGGTAAGAATATTCTATGACGATTTAGGAAGTATTTTTTTCCTTAATAAAGAGTTCATAAAACAGATGAGGCAGAAGGGCATACAGTGCCGTGTATTCAATCCACTTAAAGTTATTGTAAATATGTTTATGAATAACAGGGATCACAGGAAGATAACCGTTATTGACGGCAAGGTAGGCTTTACAGGTGGATATAATCTTGCAGATGAGTATTTTAATATAACACACCCATATGGTTACTGGAAGGACACAGGAATTAAGCTTCAGGGTGATGCGGTAAAGAGTCTCACAGCAAGCTTTCTTACTATGTGGAATGCCATAGAACATACTGATAATGATTATAATAAATATCTTGATGCGACAGATGGTACATATAAGGCAGTTATGAAAGACTGTTATGTACAGCCATATTCAGATAATCCATTAGGACAGGACAGAATTGGTGAGGACGTGTACCTTAATATTCTAAAAAATGCCAAGGACTATGTGTATATCACAACTCCGTATCTTATTATCACTGATGAGATGGAAAGAGAGTTAAGGCTTGCGGTTAAGAGAGGCGTTGATGTAAGAATTGTCACACCGGGAATACCAGATAAGAAGCTTGTATACAGAATTACAAGGTCTTATTATGAGCCACTGTGTTCGGCTGGCGTGAGAATATATGAGTATACACCAGGATTCTGTCACGCTAAGCAGTGGGTATGTGATGATGAAGTATCTGTTGTTGGCACAATCAATATGGACTACAGAAGCTTATATCTTCATTTTGAAAATGCAGTATTTATATATAATAAAGCGACGGCATTAAGTGTAAAGCAGGATATGTTAAATAACTTTGAGGCAGGACACGAAGTGACAGCTGATTATACTAAAGATGTTATTAAGCCATTAAGACTTGGGGTATGTATGTTAAGAATGATATCGCCTTTATTGTAAAATACTTGCAACAAATGTAAAATAATATATAATATTAGTGGCAAATTACATTTATCATTATAAGTGGTTAGATAATAAGTAAGAACAACATTTTGTGTCTATTGTTAGTACCTGGAGGAGGAACAGTGAGAGAAGAATTAGTAGCCGTAAAAGTTGACCACCCATTGGGAAGTACAGACGAGGATAACCCCTCGGTTGTGTATCCGATTAATGTCGGATACGTTATCAATGATAAGGATCTGGAATTCAAACCGGTAACAGATGACCAGAGAGTGTATCTTGTAGGTGTTGATGTTGCTGTTGATGAATATTCAGGTGTTCTTATTGCAGTTGCAAGAAGGAGAGATGATTCAGGAACAGTGTGGGTCGTTGCACCTGAGAACATATTATATACCAAACAGCAGATAGAAGAAATGATATATTTTAAGGAGCAGTATTATGACAGCTTCATTGAAATGGTCGATGAGGAGATGTGGGACGCTTATGATGCCAATGAGAATAAGTTAGGTTTTGAAGTTCGCAGAAGTATGGCAAAGTCACTTCCAGAAGGCGTGTACCACATAGTTGTTATGGTGTATACAGTTACAAAGACAGGAAAGGTGCTTACAACGCAGAGGTCGCGTAACAAGACGAATTCTTTAAAATGGGAAGTTACAGGAGGTTCTATTATCAGCGGTGAAACACCTAGGACAGGAGCGGTAAGGGAACTTCTGGAAGAAACGGGAATTAAGAAATCGCCAGAGGATTTAATTGAACTTTATAGGTATACTGATGATGCAAGACATTGTATATATTATGGTTATCTTAATGTATGTGATGATGAGGAACACGTTAAATTACAGCAGGGTGAAACTATGGACTATATGTATATGCCATATGAGGAATTCATTGATTTCATAATGTCAGAGAGGTTCATTCCGTCAGAACAGAGGCGTTTTAAGCTTCATAGTGAGCATATAGTAAAGCAGATTAAGCAGGCTTGTATGGTACAGTAATAAATTTAATATAATCAGAAGGGAGAGTCATATGTCATTTAAGGAACTTGTATTAAAGAACCGTTCATATAGACGTTTTTTTGAGGATAAGAAAATAGAAAAGAACGAGCTTGTAAATCTTGTTGATATAGCAAGAAATACAGCTTCAGGTGCTAACAACCAGCCTTTAAGATATAAGGTTGTGTGTGATGAGGAAAGCAATAAAAAAGTGTTTGACACATTAAAATGGGCAGGTGCGCTTCCAGACTGGGATGGTCCTGTTGAGGGTGAAAGACCAGCAGGCTACATAATAATATGCAGTGCTTCAAGCGTATCAGCATCAAGAGATGAGGGAATAGCGGCACAGACAATACTTCTTGCCGCCAATGAGGTTAATCTTGGAGGCTGTATGTTTGCAAGTGTTAATATTCCTAAGCTTAACGAAGAACTTTCAATTCCAGAGGGTATGACAGCAAGACTTGTTATTGCATTGGGATATCCTAAGGAACAGGTTGTTATTGATGAAGTATCTGAGGGAGCGAATCTTAAGTATTACAGAGATGACAATCAGGTTCATCACGTACCTAAGTTAAAGTTAGAAAATGTATTATTATAAATTATAAGAAGAATGCAGAGTTTAAGCCTTTGCTTGGATTAACAGGAAACAGGCTTACATTCTGTGAATAGTTATAAAGAAACAGGCGGGATATTAAATCCCGCCTGTTTCTTTGCTTAGTGAATAATTGTTACTATAACTGAGTAATCAGTATAATTTAATCTTTTGTTGCTAATTCCAAAAAGATATTATTATTCTATCACTGTAAATACTATAAATCAAGTTCAATTAATCTGTAGTTGCGGCAAGATGTCTGTATTATTGAGTTCAAATTTTAATCAAAATTTTATCATTTTTTATTCATAGTTTATATTCAGTGAAGCCTATTTTGCAATGGACCTGTAATTCCTTATAAGCAGCGGAAGTTCAGCAATAAGCATACCAATCCAGCCGGCAAGGTATGATAATGGGAGGGCTTCAATTCCCATGCCCATTACAAGAACGAGTGGGATAGCGGCTATAACACGTACGCCCATATTGATAAAGCTGCTTAAAAGTGTAATCTTTAAATCGCCAATTCCACGGAAATATCCCTGTATGCCGTTAGTAGCGGCTGGGAGTATATACATAAATGAGATAAGGCGCAGATACTTAACACCATGTAGAATAACTTCTTCATCTTTAACAAACAGAAGCATAAGTGGTCGTGCAAGTATAAAGCACACGGCAAAAAGAATAATTCCATATATGAATTCAAGCATCATACCACATTTAAAGCCTTCTTTCATACGTTTTTTTTCATTAGCACCTTTGTTCTGAGCCATAAGTGCAGTCATAGCGTGGCCGATATTCTGCTCAGGAGTATACGCAAAATCATCAATTCTGTTGACAACAGCAAATGCAGCGGCTACGGACACGCCCATAGTGTTGACGATTGCCTGAATGCCAATCTTTCCTAACTGGACAGTTGCCTGCTGCATAGCGGATACCCAGCCGTAGCTTATTGTCTTTTTAAGAAGTGAATTGTCAAATACAAGCCATTTTCTGCCTAGCCTTAATATCTCGACACGCTTTTGTATGTATATAATACAGAATACACAGCACATCATTTCGCTTATTACAGTTGATATTGCACAGCCGTTGCTTCCCATTTTAAGGACAATTACAAAGAATAAATCTCCGAAAATATTAAGCAGTGAGCTTGCAATAAGGAAGTATAAAGGAGTCTGGCTGTCGCCTAATGCCCTTAATGTGCTTGAAAAGAAATTATATAAAAATGTAAATATCAATCCTAAAAATATAATTCTCATATAAGAAACAGTTAAATCCATAATAGATGGGTCAACCTGTAACAATTTAAGAATAGGTCTTGAAAAGATAATGCAGCACAGGCTTAATATTGCAGAGAATACAGTGCCTGAAAGCATTGTTGTGCTTATCTGTCTTTGAAGCTTGTTGTAATCTTTAGCTCCGAATTGTGTACCCATAAGTATGCTCGCACCCATACACAGACCATTTAAGAATAAAATCATAAGAGTCATTACAGGGTTGCATATACCAACGGCCGCAAGGGCTTCTTTACCTACGAATTGTCCTACAATAATACTGTCGACAGCGTTATATGTAAGCTGGAATAAGTTACCGAGGACTAACGGTATTGTAAATCCAACAAGGAGAGGCATAATTTTACCTTTTGTTAAATCTTTAGTCATAATTAATCTCCTATCCTGCCCATAACAGGGCTTGTTAAGTTTATGATATTTTGCTAAAGATTTATTATAAGACAGTTGCTTTAAATTGAAAAGAATTATATTATACTAATGTAAAAAAAGTGTACGCAGAAATGGAGATTATTATGAAAGTTACCCGTGAAGATATGCAGCTTTACGCCGTTACAGATACGCAATGGCTTAATGGCAGGGATTTCTATGAAGAGATTGAGAAAGTCCTTGCGGCAGGAGCTACATTTTTGCAGTTAAGAGAAAAGGATTCGACACACGAGGAGATTGTAAAAAAAGCATTGGCAATTAAACCGATAGCAAGAAGATATGGTGTGCCATTTGTTATAGATGATGATATATACGCGGCGTTAGAGGCAGATGTTGACGGAGTTCATATAGGACAAAGTGATGCAAGCTACGAAACAGCAAGAGAGCTTCTAGGACCTGACAAGATAATAGGAATGACAGTAAAGACACCAGAGCAGGCGGCAAATGCGGCAAGACTTGGTGCTGATTATGTTGGAATGGGAGCTGTATTTCATACAAGCACGAAGAAAGATGCCAAAGATTTAAGCAGGGATAATCTTCTTAAGCTTACAGCTATGCTTGATATGCCGATAGTTGCAATTGGCGGCATTAATTATGACAACTGTGATTATTTAAAAGATACAGGCGTGGACGGAATTGCTGTTGTATCGGCGATATTTGCAAGTGATGACTGCGCGGAGGCGACACGAAAGCTTTATAAGAAGACAAGAAAGCTGTTTAATTATAATAAGAACATAATATTTGATATGGACGGAACACTTGTTGACTCTATGCCGTTCTGGAAGAATAGTGCAAGGGAATATGCCATTTTAAGAGGTGCTAAGCTTCCAAAGAATTTTGATGAGATAACAGGAGTTATGGACCTTTCGGAATATGCGGCTTATCTGCAAAATGTTCTTGGGATTGATACATCGCTAGAACAGATAACAGAGGCAGCAGTTGATATTATGAATAAGCATTATGCAAGTGATATTCCTGCAAAGAAGGGAATGATAAAGCTTATAAGAAGAGAATATGAGGCTGGAAGCAAGCTTGTAATATTCAGTGCTTCCGATACTTCCAGTGTGGAAATTCTTCTTAAAAGGTTAGAAATATATGAATGTTTTGAGGGAATATACACAGTATATGATGTCGGCATAGGAAAGAGTGATAAGGAAAGCTATAAAAAGGTTGCCAGGTCAGCAGGAATGGATATATCTGATACGTGGGTGTATGAGGATATTCTAAGAGGCGTTCGGGCGGCACATAATGCTGGATTGAAAGTGTGTGCGGTATATGATAAAGACTCGGCAGATGACTGGGATGAGATATGCAGTATTGCAGATAAATGTATAATAACCGGATAATATGGATTGAAATGGAGAATATATGAAGAAGAAAGTTGTTGTAGGTATGTCAGGAGGTGTTGACTCATCTGTTGCCGCATATCTTTTAAAAGAGCAGGGTTATGACGTCATTGGCGTTACAATGCAGATATGGCAGGACGATGCAGTAGAAACAACAGAGAATGGCTGTTGTGGAATATCTGCTGTAGATGATGCAAGACGCGTGGCTGGACAGCTTGATATACCTTATTATGTAATGAATTTTAAGAATGAATTTAAGAAAAGTGTAATTGATTATTTTGTTGATGAATACAAGAGGGGAAGAACTCCTAATCCTTGTATCGCCTGCAACAGATATGTCAAATGGGAATCGCTTCTTAAAAGAAGCCTTGATATAGGTGCTGATTATATAGCAACTGGACATTATGCAAGAATAAGCCAGCTTGATAATGGCAGATATGCAATTAAGAATTCGGTTACAGCTAAGAAAGATCAGACATACGCACTTTATAATCTTACACAGAGTCAGCTTGCACATACTCTTATGCCAGTTGGAGATTATACTAAAGATGAGATAAGAAAGATTGCGGCAGATAATTATCTTATGGTTGCAAATAAGCCGGACAGTATGGAGATATGTTTTGTTCCTGATAATGATTATGCAGGATATATAGAAAGAACTACTGATTATAAGTCAGTTCCGGGCAATTTCGTTGATGTTGATGGTAATGTAATCGGAAAGCATAATGGAATTATCCACTATACTGTTGGACAGAGAAAAGGGCTTGGACTTGCTATGGGACATCCTGTATTTGTTGTTGCAGTAAGACCTGATACCAATGAAGTTGTTATTGGTGAGAATAAAGATGTGTTTACTGATACATTGTATGCTGGGAATCTTAATTTTATGGCAATTGAAGCCCTTAAAGAGCCAATGAGAGCAAGAGGAAAGATACGCTACAGCCATGAGGGTGCAGACTGTACAATAAGAATGATTGATGATAACACGCTTGAGTGTAAGTTTGATGAGCCACAAAGGGCAGTTACACCAGGACAGGCACTTGTATTATATGATGGTGAATATGTTCTTGGTGGAGGAACTATCATATAATGAGCACAAAAGAAAAGGAAGCGGCTGCGAAGCAGACATTTACTTTTCTTGTGCCATTAACGAACGAACAGTCGTGCGAAGCAGGACGAGAGAGTGCGATAGCACGGGTTCGTGAGTATAGGGTAGATATAATAACGTTAAAGAAATAAAGAAAAGGAAGCGGCTGTAAAATTTTCTTGACAATTACTATGTCTGCTTTATAATATTTCATATTGGATAGATAGGTTGATATTCAGAAACAAAATGCGGAGGATAATAATAATGAGTAAGTTTATTTATATGGATAATGCGGCTACAACAGCAGTAAGACAGGAAGTTGTTGATGCTATGGTGCCTTATTTTACAGAATCATACGCTAATCCATCAAGTGTATATAGTTTTGCACAGAAGACTAAGAATGATATGGAAGAAGCAAGAGAAACTATAGCTTCTATTCTCGGTGCGGCTAAGCCTAATGAAATATATTTTACAGGTGGCGGAAGCGAGTCTGATAACTGGGCATTAAAGGCAGCAGCAGAGGCATTTAAGTCAAAGGGTAATCACATTATTACAACTAAGATTGAACATCATGCAATTCTTCATACTTGCGAATGGCTTGAAAAGCACGGATATGAAGTGACATATCTTGATGTTGATGAATACGGAAAGGTTGACCCTATAGAATTCGAAGCGGCAATTAAAGATACAACAATACTTGCAAGCATAATGTTTGCTAATAATGAAATCGGTACAGTTGAGCCAATCAAGGAACTAGGTGCAATTGCACATTCTAAGGGAGTGATATTCCACACAGATGCTGTACAGGCATTTGCACATATTCCTATTAATGTACAGGAAATGAATATTGATATGTTAAGCGCAAGCGGACATAAGTTCCACGGTCCTAAGGGAATTGGTTTCTTATATGTAAGCAACAAGGTTAAGATTGGTTCATTTATTCACGGTGGTTCACAGGAGAGAAGCAGAAGAGCAGGAACTCACAATGTACCAGGTATTATCGGAATGGCTAAGGCGGCAAGCATTGCCAATACTAATATGTCAGAGAATATTAAGAATATCTCAGCAATAAGAGATCACATTATTGACAGAGTGTTAGCAGAAATTCCATACTCAAGAGTTAATGGTGACAGAACAGACAGACTTCCTGGAAATGTTCATTTCTGTTTCAGATTTATTGAGGGTGAATCAATGCTTATTATGCTTGATCAGAAGGGAATATGTGGTTCATCAGGTTCAGCCTGCACATCAGGTTCACTTGACCCATCGCATGTTCTTCTTGCAATCGGACTTCCTCACGAGATAGCACACGGTTCATTAAGACTTTCACTTGGTGAAGATGCAACAATCGAAGATGCTGATTATGTTGTAGATGAATTAAAGGGTATCGTAGAAAGATTAAGAAGCATGTCTCCTTTATACGAAGATTTCGTAAAAGAGCAGGGAAAATAATAATATAATGTGTACGGTTTAATGTATACTTGTTGCAGCTGCAGTTGTCAGGATAATCTGATAGCTGCGGCTTTTTTATGTAATAGGAAATTCCAATAGAATTCCCTATTACATAAAAGGCACTATATGCCGATTATGCACACTCGCACGAAGATGTATTTTATCGCAAGCGACCGTGCTCGGTGCAGGAATGTGTTTTTACATATTCTTTTTTATATGTGTTATTGTATTTTTTGTGTATTTCTGGCGGATACACTTGATATATATAACGAGGCAGAGATATAATAGTTGGCGAATTTGTGCACTGGACCGTTCAAATATATATGAAATAAGAGCACAAAAGAAAAGAGGTTTATTTATGAAGTATCTTAAACAGTTTTTGATTATTCTTGTAATCTCGTTAGTGGGTGAATTGATGAATAAGTTCATACCACTTCCAGTACCGGCAAGTATCTATGGTATGGTTATCTTATTTGCTGGTCTTCTTACAGGATTGATTAAGCTTGACGCAGTTAAGGAAGCAGGACGATTTCTTATAGAAATTATGCCTGTAATGTTTATTCCTGCAGGAGTAGGTCTTATATCATCATGGCTTAATTTAAAGCCGATATTAGTTCCGATATGCATAATAACAGTTGCAACAATATTTACTGTTATGGGTGTAAGCGGACACGTTACACAGTTTATTGTAAGACGTACTAAGAGAGGGGATAATAATGAATAGTTTTTTTCTTGATTCAGCATTTGCGGGAGTAGCAATAAGTCTTATCGCATATATGGCAGGAACATTTCTTAAAAAGAAGTTAAAGCTGGGATTGTTTAATCCACTGCTTATATCTATAATTGTAACTATGGTTGTATTAATAATTGGTAAAGTTGATTATGAAAGCTATAATGCCGGTGCGAAGTATCTTAGCTGGCTTTTGACACCAGCCACGGTGTGTCTTGCCATTCCTCTTTATGAGCAGTTCGAGCTTTTAAAAAGTAATTGTGCGGCAATTATATTAGGAATAGCATCGGGAGTTGTCACAAGCCTTGTTACAGTGCTTGTATTATCGGTGGTTTTTGGACTTACCCACGAGCAATATGTAACATTGCTTCCAAAGTCAATTACAACTGCAATTGGTATGGGTGTATCAGAAGAACTTGGCGGATATGTAACGATTACAGTTGCAGTTATTGTTGTAACCGGAGTAATTGGCAATATATTAGCAGAATTTATATGTAAAGTATTCAGAATTACAGACCCGATAGCTAAAGGTGTTGCGATAGGAACATCTGCACACGCTGTAGGAACAGCTAAAGCTATTGAAATGGGAGAGATAGAAGGTGCTATGAGCAGTCTTTCAATTGCTGTTGCAGGTATACTTACAGTAGTTGGTGCAAGTGTATTTGCGAACTTCTTATAAAAGAATAAGAAGTTGTGACACACAGGTTTCAAAATATTGAAGATTATTTCTGTGTGTGAAAAAATTTTATATATATAATAATGAGAATGGAGGATAAATATGATTATTACAATTGCAAGACAGTGTGGATGTATGGGTGATGAGATAGGTCAGAGACTTGCTGATGAGTATGGACTTACATTTTATAATAAGGAACATATTGTTAAGCTTGCTAAGGAAAAAGGGATATATGATAAATTCCCTTATTTCTTCTCCGAGATACCGGTAAATGCTTTAATGCATTCTATAAGCAGTGACGAGAACAATGTACTGCTTAGCGAGGCAAGAAAAGCCCTTTATCCAATAATAGGTGACGGTGATTGTGTGATAATAGGCAGGGGAGCTAATTACGCATTTTCTGACAGACCAGACAAGGTAAGCGTATTCTTAAGCGGAGATAAGGCTGAGAGAATTAAGCATATAGCAGATGTCCATAATATTTCTGAAAGAAAGGCGAAGGTTGTTGTTAATGAAACTGACAGCAGGAGAGCAGAGTTTCATAAATATTGTTCTGATCAGGAATGGGGAAATGCGGCATATTACGATATGTGTATAGATGAAACAAGAATTGGTGCTGACGGAGTTGTCGGAATTATAAAAGAATATATAAACAATTGTATGTTTGACAAATAATTGCCAGACTGATATTATAGGAACATATTATCTTTGACACAATAGATAAAAATATACTAAATAAACAGATTAGTTCGGAAAGTGTGAATGAAGAAGTAAGATAACAGAGTGATAAGTCCTTCATATCTAAAGAAGTGTATACAGCTTATGAGGGCAGGCGTTAAAAGGGAGATTGTATGACATTAGAAATAATATTAGTAGCATTGGTGCTTATTATGTGTATTGCGGCAGACAAGTTTTCGGGAAGGTTCGGCATGCCTGCACTTATACTTTTTATAGGTATAGGTATGTTATTTGGATGCGATGGAATAGCTGGAATTGAATTTGACAATTTTACTATGACAGAATATATATGTAATATTGCACTTGGGTTTATTATGTTTTATGGTGGTTTTAATACTAAATGGAAGACTGCCAGACCTGTTGCTGTTAAAGCTGTTCTATTGTCTACCTGTGGCGTAATTCTTACAGCGGCATTTACAATGCTGTTCTGTTATTTTGTATTGAGATTTCCAATAGCGGAAAGCTTTCTTGTTGGAGCAGTTCTGTCAGCAACAGATGCGGCGAGTGTATTTGCAATATTAAGACGTAAGAAGCTTAATTTAAAAGATGGTGTTGCTTCGCTTTTAGAGATAGAGAGTGGTAGTAATGACCCTATTGCTTATATGCTTACTGTTATAGGAATATATATTCTTAATGGTGATAATCTTATAAAAGTTCCATACGTTATATTTGCACAGATTGTATATGGTGTGCTTATTGGCATAGGTCTTGCGGTGGCTGCCATATATGTTCTTACCAGGACGGATATAATTGTAAATGGACTTGATACTATATTTATTCTTGCTGTTGTGCTTTTAGGCTTAGGACTTTCACAGTTAGTCGGCGGCAATGAATTCTTATGTATATATCTTTTTGGCATTCTGCTTGGTAACAGCAGGATACGCAATAAAGGTAATATTGTTCCATTTTTTGATGGTGTAACAACACTGGCACAGATAGTTATATTCTTTATGCTTGGATTGTTATCCTACCCTCACAGATTTTTAACAATTATACCAATATCTATAGCAATTGCGGTATTTCTTACATTTATAGCGAGACCGGCCGTAGTATTTGCGATACTTAAGCCGTTCAAATGCTCGGTACGTCAGTGCCTTTTAGTGTCGTGGGCAGGTCTTAGGGGAGCATCTTCAATAGTGTTCTCTATAGTGATTATGGCGGGCGGAAGCGTTATGTCAAAGGATTTGTTTAATATAGTGTTTATGATATCACTTCTGTCAGTTGCAATTCAGGGAACGCTTCTTCCAGCAGTCTCAAGACGGTTGGATATGATTGATGAAACATCAGATGTACGTAAGACATTTAATGATTATCAAGAAGAATCATCAATTACGCTTATGCGTATGTTCATACCTAAAGGCCATAACTGGGAGAATAAGCTTATAAGTGAAGTACATATGCCGACAGGTGCAATTGCACTTATGATAAAAAGAGGCAGGGAAACAATTATTACAAGAGGCAATACTAAGATATGCGGCGGGGATAATCTGATACTCAGTATTCCCGCATATGAGAATGGCGATAATGATTCGCTTGAGGAGATTAACATAACTTCGGATAATAACTGGTGCAATAGAACAATACGCCAGTTGGATCTTCCAGAAAATCTTATAATTGCCCTTGTAAAAAGAGGAGAAGAGAATATAATACCTATTGGCGATACACTTATACAGAATGGTGATGTTGTAGTGATATATCGCAGATAATACAGGAAAGAGGTTGGTATTATTATGATAACCAAGAAACAAATCCAGATGTCAGAAACATTTCTGAATAGTGCAGTTCTTGCGGTGTCAGGTGGATTTCAGGATGCTTATACATATTTCACAAGAGATAAAGTATTCTCTAATGCACAGACAGGAAATGTTGTCCTTATGAGTCAGAATTTTATGACAGGAAATATAGTCGGTGGAATTAAGTATCTGTTTCCTTTCTTAGCATTCGGACTTGGAGTGTTTGTGACAGAACAGATTAATGCCAGATACAAGATGGCAAAGAAAATCCATTGGAGACAGTTAGTTCTTCTAATAGAAATTATAATACTTACAATTGTAGGTTTTATACCAGAGACTTTTAATATGGTGGCAACAATTATGGTGTCATTTTCGTGTGCTATGCAGGTTCAAGCATTCAGAAAAGTCAACGGCTTTGCATATGCAAGCACAATGTGCATAGGTAATTTAAGAAGTGGTACAGATGCACTTTCTGTATTCGTAAGAGAAAGAAAAAAAGAGCAGTTATTTAAAGCAATTCATTATTTTGGAATTATATTTTTCTTTGCACTTGGTGCAGGAATAGGCGGTAATTTATCAGAAACATTTGGAATACATACAATATGGGTATCATCAGTTATACTTATGGTAAGTATGGTGCTTATGTGGTATGAAAAGTTCAGAATTTAGGAGAATTTGATTGAAATATAGTAAAGAACAGCAGAAAGCCATTAACACAATTGATGGACAGGTGTGTATCATATCTGTTGCAGGTTCAGGAAAGACATCGGTTATAGTGGCAAGGGCTAATAATATAATTAAATCAGGTGTCAGACCATATAGAATACTGGTACTTACATTTTCCAAGGCTGCGGCAGTGCAGATGGCAGACAGGTATAAAATGCAGTATGGCAGTGATGGCATAAGATTTTCAACTATACATTCCCTGTGTTATTCGGTACTTGCAAGAGCATATAATCTGAAGGCTGAAGATATATTATCGGAAGCCGGAAGATTAAAGTTCTTTACTGAATTTCACAGACAGCTTTTATATAAGAGAGTATCAGGGGTTCCTGATGATTTTGATGAGTATTATAGAAAATGTAATGAATACATAAATAGTATGGCGGTCGGTACGGCTGACATTCAGGACAGTAAAAGCAGTTCTAAGGCATATCTTGAGATAACTTTTTCCCAGTATAAGGAATTTAAAAAGAATAATAAGAAGCTTGATTTTGACGATATGATATTATATTGTCACAAATGCTTAAGCTCTAATAAGCAGGAGCTGGAATACTGGCAGGGAATATTTGACTATATAATGGTTGATGAGTTTCAGGATACAGGCACATTGCAGGCAGAGATTATATATATGGTTGCTGATTTAAGGAAAAATGTGTGTGTAGTTGGAGATGATGACCAGTCAATATATGGTTTCAGAGGAGCTGACAGCTCAATATTTAAGGAATTCTCAAGAAAATATCCTGGTTCTGTACAGATAATTCTGGGTACTAATTACAGAAGTCTTCCATATATAATAGAAGGTGCTGACAAAGTAATAAGAAATAATGAAAACAGAATTGTCAAAAATATGTCAGCATACAGGCAGGGTGAGGGAAAAGTGCATATAAGACAGACCGCATCTTATGGCAGGCAGGCAGATATGGCAGTGTCACTTATTAATGACTATGTAAAGACAGGCGGACATTTAAGCGATATTGCAATACTTTACAGGGTGAAGAAAGAGGCCTCGGTGCTTGTCAATACATTAGAAACGATAGGTATGCCATTCTTTACAAGGGATAATGTGGACGATATACATCTTGGCATATGTTTTTACGATATGCTTGCATATTACAGGCTTTCAAGAGGTGTGCCGGAACAGACGGATCTTAGCCGGATAATTAACAGACCCAAAAGATATATAAGAAGCAACCTTGTGCACAATTGCGAATTTGACAGGAATAAAATATACGAAGCCTGTACAAAGAATGCCAGCAGACAGGATTGCTTAAGAATTAACGATACAATCAATGATATGTTTCTTGATTTAAGAAGCCTTTCAAGGATAGATAATCCGACACAGTTTATCAATTATATATATGATGATATGGGGTATGAAAATGACCTTTTTGAGTATGCAGAGTATACAGGACTTGACAGCGGGGATATCATTAACCAGTCAGAAGCTATGAAAAAGGAAGCGTTAAAGTTTGATAATATGTCTGAATGGTACAGATATATAACTGACAGGGAATACAGGGTGAGAACGGATAAGAATGAAGGCGTGTATCTTAGCACATTTCACGGTGCTAAGGGACTTCAATGGAAGAAGGTTATAATAATATCAGCGAATGAACAGGTGACACCATATGCTTATATGGGGAAGGTTGATGATTATGAGGAAGAACGCAGGCTATTTTATGTTGCTATGACAAGGGCAGAAGACGAGCTTGATATTATCTATATAGATGGCGGGTCAAGACACCAGAAGAGGTCAAGATATGTGCAGGAGCTTATAACAGTATAAATTTTAAAGTGTAAATTAAGTGTAAATTATCCTGTAAAATATTGCATTATTGTATATTTTAAGCCATAATATATTACATTATCAGAAGTTCATATAATAATTGGGAGAAGTATTAATGGAAAAAAGAGAGAAGAATAAAAATATAATTGTATTGGGTATAGTTATGGCAATAAGTCTTTCTGTAGCACTTAATATAGGGAATATATTTGGTGGTATAGGAACATTTTTTAAGATTCTGAATCCAATAATTCTAGGTTGTATGCTTGCGGTTATATTTAATGTGCCAATGGAAGCATTGTCAAGACAGTTAGAGAAGCTGTCAAAGAAAGTAAAGTTCTTAAGAAAAGAAAAGGCACGCAACGGGATAAGCCTAGTTGTGACAATAGTTATAGTTGTGCTTGTATTCGCTGTTATAATGTGGTCTATTATTCCGGATCTGATAGAGTCGATTACTGGATTTATAAAGAATTTTGATAATAATGTAAATGTAGTGACTGATATTCTGGATAAATATGATGAACATCTTACGTTTATTAATGATTATGTTGAAAAGATTGACTGGAACAGCATACTTAAAAAGTCTGGAGAGGTTGCCGGAGCATTTTTCCAGAGCATATTCACGGGTATTCCACAGATAGGTTCATCTTTGTTTAATCTTAGTATATCTGTGATAATTGCAGTGTATGTGCTTATGGATAAAAGACGCCTGCTTTCACAGACAGAAAGGCTTTTAGAAGCTGTATTTGGAAAGAAGGTATCTTCTAAGGTTACAGGTGTTACTAACCTTTTTGCACAGACTTATGCAAGTTTCCTTACAGGACAGTGCGTTGAGGCTTGTATACTTGCCGTGCTTATGTTTATTACACTTAGCATATGCAGAATGCCATATGCCGGACTTATAAGCATAATGGCGGCAGTGTTCCAGTTCGTTCCATACATAGGAACATTTTTAGCGTGTGTTGTTGGTGCATTTCTTGTGCTATTCACCAATCCGGTACTTACTATATGGTTTGTAATCGTATTTCAGATTGTTCAGTTTATCGAGGGACAGTTCATATATCCAAGGGTTGTAGGAAGCTCTGTAGGACTTCCGGCACTCTTTACATTAATGGCGGTGTTCTTAGGCGGCAAGTTCTTCGGCCTTCTCGGGATGATATTCTTTATTCCGCTCACATCGGTTATATACCAGCTCCTTAGAGATATGGTAAACAACCGCTTATCGTCAGATAAGGCTGGCAATGACACAACACCAGAAACAGGGAATGCGGATACTTTGCAGGCAGATAGTGGTAGTGCAGAGTAGTTGTAACTCTGATTTTAAATCTTCATAAATAACGTTATAATTGATAAAAATGCGGTGGATTGTTCTGCTGTATGATTAATAACGGGGTAATAATTAACCTGCTGTAATATATGTATTATAATATACATTTATTACAGCAGGTTTTTAATAAAATCTGTTTATAATCTTTTAGATATAATCTTTTGCAATATCTTTAAGAATATTGGCAGAGTCTTTTAATTTTGTAAGCTCCTCATCATTCAATTCAATAGGAATTACCTTCTGTACGCCGGTTTCATCGACGACAGCAGGAATACTAAGGACAACATCATTAAGTCCGTATTCGCCTGTCATAAGGCTTGATACTGGAAGAATGGATTTCTCATTACGAACGATTGCCTCGCATATTCTTTTGACAGCCATTGCAATTCCGTAGTATGTGGCATGTTTTCTTTCAATAATTTCATAAGCACTGTTTCTGACATTTTCAAATATCTTCTTCATAGACTGCTCGTGGTTGAAGTGACCACGAAGCTCGCAGAAGTCATTAACCTTAAGACCGCCTATTCTTGCATTGCTCCAGGCAGCAAGCTCGCTGTCGCCGTGTTCACCAATAATAAATGCGTGAACGCTTCGGCTGTCAACGTCAAGATGTTCACCAAGCAGATATTTGAAACGGCCTGTATCAAGTACAGTTCCGGAACCAATTACCCTGTTAGATGGATAACCAGATTCTTTAAGTGCAATAAGTGTAAGAATATCTACAGGGTTAGATACAATAAGAAGAATTCCACCAAAATCACGTTTCTTGATTTCGCCAACAATTGATTTCATAATAGCCGCATTTTTCTTGATAAGGTCAAGTCTTGTTTCATCAGGCTTCTGGTTAGCGCCAGCAGTTATAACAATAATTGCGGCATCAGTAATATCATCATAATTACCAGCATATATCTGCATAGGTCTTGCAAATGATATGCCGTGGCTTATATCCATAGCTTCACCTTCGGCTCTTTTTGTATCTGCATCAATAAGAACCATTTCTGAGAACAGACCACTCTGCATAAGTGCAAATGCAGATGATGAACCAACAAAACCACAGCCAATTACAGCAACTTTTCTACTATTTACTTTCATAATTATACCTCATTTCTTATACAGCCGGATAATATAATGTCCAGTTAAGCTGGAATTATTGAACGGTATTCGTCTGTATATATTGTTATTTCTTTAACAAACATTATAGCACCACTTATAGTGTATGCAAGATTTATATTCAAAACATTTTTTTGTGCAAAATAATCATAAAATTATTATTAAAATTAACATATTCAGAAGATATGTTATTGACTAATTAGTGTAATATTAGTATTGTAATGAAATTGGTGGTAATTATATTTTGATATTCTGAGTTAATGTAAAATAAAGATTTAACATAAATGGGGGATTGCTATGAAGAATATAAAGAAGTTTGTAAAACGTAAAGGACATCACATAGCAGCAGTACTGGTAGTTGTATTGATATTAGTAACAGCCGGGGTATGTGTAAGCATACCTGTTATCAAGGTTACTAATAAAAGAAAGGCGAGCAAAGATGTTTTAGTGAGTAATACAATACAGGTAGCTGACAGCACTTATGGGATTCCTGGTAACAGTGCGGATGCAGATAATTCATATGTTGAATTAGCAGATGGTGACCCACAGTCGGATAATATGTCACAGGAATTAAGTGAGAATGGGATAGAGCTTAATATAACAACATTTTCTAATGATAATATGGCATATTCCAATGGCATTGATGTATCCAAATGGCAGGGAAAGATTGACTGGAATAAAGTCGCAGAAAGCGGAATTGATTACGCGATGATAAGAGTTGGATACCGTACAGATATATATGGAACTATATGCGAAGATGAATATGCGTCATACAATCTTGAGGGAGCACAGAAAGCGGGCATAGATATAGGTGTGTATTTCTTTTCGACAGCGGTTGACGAGGACGAAGCAATAGAGGAAGCATGCTGGGTCATAGATTATATATCAGCCTATGACATAACATACCCTGTTGTATACAATTGTGAAGATTATAATAATCCTTCAAGCAGAATGTATAATCTTAGTAATGAAGAAAGAACTAACAATGCACTTGCATTTATGGATACTGTGGACAGAGAAGGCTACGATGCCATGTTATATGCTGGCAAGGGTCAGATTGTTAATAATAAGGAATGGAATATACAGGATATAGAAGCCAGATATCCGATATGGGTGGCATCTTATAAAGATGGAACATATCCAGCAGTAGAACATCCTTCATACACAGGTGCGTGTGCTATGTGGCAGTATACTAATAATGCCAGAATAGATGGAATATCAGGATATGTTGACGTAAATGTTGCTTATTTTAATTACAATTCAAGCTTTAATTATAATTATGGCACACAGGCATCAGTGTCGGGACAGACACAGCAGAGCCTTAATACAGCTGAATTGGGAATTATCTTTAACAGTGTTAATGAGGAGGTAACTGCTAAAGAGCCGGTTAATCTAAGAAGTATCCCAGAAGTATCAGGTGATATTGTAGATGTGCTTGATAATGGAGATATAGCATTGCGAACAGGAATAGGTGATACCGGCTGGTCAAGGCTTATATATAATGGAAATGTTGTATATGCGGTTACGAGTTATCTTACAACAGATTATTAAATATCTATAATACCAGTGTAGAATTGTATGTGTGCAGTACGGAACAATCCGTAGGTATCATAAGCTGGAGGCTTTTCACCCAAGCATTATATATACAATATTTAAGAACGGAGATTTAATTAATGACAAAAAGAAAAATAACTAACAAAATACAAAGGTTAATATCACTTGCACTTGTTGTAGTTATGGTGTTTGCTTTTGTAGGCTGTGGAACTGCAACAGAAGATGTTAATGTAGATAATTCTGGTTATAATGCCGGTGCAGGTGCTTCAGCTGACAATCCATATACGTTTATAGATGATTATGGAAGAACAGTTACAGTAACTTCTTATAAAAGAACAGCAACACTTATAGGAAGTTTTGCAGATGTATGGATGTCTGCTGGTGGAAGTGTAGTGGCAACAGCTAATGATACATGGACTAATTTTGATTTAGGGCTTTCAAGTGATGTTGTCAATATTGGAAGTATACTAAATCCTAATGTGGAACTTCTTATAGCTTCAAGACCAGATTTTGTTATTGCAAGCTGTAATACAGATTCTAACATAGCACTTATGCAGACACTTGAAAATGCAGGAATAACAGTAGCATATTTTGATGTATCTAATTTTGAGCAGTATCTTAATATGCTTGACAAATGTACTATGATAACAGGCAGGAGAGATCTGTATAAGACTAATGGAACAGATGTTAAAGAGCAGATAGATACTATAAAATCAAGAGCTGATGGCAGCAATCCAAAGATATTATTTATAAGAACTTCGTCAAGCAGTGTCAAGGCAAAGCAGAGCGAAGGCTCAGTAGGCGGTGAGATATTAAAGGATTTGGGCTGTGTTAATATAGCAGACTCAGATACATCACTGCTTGATGATTTAAGCCTTGAGGCAATTGTAGTAGCCGACCCTGATTACATATTTGTTACAACACAGGGCAACGATACAGATGCGGCTATCCGTAATATAGATAAGCTTCTTACATCTAATCCGGCGTGGTCGTCATTAACTGCTGTAAAGCAGGGACGTTACTATGTTCTTGATAAGAAGCTTTATAACTTAAAACCTAATGCGAAGTGGGGTGAAGCCTACAAGCAGTTAGCGGATATATTGTACATTGATAGGTAAAATATTCAGGAGGAATTACTATGGGTTATTTTCCGTTTTTTATTGACATTAAAGGAAAGAAAGGTCTTGTTATCGGAGGAGGCAGAATAGCAGAGCATAAAATAAGCAAGCTTCTTGCATATGAGCCGGAACTTACAGTTGTTGCAAGAAAGGTAAGCGATAGCATAAAGAGCATTGAAGGCATTAATATTATTGAAAGAGAATTTGTTAATTCAGATCTGGACGGATGTTCATTCTGTATAGCTGCTACAGATGATGCAAAATTTAACGCATATGTTGCAGGCGTATGCCGCAAATACCACATTTTTATAAATGCGGTAGACGATAAGGATAATTGTGATTTTCTGTTTCCGTCTGTATACAAAGCAGGAGATTTATCTATAGGAATATCTACCCAGGGAGCAAGTCCTTATGTTGCGGCAGATATTAAGAATAGAATAGCACAGGAGCTTCCTGCGGATATTGAAGATATACTTATGTATCTTGGTTCAATTAGGGATAGTATTAAAGAGAATGTAGATGATGCCTCTATGAGAGCTGATATATTCAAGGAAGCTGCAAGAAAATGTATGGTGCTTGGCAGAGAGCTTGACAAGGACGAATTACAGGATGTTATTAATAAAGTAAGTGAGAGGATTACTGGTAAAGATAATACAAATGCTGAAACAAAGGCAGATGGGAAATATTCTTACAGCAAGGGCAAGGTTGTAATTGCTGGTGCAGGCTGTGGAACTTATGATCTTATAACTGTAAGGGCGTTAAATGCCATAAAGAAGGCACAGGTGCTTGTATATGATGACCTGATTGATAACCGCCTTATGGAATTCTGTGTTGAAAGCTGTGAAAAGATATATGTTGGCAAGAGAAATGGAAGACACAGTATGGCACAGGAAGAAATTAACGAACTCCTTTTAAAGAAAGCCAATGAAGGAAAGCTTGTTGTCAGATTAAAGGGTGGTGACCCATATGTATTCGGACGTGGTGGAGAAGAAATGCTCTATCTTAAGTCAAATGGCATAGAAACAGAAGAAATACCAGGAGTAACATCAGCAATAGCAGTTCCTGCAATGGCAGGCATACCAGTTACACATAGGGATGTAAGCAGAAGCTTTAGTGTTGTCACAGGACATACCAAAGATATGGACTCACTTTATGAAGAAATAAGAAATTCGGCTTCTATGAATGGAACTTGTGTATACCTTATGGGACTTACACATCTTGCACAGATAACTGAGGCACTCGTAAGCGGAGGTAAGCCTAAGAACACTCCAGCGGCAGTTATTACAGGTGGATTTGATGATACATACAGAATAGTCAAAGGTACACTTGCTGATATTGAATTAAAGGTAAGAGAAGCAGGCATAACATCACCGGCAGTCATAGTGACAGGAGAGGCTGTAAACATCAATTTAAAATAATTTTAAAATAAACACATAAACATATTGACTTTATAGGAAATAAGGTTTATTATATCAATAATTTCCAAGGGTTGCCAGACAGCAGCAAAGGTGTCTGGCAATATTTTTTAAGTAATAAACATACTAACACACTATGTATGTATGAATGGTGGGTATATAATAAATTTAAAGCCCATAAGAAAGGAGCAGACCTATGAAATATCTTGAACATAACGGACATTCTAATAAAAAAAGGTATAAATTATGTATGCTTCTTATTATGTGTATTACGATGACATATATAGCGGCAGGCTGTGGCAGTAAGAGAGATGGACTTACAATAACTAATGTTTCTTATGACCCTACAAGAGAGTTCTATGAGGAATATAACAAAGTCTTTGCCGATTACTATATGGCTGAATACGGAAAGCAGATAAAGGTTATACAATCTCACGGAGGTTCAGGAAGTCAGGCACGCTCAGTAGTTGAAGGCTGTAATGCAGATGTTGTTACACTTGCACTTGAACATGATATATCCCTTATAGAGAATACAGGTCTTATTGATGCAGGCTGGAAGGACGAATATGACAAAGACTCAGCTCCGTATACTTCAACGATTGTATTTCTTGTAAGAAAGGGCAATCCGCTTAATATATCAGACTGGGATGATTTAATTAAAGATGGTGTTGAGGTTATAACACCAGATCCTAAGAGCAGTGGTGGAGCGTGCTGGAATTTCCTTGCGGCATTAAGCTATGCAAGAGATAAGTATAACAGTGAGGATAAGCAGAAGGAATTCTTAGGAAAGCTGTATGATAATGTATCAGTGCTGGATTCCGGAGCAAGAGGTTCAACAACAACATTTGTTGAGAATAAAAAAGGCGATGTGCTTATTGCCTGGGAGAATGAGGCACTTACATCATTAGCTTCATATCCTGATGAATATGAGATTGTCACACCATCTGTAAGTATTCTCGCACAGCCAAGTGTGGCAGTTGTAGATGATAATGTTAAAGTCAACAAGACAGAGGAGCTTGCAAGCGAATATTTATCATTCCTGTATTCAAAGCAGGCACAAAGAATAGCCGCAGATTATGGATACAGACCAACAGATGAAGAGGTATTGAATGAATATAGTGGTAAATTCAATCTTACAATAAAGCTTGATACAATAGCTGATTACGGCGGCTGGACTCAGGCATACAAGATATATTTTGATGATGGAGGCTGGTTTGATGAAATCTATAACAACTGATAGAACAATTGATAATAATAAACAGCCAGACAATGATACAGCGTTTGATGAAATAAAGAATAGCAGAAAATTCGGTAAAGATAAAAAAGTATGTGTTATACCGGGATTTCATTTAACACTTGGAATTACAGTTACTATGTTATCACTTATAGTATTAATTCCACTTGCTTCGGTTATGGTATATTCACTTAAGCTTCCACCAGCCGAATTTATAAGGCTGGTTACTAAGCAGAATGTCGTCAATGCTTTTGTTACAAGCATTGGATGTTCATTCATAGCGGCAGTAATCAACTGCGTGTTTGGAACAATAATTGCATGGACGTTTGTTAAATACGATTTTGCTGGAAAAAGAGTGCTTGACGGACTTATAGAACTTCCATTTGCACTTCCAACAGCGGTAGCTGGTATTACATTATCGAAAATGTATTCTGAAACCGGAATACTTGGCAAACCGCTTGCTTCAATAGGTATAAAGGTATCTTACACACATCTTGGACTTATTACAGCACTTGTGTTTGTAGGAATTCCATTTGTTGTAAGAGCGGTAATGCCTGTTCTTGAAAAGATGGATTCTCAATATGAGGAAGCGGCATATATGTTAGGTGCAAGCCCATCAAAGACATTTTTTAAAGTAATCCTTCCAGAAATCAGCCCGGCACTTCTTACAGGCTTCGGACTTGCATTTGCAAGGGGAATAGGAGAATATGGAAGCGTTATATACATATCAGGCAACAGTGCCAAGGAACATACACAGGTTGTATCCTATGTAATAATGCAGAAGCTTAATTATATTGATTATGCTTCGGCGACAGCAATTGCACTTGTTATGCTTATAATATCTTTTCTGATACTTCTTATCATTAATATAATACAGATGAGGCAGGCAAAGCGTACAATGTAGAGAAAATGGAGGTTAAATATGAGCGAGAATGATAAGCTTGAAAAAAGAAAAAGAAGAACAAGAAGCATATGTATTCTTATCACTGTTTTGTTTATAACGGTTATGCTGATTATGCCTCTATTATCAATAATAGCAAGTTCATTAAAAGAGGGCTTTAGTTTTTACATTAAATCAATAACAACTCCATATGTATTGAGTGCGTTGAAGGTAACAATTATTGCTACTGTTGCTGCAGTTGTTATTAATACATTATTTGGAATTATAGCGGCATGGTTACTTACAAGATTTGATTTTAAAGGCAAGCAGGTGCTTGCAACACTTATTGATATACCATTTTCTATATCACCGGTTATTGTAGGTCTTGCGTTTCTTATGACATTTGGACGACTTGGTTTTTTCTATCCTGTTATAAGATGGTTTAATGAGTTTACAGGAAGCAATATAAGAATAGCCTTTGCGATACCGGGAGTTGTGCTTGCTACAATATTTGTTACATTTCCATATGTATCAAGAGAGATAATACCAGTGCTTAACTCACTCGGAAAGGACGAGGAGGAAGCGGCGGCTTTAATGGGTGCTAATGGTTTTACAATATTTTTTAAGATAACTCTTCCTAATATAAAATGGTCGTTGATATACGGAATAATTCTATGTACATCAAGAGCATTAGGAGAGTTCGGTGCGGTTAATGCATTATCAAAGACAAGAGGAGAGACATTCACGCTTCCACTTGAGATAGATGCACTGTATATGTCGGGTACAGATACATCAATAACATCGGCATTTGCAGTATCATCAATATTAGTAATTATAGCGATTATAGTTCTTGTATTAAGGAATATATTTGAACACAGACAAAGTGATTATAAGAAAGGAGGGCAAAAGTAATGTACGTTGAGATGAAGAATATTTTTAAGCAGTATGGAAACTTTCGTGCATCTGATAATGTGAATTTCGGAATAGAAAAGGGAAAGCTTGTTGCATTGCTTGGTCCTTCGGGAAGCGGTAAGACAACAATATTAAGAATGATTGCAGGTCTTGAAACACCAAGCTTTGGAGATATATATATTGATGGAAAGAGAGTTAATGATGTACCAGCTAATCAAAGAGAGATTGGTTTCGTATTTCAGAACTATGCTCTTTTTCGACATATGACAGTTTATGATAATATAGCATTTGGACTTAAGCTTAAGAAAGTTCCAAAAGATGAGATTAAGAAAAGAGTTACAGAGCTTCTTGATATAACAGGGCTTGCAGGTCTTGAGAAAAGGTATCCTAACCAGTTATCAGGTGGACAAAGACAGAGAGTAGCTTTTGCAAGAGCGTTAGCACCTAATCCATCAGTGCTTCTGTTAGATGAACCATTTGCGGCGATTGATGCAAAGGTAAGGACAGAACTTAGAACGTGGCTTCGCAGTATGGTTACCAGGCTTGGAATAACAAGTATATTCGTCACACACGATCAGGACGAAGCTGTTGAAGTGGCTGACGAGATTATAATTACTAACCACGGAAAGATAGAGCAGATGGGAAGTCCGATAGAGATATACAAATCTCCAGCAACACCATTTGTTGTTGAATTCATTGGAAAAGCTTCAGAGGTTAATGATTATTCAAAATTAAAAGGTTTTGATGAGATACAGGGAGCTAAAAGAGCAATAATAAGACCTGAATTTGTGAAGCTTTCTAAGTATGGAAAGCTCCAGCAGTACAACAGTGCTGCTGAGGAAGGTTATGTTGAGGATATTCTTTTCAGAGGCAATCATCTTGATGTAACTGTTAATATTGGAGGAACAATGATAACAGGAGAGTGGTCACTTGAGAAAGAGCCGCTACAGGTTGGGGAAAAGGTTCACGTTCTTATATATAGAATATACGCAGTTGATGATGAAAAGACATATCTTTGCGAGAACAAGGGTATGAGGGATGATGACGTATTCTATATTTAACCAGATTAAAGTTATGTTTCTGCCAGGTTAAATGCTTTGTGTGTATACGCACAGCTTCAGATTAGTATATATCTGATAAAGACCTGTGGACAAGTTTTACAATGAGAAAGGAAAGTTTATGCAGATTAATGGTTTAAACAGATTAACAACAGATGTGCTTATTATAGGTGGTGGAACAGCAGGCTGTTATGCGGCACTTACAATAAGGGAAAAGTCAGATGCTTCAATTATAATTGCAGAAAAGGCGAATATAAAGAGAAGCGGCTGTCTTGCGGCTGGTGTTAATGCGATAAATGCTTACATAGTTGAAGGCAGAAAGCCAGAGGATTATGTTGAATATGCAAAGAAAGATGCTGACGATATTGTGAGGGAAGATTTACTTCTTACAATGTCAGAAAGACTTAACGAAGTAACAGCCAAGATGGAAAAGCTTGGACTTGTAATTCTTAAAGATGAGAATGGCAGATATGTTGCAAGAGGCAACCGTAATATTAAGATTAACGGTGAGAATATTAAGCCAATACTTGCAGATGCAGTAAATAGTCTTGAAAATGTAATTGTAATTAACAGACTTAATATAACTGATTACATAGTAAAGGATAATACAATTCTTGGTGCTGTTGGTTTTAATATTGATACTGGTGAAGCTTATGAGATAAGAGCTAAGAAGGTATTATGTGCGACTGGTGGAGCGGCTGGATTGTACAAGCCTAACAATCCAGGATTTTCAAGACATAAAATGTGGTATCCTCCATTTAATACAGGTGCTGGTTTTGCTATGGGTATTAATGCAGGTGCAGAGATGACAACGTTTGAAATGCGTTTTATAGCTTTAAGATGTAAAGATACAATAGCTCCTACAGGAACAATAGCACAGGGAGTTGGTGCAAAGCAGGTGAATTCTTTAGGTGAGGTATACGAGAACCGGTATGGACTTACAACTTCACAGAGAGTATACGGAACTGTAAGGGAGAACATTGAGGGCAGAGGTCCTTGTTACTTAAGAACAGAAGGAATAAGCAGTGAGCAGGATGAGTCATTAAAGAAAGCATACCTTAATATGGCACCAAGCCAGACACTTAAATGGATAGAGTCTGGAAAGAACCCAAGTGAGCAGAATGTTGAGATAGAAGGAACAGAGCCTTATATTGTAGGCGGACATACGGCGAGTGGTTACTGGGTTGATACTAATAGAAGGACAACAATCAATGGTCTTTATGCGGCAGGAGATGTTGCAGGAGGCTGTCCTCAGAAGTATGTGACAGGTGCTATGGCAGAAGGTGAAATTGCGGCAGAAGATATTGTTAAGGAATTGAATAGATCGGACATCACAGAGAATGCATTTTCACAGAGTACAGCTGATGAATATGCAGACAAGCTTACTGATGAAAGAATAAAAGAATATAACGAATATCTTAGGCGTGAGGATAAAGATACCATTTTCTCGACAGAAGAACTTGAGGAAGCTATGCAGAAGGTTATGGATACATATGCTGGTGGTATAGGAAGTCATTACCAGTTCAATGAAAAGCAGCTTAAGCTTGCCAAAGAAAAGATTGAACAGATAGAAACTCTTTCAGAAAAAGCTAACGCTAAAGATTATCATGAGCTTATGTTTGTATATGAATTAAAGGAAAGACTTACAGTCTGTCAGGTGCTTATAGAACATTTGAAAGCAAGAAAAGAAACAAGATGGCACAGCTTTGCGGAGAACCTTGATTACCCAGAGAAGTCAGATGAATGGCTTAAGTATGTTAATACAAGAAAGGTAGACGGAAGGATAGAAGTGAAATATAGAAATCTTGTGGGAAGAGGTGAGACATATGAGCATAGTAATTAATAAGGAGAAATGTGCTGGCTGCGGACAATGCAGTATCGTCTGTCCGGGAAGTCTTATTAAGATGGGAGAAGATAAGAAAGCATATATGAAGTATCCTAAGGACTGCTGGGGATGTTCATCTTGTATCAAGGAATGTAAGTTTGAAGCTATCGCACTTTATCTTGGAGCAGATATGGGAGGTATGGGAAGTAAGATGAGCGTTATTTCCAAAGGCGACTTCCTTAACTGGAATATAGATAAGACAGACGGAAGCAGGGAAACGATAGTAATTAATAAGAAGGAATCTAATAAATACTAGAAAGGACGGATAAAAGAATGGCAGAGTTATCACATCTTGATCAGCTTGAAGCTGAGGCAATATATATAATAAGAGAGGTGGCGGCTGAGTGTGAAAAGCCGGTTATGCTTTACTCAATAGGAAAGGATAGTTCAGTAATGCTTCATCTTGCAATGAAAGCATTCTATCCGGAGAAGCCACCATTTCCATTTCTTCATGTTAACACAACATGGAAGTTCAAGGAAATGATTAAGTTCAGAGATGAAACAGCTAAGAAGCTTGGCATTGAAATGTTAGAATATATCAATGAAGATGGTGTTAAGAAAGGAATTAATCCTTTTGACTATGGTTCAGTGTATACAGATATTATGAAGACACAGGCATTAAAGCAGGCACTTAATAAATATGGTTTCACAGCAGCTTTTGGTGGTGGACGTAGAGATGAAGAAAAGTCGAGAGCCAAAGAAAGAATATTCTCTTTCCGTAATGAAAACCACGCATGGGATCCTAAGAACCAGAGACCAGAAATGTGGAAGTTATACAATTCACGTATTAACAAGGGTGAAAGCATAAGAGTATTCCCAATCTCTAACTGGACAGAGACTGATATATGGCAGTACATAAAGAGAGAAAATATAGATATCGTACCTCTTTACTTTGCGGATAAAAGACCAGTTGTTGAAAGAGACGGAATGTTAATTATGGTTGATGATGATCGTTTCAAGTTAAGAGAAGGCGAAAAGATTGAATACAAGAATGTAAGATTCAGAACACTTGGCTGCTATCCTCTTACTGGTGGTGTTGAGTCTAATGCAACAACACTTGATGAAATTATTGATGAAACTCTTAGTGCAGTATCTTCTGAGAGAACAACAAGAGTAATTGATAATGAAGCAGCAGGTAGTATGGAAAGAAGAAAGAGAGAGGGGTATTTCTAAGATGATAGGATTATTAAAATTTATTACATGCGGAAGCGTGGATGATGGAAAGTCTACATTAATAGGACATATATTATATGATTCAAAGCTTTTATATGCCGATCAGGAAAAGGCTTTAGAGCTTGACAGTAAAGTAGGAAGCCGAGGTGGTGCTATTGATTACTCGCTTCTTCTTGACGGACTTATGGCAGAACGTGAACAGGGTATCACAATCGATGTTGCTTACAGATATTTTACAACAGATAAGAGAAGCTTTATCGTAGCTGATACACCAGGTCACGAAGAATATACAAGAAATATGGCGGTTGGTGCTTCATTTGCTGACCTTGCAATAATTCTTATTGATGCTAAGCAGGGTGTTCTTGTGCAGACTAAAAGACACGCAAGAATATGTGCCCTTATGGGAATTAAATATTTCGTATTTGCAGTAAATAAGATGGATTTAGTTGGTTACTCAGAAGAAAGATTTAACGAGATAACTAAGCAGATTGATGAATTATCTAAAGAACTTGGACTTGCAAGTGTAAAGATTATCCCTGTATCAGCAACAGAGGGTGACAATATTACAGTTAAATCTGATAATACACCTTGGTATCCAGGCGAAGCACTTCTTACTTACCTTGAAAATGTGGATGTAAGCGAAAAGAAGAAGGAAGAAGGTTTTTATATGCCAGTTCAGAGAGTATGCCGTCCAGACCATACTTTCAGAGGATTTCAGGGGCAGATTGAATCAGGCGTTGTATCAGTTGGTGATGATATAATCACACTTCCTAGTGGTGAGTCAGCTAAGGTTAAGAGTATTCTTGTTGGTGATAAGGATAGTCAGTCAGCACAGGAAGGACAGCCAGTTACAATCCAGCTTGATAAAGAAGTTGACGTATCAAGAGGATGTGTACTTTCAAGCGGAACAACACTTCCAGTAAGCAAGTCACTTACAGCAACAATACTCTGGATGGACGATGCAGAACTTACAGTTGGTAAGGATTACATTGTTAAGATTGGCACTAAGCAGGTTCTTGGTGTATTAAAGAACATTCAGTACAAGATAGACGTCAATACAGGAAATTTCCTTCCAGCTAATGGACTTAGCAAGAATGAGATAGCAGTGTGCGATATTGGACTTCAGGAAGCAGTTGTTATTGATGAATTTGCAAAACATAAGACGCTTGGCGAACTTATTCTTATAGATAGAATAAGCAATATGACATCTGCCTGCGGTGTTGTCACAGATTCGAGTGCATATGATAACAAAGAAGTAAAATGTGCATTTGTAAATGGAAGCCTTAAAGGAAATGCAGATATATTTGAAGAATATTATTATAACCTTGAAAGTGCTACAGTTACAAAGGTAAGCCCATCAGGCAAGACATACAAGGTCGGAGATGTAATTAACGTAAGCGGTGAGACATACAGCTATCCAGATAACTTTGATGTAATCGTTCTTCGTGATAAAGTAGCAGTTACAGTAAGAGATAAGAAGATAGAAGCAATCACAAAGCTAGAAGAATATACATACACAGGAACACCAGTAATCAACAGCCGTGGCTTTGAAATCAGGCTCAATGGTGAGGATGACTACAACAACCTTATAAATGACTTAAATGCCATCGAAACGGCTAACAAACCACTCAATGATGAATTCTTCAACAAGTGGACAAAATTCGATACTTACAGAAAAATCATCTTCAAGGATGAAGTATGGGAATATGTAATATAATGAGCCGTGCCTGACTTAACAGCAAAGTGATGCTTGTGCTTGCACAAAGCAGCACTTTGAAGCTAAGTCAGATAGGGCGAAGCCCGACAGTTCCAGAAGCCAGAGGCTTCTGGAACTTGCACGGTGTAAGCATCTTCTCCCACCCACCAGCCTATGAACAGTGCGTTAGCACGCCTTCATAGGCACAAATATTAAATACAAACATATATACTAACAATATCCTCTCGTCCAGAGAGAAAAAACTACCATATATGCCCCGGTAAGTCATTATCAGACTATCATTGCAATTATTACAATATTCTTCACCCCACATTATTGCGAACCAACCTAAGATTATGTATAATATTATCTATTATGATATGCATGCAGAAAGTAATTTTGCTACTCACATCATTATATTATTAATGTACGAAAGCAGGCGGATAATTATGGAGTTTGTTATATGTGATGATGATAGATTGTACGCATCCCAGTTTATTGAACAGCTTAAAGTGTTGGAAAGCCAATACGATGAGCTGTTCAATTGCGTTTATTATGACCATTATGAGAACTTTATGGAGAGCCTTAGAAATAAGGAATGTGATAAAGCCGATATATATTTTTTAGACATAGAATTTGGCGAAGTGTATGGTATGGACGTGGCAAAGATTATAACAAGAATGAACAGGAATGCCGGTATTGTGTACATTACGAATTATGAAGAATATGCAATCAAGGCATTTGTGTGCAGACCATTAGGATTTATAAGAAAAAAGCACGATGCAGAGGATATAAAAGTTACAATGGATAAGATAATATCATATATGAATGATAAAAATGTGTTGTATACCTTTAAGAATAACAGGAATACGCTTGTGTTAAATCTTTCGACAGTATTATACATAGAAATGTCCAATCATGATATGAACATATATATGACAGATGACTGCCGGGTTGTAAGGGATAAGATTTCAAGAGTAGAGAAGGAATTGGCGGCTAAAGGCTTCGTTAAGATTAACAGGTCAAGTCTTGTTAATATGGAGCATATTGTAAATATTAAAGATGATGAGGTAATAATTGATAATGGTACAAAGCTGTATATAACTGGCAATAAGCAGGAAATGATTATACGTGACTGGCAGGCGTATATTATGGGATATAGTGAGCAGTAAGAGTAAGTGATAGAAAAAGCTGAAAGAATATGCAGATATAGTAAGCGTTACGGGTACATACAGTTTAGCGAATGCTGGATAGAATATACATAGTAAATGATAAAAAAGATTGGAGAAAATATGGATAAAGTTTCGTTTATAGTTGAAACACTTGCAAATATTAATCAGAGCATTTTGCTTATATATTTTTTATGCGGTACATTGAACGTTAATAAAAAGATTAATTCCAAGATTGCAGTAATATCAGGTGTTTCGATAATATTTGCATATCTGGAAATCCAGTATATGGTTGTTCCGTTTGAGGGACTTGGTGTTGGCATATTGTGGGCAATGCTTGTTATATATGCGTGCCTTTTTATGGATGGCAATATATTTCAGAAAATGTATGCTTCAATGTTTATTATAGCAACGATAATATTTGTTACGGTACTTTTGGGCAGTATAATGGGAGCATTGTATAATGTGCATTTTATAGAATTCACAGGAACAGCTTCTATGGAAAAGTGCCTGCTGGTTATTCTTATACAGATAACAATATGGATTGTTGCGGTAATACTTGTAAGAATATTAAGAAGATACAGCTATGGAGTGAATATTAAGGACACGGTAATAATTATGGCGGCTATGATAATGTCAGTTATTATCACCAATGAAGTGCAGATGATGTCAACAGACAGTGATGCTGAGAAAATGATAGTGCGCTCAATTATAATAATGATATGTGTAACAATAATGTTTATCCTGTGTGTGGCATTGTATGAGATTATACAACGCAGTACATACGCTCTTATGGAGCAGACAATAATGGAACAGGCATATAAAAGCAGATTAGAAAATGTCGAGGATATAGAAACGAATGTCGAGCGTATATCAAGAATAAAACACGAACTTAATAAGACACTGATTGCTGCTAATCTTATGCTTAAGGATGGACGTACTGAGGAGGCAAGAGAATTCTTAAGCCAGTTTGATGGAGATCTGGATAAAATAATTGTTGAGAAAATGTATACTAATAATATAATTATCAACGAGTTCCTTACAAAGAAATCTAAAGATTGCAGACAGAAAAACATAGATTTTGTGGCTGTTGTCAACGGAGAGTTAAAGCTCATTAAAAATGTAGATATATTCTGTGTGCTTTCTAATCTGCTTGATAATGCAATTGAGGCTCAGACATTTGTTGATAATAAGAGAGTTGAGGTATTTATAGATGAGAATGAGGATGTATGTTCCTTAAAAATATATAACAGCATATCAGATGATATGGTAAAAGCCTTCAAAGAAGATACTTTATTTAATACACACAAAAATGATAAATTAATGCATGGATATGGTCTTAAAAATGTAAATGATGTTGTAAAGAAATATAATGGCAGAATTAATTATTCAATAATAGGTACTTGTGTTCTTTGCTGTAGTGTAATTCTTTACAGGGAAAAATAAATTCACGACATATAAGATATAATTCACGACACGCTTATTGAAATGATGGAAATAAATGTTAATATTAAATCAGCTTTTGTGCTAACTCGAATAAGGGATGAGAGTTGAGGATAGAATGAGAGCTGATTTATCAGCATCAGATATATTAATACTTGTAACGTCAGACGTCAGGTAGGAAAGGAGTTGGAAGATATGAAGAAGAGCAATGTATTATTAAATTGTGTTGCTAAGGCGGCACAGCATTCTGCTAAGAAGGCTGTAAACAGTGCTTCAATATGGAGCTGCTATCAGCCAAAAGAACCACAGACAGCAGCTAAGTTAAAGAAGAACAGATAATACCAATGTATTACTGAGAGGTAAGGGGATAGGGATAATGCTAGGAAGAATAGCAGATAGTATTGCAGTTCTTTTTTTGAAGAAGAACATAATTAATGAAGATGAGCTCCCTGTATACCAATATGGTATGCAGGTGCTTATCTGCAATATAGCAGGAATGTTGACAGTCCTTATTGTTGGCATATTAATATCAAGACTGGTTGAAAGCATAATATTTATTACAATCTATGCTACATTAAGAATATATACAGGAGGGTATCATGCAAGAACTCCATTAGTATGTAATATAGTATTTCTTGGGACATATTTAGTTACAGTTATGCTTGAAGCTTTAAAAGTCAATAATTCGGTTGTATGGATAATGTATTTATTATCCTGCCTTATAATATTAAGATTTTCACCAATAGAGAATGTTAATAAAGAATTAGATGAGAAAGACAAAGAAATATATCGTAATAAAAGTTTGATAATTAGTACATTATTATTGATGATATTATTAGCGGGTGACATTACAGATAGATATAGTAATGGTGCAGTTAATAATATTATGATGAATATGTATAGTGATATAAGCCTTTATATGAAGCTTGTTATAATAAGCATAGCAGTGCTTATGTTATATGCACTTTTTAAAGACAAATAATTAATATAATAATATCTATTATAATTCCCATAGGTTATATGCTTAAAAGAGTACAAACCTATGGGATTTTTGCGTGTATAATAGATATGTGAAATTTAAGCAGAAAAGTAGTATAATGACATTTATGATGGAAATTTCAACAGGCAACTTCCATTTAGGATTTGGTATTGGTACGATACTTGCAATCATTAGTGTTGACAGGGTTATTGCTTTGTTTAATAATTTGTTTATGGAGAAGATGAACAAAGCAGTATTTGATTATTTCAAACAATAATATAAAATAAGGGTCATAATATTATGTATCTGTATTACAATTGGGAATGGAGTTATAATGAGAAAAAAGATAGTTGTGTCAGCAATAACAATCTTGGCTATATTAAATTCATTAGTTATAGTATTAATAAAATGTAATGAGCCACAGAATTCGCCTGTGATACCACAGATTATACTTGTGTATGCGGAAAATCAGGTTGAAGATTATCCTACTACAAAAGGTGCTTACGAATTTGCACGTCTTGTAAGTGAGAAGACTAATGGAAGAATTAAGATAGTTGTTAAATGTAATGGTGAACTGGGTGATGAAAAGTCGATTATCGAACAGCTTAAATTCGGTGGAATAGATTTTTCAAGAGTTTCTATATCTTCAATATCTGATGATATTCCAGAATTAAAAGTTATCCAGATGCCGTTTTTATATTCAGATGCACAGGAGATGTGGGATGTATTAAATGGCGATGATGGAAAGCAGTTTATAGATGCAGTTGGGAAAAGCAATCTTGGGGTAAGGACTTTATCCTGGTATGATGCAGGTGCAAGAAGCTTTTATTCGGTTAAACCTGTTACGACAATACAAGATTTGTATGGTTTAAATTTAAGAGTACAGGAGTCAGAGCTTATGTCTGAAACGGTAGAATTACTTGGAGCCAATCCTGTGAAGATGATATATTCAGAAGTCTATAAGGGGCTTAAGACAAGAAAAATAGACGGAGCAGAAAATAGTCTTGTATCATATATATATTCAAAGCACTATGAACAGGCGAAATACTGCATACTTGATGAGCATACAAGAATTCCAGAAGTACAGCTTGTATCAGAGTATACATGGAATAAATTAACAGAAGAAGACAGGGCAGTAATATCGGAATGTGCCAAAGAGTCAGCCATATATGAAAGGTATATATGGAAGGACACAGAAGAAGAGGCTGTAAGGACAATTGAAGATAAAGATATAACAGTAATTGAAGTCAGTGAGGAAGAAAGACGAGACTTAAGAGAAAAGTTACAGCCAATATATGACAGATATTGTTTAGATTATATGGATATAATTGAGAAAATTGAAAAAAATCAGGAGTAAATATGTCTTTAAAAAGAAAAATCCAGTATGTATACACGATAAGCAGTGCAGTTGTTGCATTTGCACTTGTGCTTGGAATATTACTTTCCATAAAAGGAATGAGTATGCTGACAGATACATTGGACAATAATGATAAAGCTTTAAAATTATATAAGGCTGTAACTAAGGAACGTAATGCTTTAAAATTATATTTTGAAGATGAGCAGGCAGAATTACCTGAACAGATTGATGAAGTAAGAAATAATACTAAAGATATTCTTGGACAGATTCCAGCTGACTATAGTTATATGAATGAGGAACAATATATTATTATCCAGTCAATACATAATATATACGATAGTTATGACAATATATATAATAGTATTGTTAATTCCAATCTAAATGACAAAGATTATAGAAGTGCGATAGACAACTGTTATAAGGTCCAGAATTATCTGGAAGATTATGCCAAAAGGTATGAAAGCATAACAGTATCTTTAGGAAATGAGCAGTATAACAGCCAGAAAAAGCTATTTTATATAATACCAGTTATATGTATTATTATTGCATTTGTAGTAATAATGTTATCTATATGGATAAGGCTTTTTATGAATAGAAGCATTGTAA
The DNA here is from genome assembly GCF_040096425.1 of Lachnospira sp. CLA-JM-H23. Taxonomy (NCBI): domain Bacteria; kingdom Bacillati; phylum Bacillota; class Clostridia; order Lachnospirales; family Lachnospiraceae; genus Lachnospira; species Lachnospira sp. CLA-JM-H23. The sequence goes on from NZ_JBBMET010000001.1 coordinate 264,243, forward strand.
AACCGATATTAAAGCTTTCAGATGAGGCAAGAAGAATAAGTGTGAATGACTATTCCGGCGATGATATAATAATAGAAGGTGATGATGAAATTTCGCTTCTTATTAAAGAATTTACGCAGATGAAACATTCAACAAAGAATTATATTGTTACGCTTAAGGAAAAGCATAAGGTTGAACAACAGCTTGAGCATATGCGGTTTGAAATGCTTAAGAATCAGATTAACCCACATTTTCTTTTTAATACATTAAATCTTATTGCAGGGACAGCAGAGATTGAAGATGCCGTAACGACAGAGAAGATGATAAACACATTAAGCCGTCTTTTCAGATATAATTTTAAAACGCAGACTTCCATAATGCCATTGGAACAGGAAGTAAAGATAATGGACGATTATATGTATTTACAGCAGATGAGATTTGGACAGCGCATAAAGTATATGTGTGATGTTGATAACAGCAGTCTTGATGAGCTTGTGCCAGCATTTGTGTTACAGCCGCTTATTGAAAATGCAATTATACACGGATTATCATCTTTATCAGAAGGTGGTCTTATATATGTAAGAGGTTTTAAGAAAGATGATAAAATGTGGTTATCAATTGCAGATACAGGTGTTGGAATTGAAAAAGATAAACTCGACAGCATAAGAAAATATCTTGATAATATATTTGCACTGCCTGATACTGAAACAGCTGCATCTTCTGAGAATGATAGTAATTATGCTGACAGTGAAATAAATAGAAAAACTGTAGGAGTTGGCATTGGAAATATTGCATACAGAGTAAAAGGTATGTACAATAACAGTGGTATGAAGATTTATAGCAGAAAAAATCACGGAACGGTTATACAGATATATTTTGGCAATAATAGTAAATAATGTTGGTGCAGGTGAAAGACTTATGTACAGAGTATTATTAGTTGATGATGAGCAGATTGAGCGTATGGCACTGGCTAAGAAAATAGACAGGTATTACGGAGATAAAGTGAATATATATCAGGCTGTGAATGGAAGAGAAGCGGTTGCTATGTGCAGTGAACAGAAGAATGATATTATTATTATGGACATATCTATGCCTGAAATGAATGGCGTAATGGCAGCTAAATATATAAGACAGATGGATGATAAATGTTCAATTGTATTTTTAAGTGCGTATGATGACTTTGAATATGCAAGAAATGCAATTAAAGTAAAGGCTTTAGATTATCTGTTAAAGCCTTGTGATATTAATGATCTGCTGGCAGTTATGGATATGGCAATACAAAAGCTTGATAAAGAAAATGCTGTTAAGGAAAATACTGCTACAGATGGTAAAGGCAATATTTTTAAAGAAAATGCACGGTCTGGGAAAGAGAATGTTAAAGATACAGACATATATGCAGACAATAATAATATCAGAGATAACAGACACAAAAGAATGATAGATAATTTAAGAAATTCTGATGAGCAGACAACAGTTAAATACTTAAAGGAATATGTAGAAAATAATTATATATATGATATAACAATGCAGGAAGCCGCAGAAGAGATGGGATATTCTGATGCGTATTTCAGCAAGCTGTTTAAACAATATTTCAATCAGAATTTTACAGCATATCTTACAGAATATAGAATAAAGAAAGCAAAGGAACTGCTGGGTAATACCAATAACAGCATTAAGGATATAAGCAGAATGGTAGGGTATACTGACTCTAATTATTTTGCCAAAATATTCAAACGTATAGTTGGTGAAATTCCTTCAAAATACCGGGAGAATTTATAACATTAAGTATAAAATAGTTTTATGATTTTTAAAAATATATACTATATATAGAAGAAAATGTTAATTTATTATAAATTATAAATAAAAATAGCGGCTTCTGCCGGATATCATTACATTAATATGATATCTGACAGAAGCCGTTTTTATTTTGCTGCTTATATAGTAAAGTTGCACAATGTAATTATGTATAAACTGTGAAATATATCATATTATAACAAAAAAGTCTTCTTCTATGACAAACATTTACTGTATAAAAAGGAGGATATTACTTTTATTATATAGATAAAGAATGATGACAGGGAATTATCTGAACTGCAAATCAAAGGAATAATAAAGGGATAATTCGTGTGCATCAGTTATGGGCAAATGCCAGTTAACTCTGATAAATAGGGAGGCAATTAAATAATTAAGTTTAAAAAGTTGAAAACAAAAGGAGGAAACAGATGATTAAAAAAGTAATTAAACGCTGTACTATACTTATGTTATGTATAGTTATGACGGCAGGATTATTAGGCTGCAATCTGTCAGTAAATAACGGAAAACGTATAGTAAGAATAGCGATAGCACAGTCAGAAACACATCCAGAATATCTTGGACTTGTAGCTTTCAAGGAATATGTTGAGGAAAGACTTGGCGATAAATATGAAGTCCAGATATTTCCAAATGAATTATTAGGTTCAATACAGAAAACAATAGAGCTTACACAGACAGGAGCTATTGATTTCGCAGTTGCAGGTACAGCTAATCTTGAAACATTTGCAGATGTATATGAAGTGTTCAGTATGCCATATCTTTTTGATTCGATTGAAAGCTATAAGGCGGTAATGCAGGATACAGATTATATGGAAAATATATATGAATCAACAGATTCTTCCGGTTTCAGGGTTCTTACATGGTATAATGCCGGAACAAGAAATTTCTATGGCAAGAAGGCAATAAATACACCGGCAGACCTTTCTGGAATGAAGATAAGAGTACAGCAGAGTCCAGCCAGTGTAGCGATGATGCAGGCATTCGGAGCTGCTGCCTCTCCTATGAGTTTTGGTGAAGTGTATACAGCTATCCAGCAGGGTGTAATAGACGGTGCAGAGAATAACGAGCTTGCATTGACTAACAATAAACATGGTGAGGTTGCAAAGTATTACACTTATAATATGCACCAGATTATACCAGATATGCTTGTTGGTAATCTTAAGTTTATTCAGGGGCTTGATGAAGAAGAATTACAGGTGTTTAAGGAAGCTGCCTTAAAGTCTACAGAGGTCGAACTTGTAGAGTGGGACAAGTGCGTTGAGGAAGCTAAGAATATTGCCCAGAATGAAATGGGAGTTGAGTTTATATATCCAGATATCACACCTTTTAAAGAAAAGGTTAAAAATATGCAGCAGGATATGATTAAGAAAAATCCTTCAATAGTTGATATATATAATCATATTCAGGAAGTAAATAAAAGAGTAGGGGAGGAAAAGTAATGGCTATATTAGATAATATAAGAAATGTTATGAATAAAGTAATAAGAATTGTATGTATATTACTTTTTGCATTTATGGTTATTATTGGAACTTACCAGATACTTGTAAGATACATTTTCAATAGTCCAAGTACAGTTTCAGAAGAGCTTCTGACATATTCATTTACATGGATGTCCTTGTTTGCAGCTGCCTATGTGTTTGGTAAAAGAGAGCATATGAGAATGGGATTTCTTGCAGATAAGTTAAACAAAAAGAAGTTAACAATACTTAATGCTATAATTGAAATTATAATAATAGCATTTGCACTTATAGTAATGGTTTATGGTGGCATATCTATTACAAGCCTTTCAATGACACAAAAAACTGCATCGCTTGGAATTCCAATGGGATATGTATATATCGTTATTCCAATAACGGGAGTGGTTATTGCAGTATATGGAGTATTGAATGTTATATGTCTTATAAGGAAAGGAGAAGAAGCATGAGCATAGCATGGTTATCAGGTCTTATTATATTGGTTATTCTTATTATAATGCTAATAGCAGGAGCACCAATTGCAATTTCCCTTGCAGTTTCTTCAATATGTGCAATTCTTCCGGTATTATCTACAGAACCTGCGCTTATAACAGGCGCACAGAGAATATTTTCTGGAATTTCAGTATTTAATCTGATAGCTATTCCATTTTTTATTCTTGCTGGTAATATTATGAATAAGGGTGGAATTGCCATAAAGCTTATTAATTTTGCAAAGATATTTACAGGAAGAATACCGGGCTCTCTTGCACATACAAATGTTGTAGCTAATATGCTTTTTGGTGCAATATCAGGTTCGGGTACGGCAGCAGCTTCAGCTATGGGTGCTATTATAGGACCAGTTGAAGAGGAAGAGGGTTATGATAAGAACTTTTCTGCAGCAGTAAATATAGCTACAGCACCTACAGGATTACTTATACCACCTAGTAATGTAATGATTACATTTGCTATGGTCAGCGGCGGAACTTCAATAGCAGCACTCTTTATGGCAGGTTATATTCCGGGAATTCTCTGGGGACTTGCATGTATGATAGTAATTTATGTATATGCAAAGAAAAGAGGCTATACAAGCAGCAAGCGTTATGCGCTTAAGGAAAAGACTAAAATAATACTTGAAGCATTACCTTGTCTTCTTATGATTATTATCGTTATCGGTGGTATTATTGGTGGTATTTTTACAGCAACAGAGGGTGCAATCGTTGCAGTTGTATATAGTCTTATACTTTCACTTGTATTTTATAAGTCTATTAAAGTAAGCGAACTTCCAAAGCTTCTTATGGACAGTGCGGAAATGACAGGAATAATTATTTTCCTTATCGGTGTATCAAGCATAATGTCGTGGGTAATGGCATTTACAGGAATTCCAGCAGCTATATCAGGAGTAATGCTTAGTATCAGCAGCAACAAGTATGTTATTCTTCTTATAATAAATGTTATTCTTCTGATTGTCGGAACATTTATGGATATGACACCAGCCTGCCTTATATTTACACCTATATTTCTTCCAATATGTCAGGCAGTTGGTATGAATACAATTCATTTCGGTATTATGATGATATTTAACTTATGTATCGGAACAATCACACCTCCGGTGGGAACAACCCTTTTCGTAGGCGTTAAGGTAGGTAAGACAAAGATAGAAGATGTTATAAAGCCTTTACTTTATTATTTCGCAGCAATATTTATTGTACTTTTACTTGTAACTTATATACCGGCTATTTCGTTATGGCTTCCGGGATTATTAGGATATGTAAAGTAGAAGATTGTTATATAAAATGGTACTTGAAAAATAGTAAAGAAGTTATGTAAAATATATCAGTCCACAGAGGAGATGTAATCTGTGGGCTGGTATATTTTTTATTTGTAATTAGATATTTTATATAAAGAAATGATTATGTATTGAAGTAATATTATAACTTGCAGTCGCAAATTGGTATATATTATGTATATTAGGTGCTTTAGAATAATGTATTGTGGTAATGTTGAGTTGTATTATATAATAATATATTTATAAAGAAGTGCAGGATTATAAGAAGTATATTTGAAATGTAGAAGAATGTAGTGGTGGAGAAAAATGGGTAATAAAGAGAATAGTAATATAGACGATAATATAAATAACAACTTAAATGATATTAAAAATAATAATACCAATAGCAGTACAAATAATAACATAAATTATATTAGTAGTAACAGGAAAGCTTACTTTCACCTTCCCGGTCTGTTTGAATTCTATGAGTTTTATAAAGTATTCCTGTCATTGTTTTATGAGCACAGGGAGTATTTTTATGACTGGTGTGATATAGGTTCTATATATGGTGCACCAGCGGATTGCATATGGGGCGGCGGGCGTGCCGGATTTGGAGATAGTGAGGCAGAAAAAGTATTTTCACTTATGGCACAATATGGAATATCGGCAAGACTTACATTCAGCAATTCGCTTATCAGGAAGGAACATCTGGCAGATGTGAAATGTAATAAGTTGTGTGAATTATTAAAGGCGGCTTCGAAATTGCATAGTGATTATAAGGTTACATCTGAATATGCGTCTAAAGATTATTCTATAGATAATTCGATAAGAGATACTGCATTTAAAAATGGAATTATAGTTCACTCAGATATTCTGCTTGACTATATAAAAAATAAATATCCAGAGTTTTGTTTCGTTTCATCTACAACCAAGGTACTAACAGATTATAATGATTTGCTGAACGAGGTAAACAGAGATGATTTTAGTTATGTTGTGCCAGATTTCAGGTTGAATAAATGCTTTGATAAGCTGGGGACGATGACACAGGAACAGAAAGATAAGATTGAATTTTTATGTAACGAGTGCTGCTGGATTGGCTGTTATGACCGTAAAGCCTGTTATGAGACTGTAAGCCGTATGAATCTTGGCGAAAATTGTAACGGGCATATATGTGTGTCGCCTGAGGCAGGCGAGGGATATAGATTTTCCAAGGCAATGCACAACCCGGCATTTATAAGTGTAGATGATATCAGGAATATATATATGCCTATGGGATTTACTAATTTTAAAATAGAGGGCAGAAGCCTTGGAAGTGCACTGGTGCTGGAATTTCTTCTTTATTATATGACTAAGCCGGAATACCAGATAAATGTAAGGGAAGAGATATATCTTGATAATATGCTTGATATATTTTAATACGAATATTGCGAGTATAATTTTAATAATATTTAGGATATTAAAAATATTGAAAATAAATAATAATATACAATATTTATCAAAAAAAGGAGAATAATACTATGAAAAACTCAGCTGTTCAAAGTGCTGTTACACAGAATATTAATATGTTAAATAAGTTACATATGGCTATGATTGAATTATATAAGGGGGATTCCAGGAGAATACAGCATTTCTGTAAAGTTCACAGTTATGCCAGGTTGATTGCCCAGATGGAAAATGTAGATTACAAGACTTTGTTTATTATTGAAACAGCGGCACTGACACACGACATAGGGATTCATACATGTGAAGAAAAATATGGAGAGTGTGGCGGCAGATTGCAGGAAAAGGAAGGACCTGCACTTGCTAAAGAGCTTCTTGAAAGACTTGGATTTGAAACAGACATTTCAGAAAGAGTGCAGTATCTGATTGCACATCATCATACATATAGTAATATTGACGGGATTGATTACCAGATACTTGTTGAGGCTGATTTTCTTGTAAATATGTATGAAGATGGTGTGTCAAAAGATGCAGTGTTAAAGGCTTACAATAATATTTTTAAGACAAAATATGGGAAATATATATGTAAGGATATGTTCTTAATTGATTGAAAAAATGTTGATAAAAATATAAGTATGTAAGGTATATGATTATGAGAATCAACACATAATACATATGTATAAGAGATTGCAATGTAAATTAACAATCCTAATTCATAGTGGTGGCAGAATTGATTTCTGATATGCACATCGCAAAATAACCAGATTAAGAAAAGAGGCATATGTATGTTGTTGACTGAAAAAGAAATGTCGGTATTAAAGGATCTTCAGACACAGGAAAAGAATTGTATTGATAAGTACGAGAAGTATGCAGGACTTGCAAAGGACGATGAGTTAAAACAGCTTTTTGAAGAGCTTAAGAAAAAGGAGCAGGAACATTATAAGACGATAGGTCAGATTTTAAATGGTGAAGTGCCATCCTGCGATTGTAATGATACAGCAGGAAAGGACTATCAGCCAAAGGGCGGTTATTCAAAGAGTGAAGAGTCAGAGGATAAAAAGAATGACTGTTTTCTTGCAACAGACAGCATAGGAACAGAAAAGCTTGTATCAGGTGAATATAATTCCAATGTATTTGCGTGTACTTTAACATCTATAAGAAAAGTGCTTGCAGATATAGAGATAGAAGAACAAAATCACGCTGAAATGCTTTATAAGTATAAAATGGCGAATGGTATGCAGTAGATAGTTTGATAACTACATTGAAAACAAAGAAAATAAGTAAATACTCAAAATATAAAACGCTATGTTATCATTGTGTGATTTCATAGCGTTTTATTAAATACCACGGTTATTTAACGGCTGAATTATTTTTCTCGTCAGCTTCTTTAGTAGCCTGATGGTCTATTCGGCATCCGAATATAATACCGCCAACAATTAATAAAACAACAATTCCTACAGTTATATTTCCAACCATATAATACTCCTTTTCTGATTTAATTAAGTTAATATTTCAATTCGTTAAATTTAATGTTTAGCCAAATTATATTGTACTGTCAGCTAACTGTATATTTAGCTGACTGCACAGTTAGTCTGTTCAGATTAGTCAAATAAAGAAATTTTATATTTAACTGCTCTGAATATTTTATAGATTATGGTTACTACAATGCCTAAAGTTATGCCTAAAGTAGAACCAACAGCTATAAGACCGCCTATAGCTATGCCTATATATGTTAAAATGTTCATAATATCTCCATTCTTATAAAATGTATTAAATTGTTGCAATATACATTGAGGCTGGTTTATTACAAATATACACATTTTATACATAATTATTTATTGCATATTATATGAATTCACTTTGAGATAATTATTTTGAACCGTCCTTTTTATGGATATAATCAACAATAATCGTTGAATAAGATGGATTGATATCCAAAGAATAATTAAATGAATATATGTGATAGAAATTATCAATATTAAAGTTATTATGTAAAATGACAGCGGCAATTGAGCGTATTAATAGACGTGTTCCCATTCTTGGCAACACATTTTCTGAAGTAATAGCTGTCTGATTACCAAGCATCTCTGATGTACATGGTCTGTAATCATTTATAGAAGATTTTGGCGTAGTAATAAGCTGGAAATCGTGGAAATCAGCTTCTGTTTCATACGATATCTCAGTGAGAGCAGTCTGCACATTGTAGAAACACAGTCCGCCAAAGAACATTGCTATTATAAATATGCAGCTTAATAAGCGTAAACATCGTTTCTTCATAACAATACCGCCAATCCTTTCTATAGTCTGTTAATATGAAGATAATAGCATATTAAGAAAATTTTGTTAATAGTCAATTAGCAGGATAATAGATTAATTGCTGTTAGTTTATATCAAAAAATATGTCATACAATACGGTATATAAAATATAGTAAAAAAATGCTGGACAAATGGCATACAATAATGTAATATTAATCAAGTCGGGTGACCGATATAACAAATAAGCAGTCGTGGCGGAATTGGCATACGCGCTAGACTAAGGATCTAGTCCATATTGCTTGGGTGCGGGTTCAAGTCCCGCCGACTGCACTTGATTAAGGAACTCAGCGAGAGTTCCTTTTTTGTTGCATAATAGTATATGTTCCATATTGGATAAAGCTATGAATAAAACATTTAAAGTAGTATTCTTTTAGTATATTAATTATAAAAACACTTGCATATTATAAATTTATATGATATTCTTTATATAAAGTATACTTAATGAATTAATTCTATACACCAATACAATATATGTCCCAGTTAATCCCAATATTTAATAATAATAATCCCGAAATATTAATTATATAATAAATATTATAACAATGTGAAAATTGAGAAGAAACACCGTTATCCTAATAATATAAGAAATAACATAGTTATAATGTAAGAATAATAAAAAATAGCGTAACAGCCATAATTAATTACAGTAATGATATTTGCTGTTACAATAAATGTTTAACTATAGTTTAGTGAATGATGCGGAAAGGAAATAGAATTTGCAAAAAAGAACGAAAAGATATAATTATAGGATTTTTTTACTTAATACATATATGAATAATAATAAATTGCGTTTAATAATATTAAAATGTAAGCCGTTAAAGACTGCATTTATAAGAATTACAGCAATAATGCTGTTTATTATATGCGGCGTAACAGAGTGTATGGCGGACGTTAATACATCAGCATTTTTACATAAAAAAGATGTTATTGATTTGAATAATAATAGTATTGAATTTACATACTGGGACGGCTACGATCACAAGATTAAGACAAAGAATTATACAATATCATCAGACTGGCGCAATGCTATGCTTATATGGAGTGAGGATTTAACAGGGACAATAGGCACTAATACGACAATATATGGACCATATACATGGCTTCCGGCGGGAGATTACAGAGTAAGCTTTAAGCTTACTGCATATGGGTGGAATACTTTGAAATATTGGGATATAGGAGTTAATTTTGGACAGCAGAATACGGGATACCGCAACAAGTATGACAGGTCAAATTGTCAGATTAATGCTGACACAACAGTGAGCGACATAGTGTGTGGAGGTAATGATACAGGAGGTAATTTAGATTATACTATTCATACTAATGGTGACAGTGCAGATTATGAGTTAAGGACATATTTTAACAGGGATGTTGATTTTGGGATTGGTGCACCTGAACACGAACTTGGTAAGATAGGACAATTTATAAGAGAGATTACGATATGTTCTCTGGATAGTAATACCATATATTATGATGCAGATGGTGGATTGCTTGATAAGGAGGAAGCAGGGACACTTACTGATACGAACTGGGGAGCTGACAGAGGAGATGTATCAATTCCGGCTAAGGAAGGATATATATTTGAGGGGTGGTATGGTTATAGTAAAGCATCTAATACAACTTCTAACAGGGACGAGCTTACATTTGATACAGACAGTGAATATGTTATGCTGTGGGATAGCAAGGGCAAGGCTTGCAGTAATGTATTAAAAGAAGCCAGCTACAGTGATTATACGGTATATGCCAGGTGGAAGCCGAAGGATAAAGTTATAAAATATATATCTAATACATCGTCAGTGGTAAGCAATATGCCACAGGATATTAATACGGTGTACGGTTCGGAGGTTTCATTATCGGGGCAGAGTCCGTCAAGAAAGCTGTTTAAGTTTGATGGGTGGAATACTGAGGCTGATGGGAGTGGTGATATGTATTATCCTCTGGAAGCTGTAACTGAACTTACAAAGCTTTCAGAGGACACAGTTAATCTATATGCACAGTGGCAGCAGCAAAGATTTATGTATATTAAAGCTTCATCAACGACCTATTGTGATACTCTTATTAAGAGGACACCTGATGATGAACTCTGGTATACAGGCATAGGCAGTAATACAATCCGCAGTCTGCCAGATAGTATGAATAGCTGGCAGGTGCAGAAATGGTACATTGATAAGAATGGCAGTATATATAAGGATAATTATATAAATGTATAATTACATAAAAATATAATAGTCACCCTCATCATCAGAGAATTTTTTATAGGTTGTGTGGAATACATCTTCAATAATATGTGTTTTAAGGCAGTTGGCGGGTGTGTCACTTATTGCAATCTTACGGTCGTTCATTATAACAAGATTATCAGATATTCTTATTGCATCAGATAAATCGTGTAGTACAAGAATGATTGTTTTGCCTGATTTTTTAAGTTTATTGACCATAGAGAAGAAAGTCCTCTTGCCATCAAGGTCAAGATAAGTGACAGGTTCGTCCATAATTATAATCCGGCTGTCCTGTGCGAGTATCATAGAGAAGAATACACGCTGCCTTATTCCGCCAGAAAGTGTGTCGGTATTATCTTCAGAATAAGGCATTACATTAGTGAATTCCATTGAATTATTGACTATTTCATTATCTTTATCTGTTTTACGTCTTGTAAAGCCAAGATAAGGAAATCTGCCGTGTTCTACTAATGTTCTTACAGGAAGTACAGGGATAACGGTTCTTATTTGCGGAAGAAATGCTATTCTTTTGGCTCTTTCTTTTAATGGCAGTGACAGGATATTTTCATTATCTACTGTAATAGTGCCTGCTGTAACTTTAGAACAGCCATTAAGGCACTGAAGAAGGGTTGTTTTGCCGCATCCATTAGGACCGATTATCGTTGTTATCTGTCCTTTTGGAAATGTTATATTAATATCATTTAATATATTGGTTCTGGATACGGCTACATTAACGTGTTCATATTTAAGCATTTATTCGTCTGCCTCCTTTTTTCTTTAATAAAAGGTACATAAAGAATGGACCTCCGATAAAAGCCATAATTATTCCAGCAGGAAGTTCATATGGAGCAGCTATAAGACGACCAATGATATCACATATAAGTACAAATGAAGCACCAAGCAAAGCACTTGTTGGCAGGAGGTATCTTGCATCACTTCCGAATAAAGTCCTGCATATATGAGGAACAATAAGACCTATGAAGCTTAATAGGCCAGCAAAGCTTACAACAAGACCTGCCATTATGCTTGATAATACAAGAAGAAAGAATCTTGTAAGTGGAACATTCAATCCTAAAGAGCGGGCATAGTCATCACCTAATGAAAGTATATTAAGCGGCTTGGCCAGAATGAAGGATACAAGTACAGCAGCTATAATTCCAATTGCTGGCAGTGCTATTTTGTTAAATGTAAGTCCGGATAAAGTACCCATAAGAAAAGAAGTGATATTAAGGGTTATATCTGTATTTATTAATTTGATAGTGTTAATACCTGCATTAAGAAAGGAAGATACAGTTATTCCGGCAAGTATAATGGTTGTTCGTGAGCTGTCAGCCATATATGCAAGTGCATATATGGCAAGTGTTGTTAAAAGTGCACCTACAAATGAAGCTATAGATGTGGCATATACTGAATGAGGGAATAACATCATAGCAAGCATTACAAAGAAGCCTGCACCGGAATTGACACCTATTGTATTAGGACTTGCAAGTGCATTATTCATAACGCCCTGAAGGATAACACCAGCAACAGAAAGTCCCATACCGGCAATAATGGCACCAAGCATACGAGGAAGACGTATGTTCATTATTAATATGTAAGTCACAGAAGTCTTGTCGGGGGTAAAGAAGCATTTTAGTATATCTGCTGGATTGATATATACGCTTCCCAGCATAACGCTTAGAAAAGAAGCTGTTATTAAAAGTCCAAAGAGCAATATATATATGTATATATGTCTTGAACGGCTGTTTGATTTTGAGTTGGTTTTATTGGTCATAGTTGTTATTTTCCTTATAATAAATATATGTGAATAGAGTATCATAAACCGCTAATTTATTCAATTCATATTTACATACCGAATTTATATGAAATAACTATTGACAAATATTAACATAAGGGTTAAAATTCAATTCATATTAAACAAGTAGGTTTGTAGTTTATACGAAATGGAGATAATGATATGAGATTTAATACAGCTTTACTTCATGGCGATTTCAGAGGAGATAAGAATACTGGTGCGACACAGACACCTATATATCAGTCAAGTGCATTTGAGCATGCGAGTGCTGAGACACTCGAGAAGATATTTAATAATATGGCACCTGGATTTTCATACAGTAGAATTAGCAATCCAACAATAGAAGCATTTGAGAAAAGAATGACAGTTCTTGAGGGCGGTGTTGCGAGTGTTGCCTGTTCATCAGGTATGGCAGCAATAACGAATGCCTTTACTAATATATTACAAAGTGGTGACGAGATTGTATGCAGTGCAAGCTTATATGGCGGAAGCATTGATTTATTCAGGGATTTAGAAAGCTTTGGAATTAAGACACATTATGTTAATAATAATGATGTGGAACAGTTCAGGGCAGCTACGAATGAGAATACTAGGCTTTATTTTGCAGAGACAATTGGTAACCCAAGACTTGATGTAACAGATATCAGATTAATAGCTGATGAAGCTCATAGGGCAGGCGTTCCATTTATCGTTGATAACACAGTTGCTACAGCATATCTTATTAAGCCAATAGAGTATGGTGCGGATATAGTTGTTAATTCAACATCGAAGTATGTTAATGGCAATAGTAATTCAATCAGTGGTGTCATAACTGATTCTGGTAATTTTAAATGGGATATTATAAAATATCCTGGTATGAAAGATTTTAAGAAATATGGTCCATATGCGTATACAGCCAAGTTAAGAAATGGAATATATCGTAATACAGGGGCTTGCTTATCACCACAGAATGCATTTTATAACATTCTTGGAATGGAGACACTTGGAATAAGAATGGAACGTGTCTGTAGTAATGCAATGACATTAGCCAAGTATCTTAATGATAATTATGGTAATCTTAGTGTTAATTATCCTGGACTTGAGAATAGCGAATTCTATAATATTGCTAAGAAAGAACTTAACAATGGGTTTGGTGGCATAATAACAATCCGTACAGGAAGCAAGGAGAAAGCATTTAAGTTTATTAATGCATTACAGATTCCTCTTAACGTATCTAATATAGGTGATACTAAGACATTGGTTATACATCCAAGCTCAACAATCAGTGCTCACAGCACAGAGGGAGAGAAGAAGATTGCTGGTGTATATGATGATCTGGTGAGAATAAGCGTAGGAATAGAAGATGTGCAGGACCTTATAGAAGATTTCACACAGGCGTTAAAAGCAGCTAATTAAATATCAAAAAACGACTAAGAAAAGAATAGAAATGAGGTAGAATTATGGCTAAGATTGATTATGCAGCACTTAAAAAGGGCGGATTTATGAGACAGAAGCAGAAAGGATATTTTTCATTAAGAATACAGGTAGTTGGTGGTAATCTTACATCTGAGAATATCAGAGCTGTAGCTGACGTAGCTGATAAATATGGAAAAGGTTATGTACATATGACATCAAGACAGGGTGTTGAAATTCCATTTATTAATTTTGAAAATATTGAAGAAGTTAGAGCAGCTTTAGCAGATGGTGGTGTTAAGCCGGGTGTATGTGGACCAAGAGTTCGTACAGTTACTGCTTGTCAGGGTAATGAAGTCTGTCCAAGCGGCTGTATTAATACATATGAACTTGCTAAGAAGCTTGATGAACATTACTTCGGAAGAGAACTTCCACATAAGTTCAAGTTTGGCGTAACAGGTTGTCAGAATAACTGTCTTAAGGCAGAGGAGAACGATATCGGTGTTAAAGGTGGTATGGACGTAACCTGGGTAGAAGATAAATGTATCAATTGTGGCGTGTGTGAGAAAGCTTGTAGAATGGGTGCTATAAGCTGTGCTAATAATACAGTTACTATTGATAGAACTAAGTGTAATAACTGTGGACGTTGTGTAAAGGCTTGTCCTACAGAAGCTTGGGAAGGCCAGAGTGGTTATATTGTATCATTTGGTGGATTGTTTGGTAACCAGATATACAAAGGCGAACAGCTTCTTCCACTTATTAAAGATGAAGAGACACTTTTCAGAGTAACAGATGCAGCAATCGGCTTCTTTGAAAAGAATGCTAACCCAGGAGAGAGATTCAGACTTACATTACAAAGAGTAGGTGAGGATGAATTTAGAAAAGCTATTAAAGCTGCTTACGAGGGTAAATAATAAAATTTATAGTCAAAAGATTATAAATTCGTATATGCTTACACGATAAGGTTTTTGAACTTATATTGTTAAGAAAAAGGAGGACTAATATGGAGATTGAAGGAATTAAGATTGACGATACAGTAGATATTACAGATAAGGTTTGCCCACTTACATTTGTAAAGGCAAAGGTTGCTATCGATGAATTAGATGATGGTGAAGTTATTGCAATCCGTATGAATGACGGAGAGCCGGTAGCTAATGTTCCAAGAAGTATTAAAGATGAGGGACATCAAATCCTTAAACTTGTTAATAATAATGATGAGACATATACACTCATTGTTAAAAAAGTTGAAGAATAAGGAGAAGATTTATGGCTGAGAGAATAAAGTTATCAGATTTTGAAGAGAAGGTATTAAATAGTTCAGTTCCAGTTCTTGTTGATTTTTATTCAGACAGTTGTGTTCCTTGCAAAAGGCTTGCACCAGTTGTTGGAACAGTGGAAGATGAGAGGGCAGAAAGCCTTTCGGTATACAAGGTTAATATTAACTTTGATGCAGATGCAGCTTCTGAATATGAAGTAACAGCAGCACCTACACTTGTTCTTTTTAAAGATGGAAAGGAAACTGCAAGACATACAGGCGTATTCAGAAAAGATGAACTTACAAGCTGGATAGATGCTAATATTTAATTAATTTTAATAAAAAATAATTATGCCTAAGAGGCAGGAAAGAGGTTTAATATGCAGTTAACAGTATCAGGAGTAAAGAAAGAATATGAAGAGGGAATTACACTTCCAAAGCTTTTTGAAATTGAAAATGTTGAAACACCAGAATATGTTACGGTTTCAATCAACGAAGAATTCATTCCAGGAGACCAGAAAGAAACATACCAGTTAAAAGGTGGTGATAATGTTGAATTCTTATACTTTATGGGTGGCGGACAGAGATAATTATAATAATGTTATTAACTATAATGTCACAAAGACAGCATTAAAATATCAGATTCAAGTAAGAATTACTTTAAAAGGAGTAAGATCTACTTTAAAAGGAGGTATATATGGCTTTAACAGATGAGCAGATAGAACGTTATTCACGTCATATCATTTTAAAAGAAGTTGGTGCTAAGGGACAGAAGAAGCTTCTTAATGCCAAAGTGCTTATAATAGGTGCAGGTGGACTTGGAGCACCAGCAGCTATGTATTTAGCAGCAGCAGGTGTTGGAACAATAGGAATTGCAGATGCGGATGAGGTAGATCTTAGTAATCTTCAGAGACAGATAATACATCAGACAGCAGATGTAGGCAAAGCAAAGGTTCAGTCAGCTAAAGAGACAATTAATGCTATGAATCCAGATGTAACAGTTAACACATATAGAGAATTCATTACAAGTGATAACATAATGGATATTATCAAGGACTATGATTTCGTAATCGATGGAACAGATAATTTCCCAGCTAAGTTCCTTATTAATGATGCCTGTGTAATGGCTAAGAAGCCATTCTCTCACGCAGGAATAATCAGATTTAAGGGTCAGCTTATGACTTATGTTCCGGGAGAAGGACCTTGCTACAGATGTGTATTTAAAAATCCACCACCAAAGGATGCAGTACCTACATGCAAGCAAGCTGGTGTTATCGGAGCTATGGGTGGTGTTATCGGAAGCCTTCAGGCTATGGAAGCAATCAAGTATATACTTGGTGTAGGGGATTTACTTACAGGTCATCTCCTTACATATGATGCTATAACACAGGAATTCCATAAGATTAAGTTGCCATCTGATACTGATGGCTGTGCTGTATGTGGAAAGCATCCAACTATCACAGAACTTATTGATTATGAGCAGGTAGTTTGTGAAGACCACTAATAATTATATCCAATCATAAGGACAATAAGGAGGCGTCACAAAGTGATTACATTTAATAAGAGTGATTTTGATACAATACTTGAATATGCTAAGAAGAATCTTCCAGAGGAGGCTTGTGGTCTTATTGGAGGAACAATAGAAAATGGAGATAAGCACATAAAAAAGATATATCTTCTTACTAATATTGACCATTCCAATGAGCATTTTTCAATGGATCCTAAGGAACAGTTAGCGGCAGTTAAAGATATGAGAGCTAATGGTTTAGTTCCTCTTGGCAACTGGCATTCACATCCAGAGTCACCATCAAGACCATCTGATGAGGATAAGAGACTTGCATATGACAGCAAAGCAAGTTATATGATACTTTCACTTATGAATATAGATGAACCAGTGCTTAATTCATTCCATATTGAAGGCAATGTATCAAATAAAGAAGATCTGAGAATAATATGATAAAGCATTGAGCCGTGCCGTAATAAACTATTAACCATTGCTGTGCTTGCACAAAGCGATGGTTAATAGTTTATTACGATAGGGCGAAAGCCCGGCAGTTCCATAAAGCTTTGCTTTATGGAACGTGCACGGCGAAAAAGGCGTTGTGCACGGCGAAAAGCCGGCGTGCATGGCGAAGAAGGCATTGTGCACGGCGAAGAAGCGAATAAATAGTAGTTCAGTGCGATAGGAATGGAGATTTATTATGAGTAATCTAACGGATATTTCAGATGTTATTATTATAGGAAGTGGTCCGGCAGGACTATCTGCTGCTATATATGTTGTCAGGGCTGGATTATCAGTTACTGTTATAGAGAAAGAATTTATGGGAACAGGACAGATAGCTGACAGCAGTAAAGTAGACAATTATCTTGGTATTCCAGCAATAAGCGGTTATGACCTGGGCGAAAGTTTCAGGGAACACGCACTTTCGCTTGGAGTAACAATAGAAGATAATAATGTTACCAGACTTACCCCTGTTGATGACATATGGGAATTAGATTTATCAGACGGAAGCACTAGGAAAGCCCGATGCGTAATATATGCGGCTGGCTGTAGCCATAAAAAGTTACAGGCAGAGAATGAAGAACAGTATACAGGCAAAGGAATATCATATTGTGCCGTATGTGACGGAGCATTTTATAAGGATAAAGATGTCGCAGTAGTAGGTGGCGGTGACACAGCACTTTCTGATGCACTTTATCTTTCAGATATATGTGCCAACGTATATATTATACACAGAAGGGAAGAATTCCGTGGAGCGGCTTCACTTCTTGCAAAGTTAAAGGAACGTACGAATGTGCACATATGCACTAACAGAACAGTAAAGAAAGTGGAAGGCAGTAATAATCTTGAGAGGATAATACTTGATAATGATACAGGCATTGACGTTAATGGATTATTTGTTGCCGTTGGAATGAGCCCACAGACAGAGCTTCTTAAGGGTATTGCAGAACTTGATAATTCAGGATATGTAATAGCAGGTGAAGATTGTGTTACATCAGCCAGAGGTTTATTCGTGGCAGGTGATGTCAGAACGAAAATATTAAGACAAGTAATAACAGCCGCAGCAGATGGTGCTATGGCAGCAACACAGGCAGTACAGTACCTTAGATAAAAGGTATGTACTGCCTGCTGGCATTTATATATGTATAGCCTGGCTGTGTATATTTATATAATATGTATTTATTGTATACTTATTATGTGTTTGCTATAAATATTACTAAATATATTTAACACAATATACATTTATTATATATCTAATATATTGCTATAGATATTACTGCGTATATTTATACAATATGTATTTATTATATATATTTATTGTATCTATTATATCTAGTTATTTAGTGCGTTATAGCTTCATATATATAATCAAGAACCTTGATGTTATCTTTTTCGTGTAAAATATCGTGGCGCATATTATTAAATATCACGATATCTTTTATATTAAATCCCTGTTTAGTCATTAAATTTACGGTAGTTTTAATATTTTTTCCATATTCACTTACAGCATCATCACTGCCGCTAAGAATATATACAGGTGCCAAGCTTGCTGTCTTAGCCTTTTTAGATACACAGTTAATCATTCCTGATAATAGTTCATACATAAGGCTTGCTGTAATCTGTGCTGGAATATGAGGGTCGTTAAGATATTTATCACGTTCTTCTTCATTATAGAGAAGCCAGTCTGCACGCGATGTAGCATTTTTAATCTTATTATTGTACATTCCAAATGCAATGAACTGTATAAGCGGACTGCAATTCTGTCCGTTAGCCTGCATACAGGCGTGGTCGATATAACTTCTTATTGCTTTGAGAATAAAACGTGGCTGAGAACCAGTTCCGATAAGGAAACATCCGTCAATCTTAGTCCTTAAGTGAGGAGATAAAAGCATATCCCTTACGATGAATGAGCCCATAGAGAAACCAACAATATAATAAGGAAGTTTAGGGTAGCGTTTCTTCATTTCGGTGTAGCAGGTATGAACGTCTTTAACCACATATTCCCAGCTTCCTTTCTTGCCAAGATATGCTTTCCTGCTGCCATTCTGTAGTGAGTGGCCGTGTCCTATAATGTCAATACCGCATACAACGTATCCTTTGCTTGTAAAATACTGGGCAACTTTGTCATATCTTCCCATATATTCTGTTATTCCGTGTACAAGCTGTATTACGCCGATTGGTTTGCTTTCAGCTTTCCATACAGCTGCCTGTATTGTTGTCTTATTATCAGATGATTTAAAATTAAACATATATAACCTCAATTCTTAGCCAGTAGGCCTTTGGTACTAAAAAGCATTATACGACAAAATATTTAATAAAACTACATAAAAATTACTAATTAAAGCATATAATTATTTATTGAAAAAGAATTATAAATGTGTTATAGTCAGTATCCGTCTGAAGGGCTTGATTTGCTTAATAAAATAAAGAATATCGAGGTATATATGGGTAACGATAATACAAAAGCACTAAGCGGTATGGATATGACTACAGGTTCGATACCGGTTAAAATACTAAAGTTCAGTATTCCACTTATGCTGGCACAGATTTTGGAAGTTCTGTTTAATATGTCAGATGTGGCAGTTGTTGGTAAATTTTCAAGTTACGAGGCACTTGGAGCAGTTGGCTCTACATCATTGCTTGTAACATTATTTACAGGATTTCTTATAGGTATGGGCTGTGGTGTGAATGTAAGAGTTGCACAGCAGCTTGGTGCAGGTCAGAAAGAAAATGTACGAAAGACTATTCATACATCATTTCTTCTCTGTCTTATTGTAGGACTTACAGCGCTGGTTCTTTGTATATTGGGTGCTGAATTCTTCCTGTCACTTATGAATACTAAGACAGAGCTTATAGATGGGGCGGTACTTTATTTTAGAATATACGCACTTGGTATGCCGGCGATGGCTATATATAACTTTGGTAATGCGGTTATGAGTGCGAGCGGAGATACTAAGAAGCCTCTTATATATCTTACGTTTGCAGGCGTTGTGAATGTATGCCTTAACCTTATACTTGTTATAGGGATAGGTATGGCTGAGGATGGTGTCGCATTTGCTAGTATAACAGCCCAGTACATATCAGCAATATTTGTAGTGGTTAATCTGTTAAGAAGAAGTGACACAGACAGATGCCGGTTAAGAGTAAGAGAATTAAAGCTTTATCCAGGTGTGTCAAAGGTAATACTTATGCTTGGAATTCCAGCAGGTATCCAGAATGCTATATTTGCTATGGCTAATCTATTTATCCAGACAGGTGTTAATTCATTCAGTGCGGTTATGGTGTCAGGAAATGCCGCCGCCGCTAATGCAGATATGCTTATATATAATGTTATGATGGCTTTTTATACTGCATGCTCAAGCTTTATGGGACAGAATATGGGAGCGTGTAACAAGAAACGAATGTTAAAAAGCTACCTTATAAGTATGGCTTATGCTTTCTTAGCGGCGGCGATACTTGGAGGACTTCTTATAATATTTGGAAGACAGTTCCTGTCATTATTTACAAGTGAGCCAGAAGTTATAGATGCAGGTATGCAGAGGATTATGATTATGGGCTTATCGTATGCTGTATCCTCATTTATGGATTGTACGATAGCGGCATCAAGAGGACTTGGCAAGACTATAGTTCCAACAATAGTGGTTATTATAGGTTCGTGTGTGTTCAGAGTAGCATGGGTGTATACAATATTTGCACATTTCCACACTATACCATCATTGTTCCTGTTATATCCATGTTCGTGGATAATTACAGCTGCCGCAGAGATAACATATTTCGTGCATATATTTAAGAAAGTGACATTTTAAGGATAGTTACATTATGATTGCCACATAATATGTGTTAATAATATCTATATTCAGGTTCATCATCTGTAAGTTATAGCAATAACAATGCAGGACAGATTCGTTTCTTTGTTGCTGACAGCAAGGATTCGTTAATGGATACTGAAAAAGTAACTAACAAGTATGGCAGCTATACAGATTATGACTGCTATAATGTATTCAATGATGATGTAGTAAATGGTATTATTTCAAATAATAATGGTTATACATATTATAGCAGTGCATACTATGCAGGTGATAAGATTAGCTTATCAAAAGAAGCAGCAGAAAAGCTTATATCAGCAAGACGTAGAATTTCTGTGACAGCTTTTGATAAAGCTAGTAAGATATCTGGAATGACTGTTGAATTCGATGGCTATTTCCTTAATAATGAAGCTGTTTCTGTAGATATACCTAAGATTACATTAAGTAAAGATGCAAGCACATTATCAACTACATTTGCAGGCGGAACACCTGAATATGTATATAAGGTAGGAACTATACCATCAATTAAGGGCGTAAGCTTTAGAAGCACATTTTACAATTCAGGTGATGGAAGATTTAACGTATATGCTGTAGATGATGGAAGCTGTATTCCAGTGGTACAGAGAACATACGGATATACAAAGAGCTTTACAGAAAGTGATTCTAATAGTGAATACTTCACAATATCTTTAGATAATGATAACTTTATAAAGACTGCAACAGTATCAGGTGGAGATTATGATGGTACAAAATATTCATATATTGCTAATCCTGATGTTCAGACAATAAAGAATATCGTTAAATACAATGCTAAGAAAAATATATCATCATCAATTAATGTATGCACAGATAAGGTTACATTTGATGCTGAGACAATTAATATGATTAAGAATGCTGAGGATGCAGGCATAACAGTTAACTTCTATGATTCTAACATCGGAAGAAGTGTAGGTTCAGCTATAACTTCAACATACAAGCTTGAAAATGTTGAAGCTAAGGATGTTACTATAGAAAGACCAGCAGTTGAAATTACATCAAACAATGCTGATTTTGAAAAGGTTATGGATCCAACATTAGCAGTAAGATATGTATCAGCAAGCAGTGCATTAGCAGATGGATTTACATATAGATTTACTGATCCAACTGTATTAAATGCTAAGTTTGATAATGAACAGACTTATGTAAAGCTTTCATTAGTAGATGGTAAATTAGTGAGAAGCGGATCTTTAGTTCCAAGCAGAACTATCGTTGTAGAAAAGAATACATATGCTTTAGTTCGCTCGGCAGATTACTCAACACCAGGTGATACACCAAGTACACCTAGTGACACACCAAGTACACCTAGTGACACACCAAGCGAACCAGAACAGCCAAGTGAGCCAGAGCAGCCAAGCCAGCCAGAACATCCTGCTCAGCCAGAGCAGCCATCTGATAATGGCGATACAACAGGCAAGAATGTTGAAGCAGAAGTTATCTCTGCGGATAAGCTTACTAATGTAGAAAATGTAAACAACGAACTTACAGAGCGTTTAACTAATTCATCTCTTTCAGAGGTAAGCATTGTAAGTGCCAAAGCAGCTCCTACACTCAGCTCTAATGTATTCTCTAAGATGAAGGAAAACCAGAAAGACATTACAGTTGGTGTAACAGATGAGAATAACAGACTCCAGTATCAGTGGAAGTTCAACAGTGATACAATTACACAGCCAGATATGGATATTGATTTAACAATTTCATTCGATACAGATAGAGAAAATGAGGTTAAGGAAATTACAGGACGTGATGATCTTATGTATCTTTCATTCAGTCATCACGGAGCATTACCTGGACCAGCTACAATCAAGACATATGTTGGTAACAAATATAAGGATGGAGATATAGTATACCTCTACTACTTCAATGAAGAACAGAACAGAGTTGAATCAGTAGGCGGTGTTAATAAGGGGCTCGTTGTTAAGGACGGATATGTTGAGTATACAATTACCCACTGCTCATTATACTTCTTATCACAGGATACAGCAGAAGTAATAAAGGCTGTTGACCCGGATACAGCAGATAATAATGGACAGGTAGCAGATGTGGCTGATACAGCAAAGGATTCAGCTGCAACAGGAGATACAACAAGAGTATTCTTATATGTTCTTGAAACATTAATGGCTGCAGTATTAGTTGCAGGACTTGTAGTTGCTGATGTGAAGAAGAACAGAATTAACAGGTAATTAAACAGCTATAACATAAAACAGCCGGTATAATGATAGATTAAATAGCTATCATTAACCGGCTGTTATTATATTAGCATCATATATTACTTAATGGCTTCTGCCAGCTTGTACATATTGGCAATATCTTCATCTTTCATAGTAGACTTGATAGTTACTGTATCGCCACATATAGTTATGTTCTTCATTCCCTCAAATGCTGTCTTAATACATTTGCCGGCAGTAGGTGCCCACGAACCATTTTCGATGATTCCGACTTTACGGTTCTGGTAAGCTTTGTGGGAAAGACGGCTAAGGAAGTCTTCCATAGGTGGGAATACACCACCATCATAGGATGCTGCAGCAACAATAAGCCTGCTGTATCTGAAAGCATCTTCAATGGCTTCTGCCATATCATCTCTTGTAAGGTCGGTAAATGCAACTTTGTTATATCCCTGTTCTTTAAGGATATTAACCATCTTTTCAGCGGCTGTCTTAGTATTGCCGTGGATAGAAGCACAGGCTACAAGTACTCCATCATCTTCAGGTTCGTAACTGCTCCATGTAAGATATTTTCCAATGTAGAATTCAAGGTTCTCTTTAAGTACAGGGCCATGCAGAGGGCATATAGTCCTGATATCAAGTGCGGCGGCTTTCTTGAGTAAAGTCTGTACAGGTGCACCATATTTTCCTACTATATTAAAATAGTATCTTCTTGCTTCGCAAGTCCAGTCCTCAGAAGCACTTAATGCACCAAATTTGCCGAAAGCATCAGCAGAGAAGAGTACTTTTTCAGTTGTTTCATATTCAAGCATAACCTCTGGCCAGTGAACCATAGGAGCCATAATGAATTTCAGGTTGTGAGTTCCTAATGATAATTCCTGTCCCTCTGCAACTGTAATGCATTTGTCATCAAGATTATCAATAGCAAAGAACTGAGGAAGCATAGCTTTTGCTTTAGCACTAAGTACAAGCTTAGCATCTGGATATTTGTCTGAAAGTGCTTTGATATTAGCGGCGTGGTCAGGTTCAAGATGTGAGATTACAATGTAATCAACATTTCTTCCGGCAAGAACATTAGAAAGGTTATTAAACCATTCCTCTGACTTTCTTGCATCTATTGTATCCATAACGGCTACCTTTTCATCAAGAATTACATATGAATTATAGGAAATGCCGTTAGGAATGATATATTGGCTTTCAAATAAATCCAAAGTAGTATCATCAGCTCCTATATATTTAATTGATTCAGAAATTGTAACATTACTCATAATTAAATCCTCCTTATTAATGTTTAGTAATACTTGTTAGTTGTTAATTATTTAATCTATTATTTAGTGTATTAATTAATTCATCTTGAGTATTAATATTTTCATCAGCAAGATTAATACAGGCTGTTGAAATCTCAAAAGGTATCTTATTACTTTTGAATAGAATATGTTCTGGAATGGCTGCGGCTATAAGATTATTAATTCTATTTTCAAAATCTGTGTACTTAAGATTAGTGTCTAATATAAAGAATAAATCTTTGTCGTAGCGAACAAGCATCAATTCGCCATCAGATATATCTTTAAAAGTATGTGTAATTAAATTGTACAGACAGCATACAATTCCATTAGAAGCGATATCACCATATTCGGCTATTGTGTCAGCAAGATTAGTAATCTTTACAAATGCTGCATTAGACTGGTGGTTATTCTCTGCCTTATATAATTCATAAGGAAGATGTTCTGAAAGATAAGAACGGTTGTAAGCACCAGTTTCCTCGTCAAGCAGAAGGCTCCTGTTGGCATTTTGTATCAGAGATATTAAAGCGTTGTTAGTATTGCCGGCTTCAAGCTGTCGGTAAGTGTATGAGAAATGCTGGACGGTTTCAAGAACAAGCAGGGAGTTATTGACTCTTACTGGCCGCGAAGTGACATGGTATACAGTATCATCGCTTACATCAAGTTTGGATTGTATATTACCGGTAAGAAGTGTTCTTGCAGAAGTGCAGTTAATACATTGAAATATACATTTCCAAGAGTCATAACAGGAAATCGGTGTATCAGATGGTGTAAGACAAGTATCATTAATATCAATAATCTCACATTTGAATGGATTGACAAGTCGCACTACATCATATAGTGGTGATAGCAGCTCCATTTCTTTCTTTAATTCTTCAAAAGTATATTCAACAATTTCGCTCATACTTAAACCTCGTTTCCTATGTTAAAGTACATAAAGTAATATATATCATGGTGTGTTATATATATTATTCTGCATAACTTTATCTATGATATAGTGATATGAACAATGTTTTATATAGTTATATTCATATAATATGGCTGTACATATATAATTATAATAATTGATATGTGATGCAGCAATATAATAATATAACTCCATATGTATAATTGTGTTAATATATCCGTATTCATACATAACATAGATTGTATAAATTCTAACACATTTAATTAAACTTGCCAATTGAAAATTTGCATAAATAATAGATGGTTAAACAAATTATTCGGCTTTATAGATACATTTATTGACATTTAATTATCAAAAATGTACTATCAATATAATAAGCGAAAGGACGTGGGTATATGATTGATAATGTGTTGCAGATATCAAGAGAACAGATAGAAAAAGCAATTGCGATATTAAATCCGTGTATGAATGATTATATTTATGTGTATGATTTGATAGATGATTATTATGTGATTTCGGAACATGCTGTGGAAAGGTTTATTCTTCCAGAAGACAAATTCTACGATGCAGCGGCAAAGCATAAAGAGTTCGTATATGAAGATGATTACGAAATGCTTAGTAAGGAACTTCAGGATATAAAGGATGGCAAGAAAGTATTTCATAATATGAAATACCGCTGGTTAGATAAGAACCACAATCCAATATGGATTAATTGCAGGGGAAGCGTGCTGTTTAAAGATGGAAGACCACATTATCTTATGGGCTGTATTAATGAGATTGGTGTTAAGCCTGAGGCAGATAACGTCAGTGGTCTGTTAGGGGATGTGGGACTTGCTGATTATATCAGGGAAGCATATGCGACTTTAACACCAAAAGGTTTTATAATAAGGATAGGAATAGATAATTTCAGTGCCATTAATACCAATTATGGTATGGCTTACGGAGACTACATATTAAAGAAGACGGCAGATTGCATAGCAAATACCCTTAATTCTAATCAGAAACTTTTTAAGCTTGTATCAGATGAGTTTATGATTGTTGATTTTAGCGGCAGCAATATAACAGAAGCGATTAAAATCTATATGAATTGTAAAAAGAATGTCAATAAATTTATAGAGGACAATAATTACAAAATAATGTATACATTATCTGCGGGAGTTATTGATGCATCACACATAAAAGATGAGGATGATTCATATATAAAATTGTCAGAATTTGCCTTAAAGCAGGCGAAGGACAGTGGAAAGAATACATATTATATATATAGGAATGAAGATTTTGAGCATTACAATAGAAGAATGGTTATTAATACAGCACTTCATAATGCCGTAGATGATGATTTTGCAGGTTTTGAAGTATATTACCAGCCTATAGTTGATACAAAGACTTACAGGCTTATAGGTGCAGAAGCACTTATGAGATTTTTCATGCCTGACCCAGATGGTGGAAGCCCACAATTTATATCACCGGTTGAGTTCATTCCGCTGTTAGAAGAAAGCGGACTTATTATACCGGTAGGCAAATGGATATTAGAGCAGTCAGCCAGACAATGTGCTATATGGACTAAGCAGATAGAAAGTTTCCGCATAAATGTCAATGTATCATATATTCAGGTCATTAAAAGTGATGTGTTAACAGATATTATGGCAGCTATTAATGACAACGGAATAAAGCCATATAATATAGGAATAGAGCTTACAGAGAGTGGTTATTTAGACTCCAATCCACATTTTAATGAATTGTGGTCAAAGCTTAAGGATAATGGTGTTGTGGTTGTTCTTGATGATTTTGGTACAGGATATTCTAATCTGCATTGCCTTAGTGATTTAAAGCCGGATTACATTAAGATTGACCGTTCATTTACAGTAAAAGCTCTTAAGAACCATTATGATTATGAATTGCTTACATATATAATTCAGATGACACACAGTCTGTCACTTTCATTATGTATAGAAGGTGTAGAGACACCGGAGGAGCTTGATGAGTTAAGAAGAATAAATCCCGACTATATACAGGGATATTTATTTGGAAAGCCTTATCCGGCAAATGAATTCGATGAAAGATTTATGTAGTGTATCATGGGTCTTAATGAGATGTGAATATTTATGCAACGTAAAGAAAATGGTTGATTTTAGAGGTTGATATAGTGCATTTTGTCAAAAATCAGTGTATAATATCTAAAATATAGTGATACAGGGTTAGGAGAGGCTCTGCATTAGAAAAGGAGGCACTAATATAATGAAAGATAATAATTTTATAAAAAAGCTTATACTTGCGGCAGCAGCTTTTATAGCACAAATATTAATCGTTATGATTATAATATTTATATTGCTTAATAAGAATATTATTAATGTATTGACTGCTTTTGTATTAATTA
The DNA here is from genome assembly GCF_040096425.1 of Lachnospira sp. CLA-JM-H23. Taxonomy (NCBI): domain Bacteria; kingdom Bacillati; phylum Bacillota; class Clostridia; order Lachnospirales; family Lachnospiraceae; genus Lachnospira; species Lachnospira sp. CLA-JM-H23. The sequence goes on from NZ_JBBMET010000001.1 coordinate 292,240, forward strand.
CAGTTGTATTTGCGATATTTGTTGTGTTAATTCTTAATATTTTAAGAAGCATAGTTGTTCTATTAAGGGGAGCAATAGCAGGTACTGCATCAAGTGATGATAAGACTGCTGAAAAGATTAAGAAGGTTTCAGCAAGAAATGATGAAGTTGGAGAAATCGTCCGCAATGTAACAGTTGCATTTGAGGGTATTACAGGAACAGTTGCTGCAATAAGAAATGCTACAGTTGAACTTGAACAGGTTTCAGAAGAATTTGTTGCAATGTTTGATACAATGCACACAGTTGCCGACAGCACCAATGCAGCGGTAACAACAATTACAGATAATACTACAGTACAGGCTGATAAGGTAGCCGATATTAAGGTAAAGACTGACTCAATAAGCAAGGCTGTTGATAATATACAGACTAATATTGAAGGGCTTAAGGAAAGCATAGATACACTTAATGAGTGTAACAACAGAGCTGCTGATATTATGAAAGAGCTTATTACAATAAGTGAAGAAAGCGGACACGCTATGGACGAGGTAAGTAATGAAACAGAGCGTACTAATGCCTCAGCCCAGGAGATTAGAAAGGTAACTGAGATTATTGCCGGTATATCTAACCAGACTAACCTTCTGGCTCTTAACGCAAGTATTGAGGCGGCAAGAGCAGGTGAGAATGGCAAGGGCTTCGCAGTTGTAGCAGAGCAGATAAGAGAGCTTGCAGATCAGTCAAGAGAGTCTACAGAGCATATTAACCAGATTGTCAATGGACTTATTGAGAATTCTAATATCAGTGTGGAAACAGCTAAGAAGGTATCGGAAGCATTTGAAAAGCAGGATGCCAAGATTAAAGATACAGAAGCTATATTTGCAACTCTTAATTCAGAGATTAACAGAGTTGGAAGTGCTGTAAGCGGCATAGCGGCAGAAGCCTCTGACTTAGAGCAGCATAAGAACACAATAGCTTATGGTGTTGATAATCTTGCACAGTTTGCAGAAGAAAATGCAAGCAGTGGACAGATTACCAAGGAGAATATGAATAATCTTGAGCAGGTTATGGAACAGTGTAAAGGTTCTACAGATAAGATTGCTAATGTATCCGCAGAGCTTGTTACACAGATAAAGAAATTCAGCGGTAACGGGTTAAAGAAGAGATAATATAATTAATATTATTTGATGAATAGGTTAAATATGCAGGTGAAATATGTTTTCGCCTGCGTATTCATTTGTATGGTTGACATATTGTACGAAAAATGGTAAAACATACAATAATGATATGAATTTTAAAATGCCTTATTTTGTCGTTAAGGTACAAAGGTTAGTAAAGGAGATATTAGAATATGCAGTATTCAGATAAAGTTATAGAGCATTTCAGCAATCCTCATAATGTAGGTGAGATAGAGAATGCAAGTGGTGTCGGTACAGTTGGTAACGCTAAGTGCGGAGATATTATGAGAATATATCTTGATATAGATGAGGATACTAAGATAATCAAGGATTGCAAGTTCAAGACATTTGGCTGTGGTGCAGCTATTGCAACAAGCAGTATGGCTACAGATATGGTTATTGGCAAGACAATATACGAAGCTATGGAAGTAACTAACAAGGCAGTTATGGAAGCACTTGATGGACTTCCACCAGTAAAGGTACACTGTTCGCTTCTTGCTGAGGAATCAATCCACGCAGCTCTCTGGGATTATTGCAAGAAGCATAATGTTGATATTCCTGGTCTTAAAGAGCCTAAGAAAGATGTTCACGATGGCGAGGAAGAAATAGAGGATGAAGAATAATATTATCAATGGATATGATAATTTACAGCACAATCTTATTGATTTAATCAGGGAAGAAGAAGCTAAGCTTGGTTACAGAAAAGAGAATATAAGATTATATTATCCTTTAAGCTCATTATGTCATATGTTTGGGTGCGATGTTAGGGATACAAGCTATAGTGATATGGTAAAGCTTCTTGAAGGCGATGATGAGGATTTCAGGCAATATACTGATATTCTTGGCGGTGTCACATTCAGTAATAAAAAAGACAGGTTCTGCTTTGAGATTAATGAAAATGGAGTGGAATATATTCACAATAATACTGACGAGAATGAGTTTATAAGAAAGCTTGTTGATCTTATTAGAAGCCATAGTACATCTATGAAAGATATAATTGAATTTTTTAATGACAGTTATGATGGAGTTATTATTGAGTATATCAAAGATGGTGAGTTTGATGTTCTTATAAAGTTTGCAGATAAAGCTGATGACAGATATTATTACTGCTTTAAAGATGAAGGATGTCATATTATATATCATAGATTTCTTCCAGAAGATTACGAAGATTTACAGTTATAATTAATTATCAATATAATAATTCAGAATTATGAGAAATATCAGAAGCCTGACAGGATTACATTGGATAATCTTGTCAGGTTTTTTTGTAGATAAATTTGGAGTAAAATAGCTGATTGAGAAAAATTAAACAATAACTTATTGAGAAAATTGTAACAATAACTTATTGGAAAATAAGTAAAAGCTATTGACAAACAATTAAACATTTGTTTAAATGTTTATATGAAGTAAAGCATAATATATAAGTGCTTCACATAATATTAAATTTATAAGCAAAGCGGGCTGGATAACAGGTCTGCAGTGTCGGTTAAGACACAGAAAGGTGGTTTGTTATGAAGAAAACATATGGTATTGAGGTTGATTGTGCTAACTGTGCATTAAAGATGGAAGATGCAGCTAAGAAGACAGCAGGTGTTAAAGATGCAACAGTTTCTTTTATGACACAGAAGATGAAGGTTGAATTCGATGAGGGAGCAGATGTGGCTTCTGTAATGCAGGACGTATTAAAGAACTGTAAGAAGGTTGAATCTGATTGCGAGATATTTCTTTAATTAATAATTAGTTAATGTTAATTAGGAGAATGCTTCGCAGGAATGGAGGATAATATGACTAAGAAGCAGAAAAAAGTATTAATAAGAATTATTATATCAGCCGTTCTTTTAGTAGCATTTAAGCTTATATGCTATCTTGCTCCTGTTAATAAATATGTGGAACTGGTGCTTTTCCTTATTCCATATCTTGTAATAGGATATGATATTTTAAAGAAGGCTGTTCACGGAATATTCCATGGTGAAGTATTTGATGAGAATTTTCTTATGGCAATAGCTACTGTCGGTGCAATAGCACTTGGTGAATATGTAGAAGGTGCAGCAGTTATGCTTTTCTACCAGATAGGTGAGCTTTTTCAGAGTTACGCTGTCGGCAAGAGCAGAAAGAATATCACAGCGCTTATGGATATAAGGCCTGACTATGCAAATATCGAGCAGGAAGGTGGGTTAGAACAGGTTGATCCGGATGATGTGGAAATCGGGACAATAATAGTAGTAAAACCTGGTGAGAAAATCCCAATCGATGGCATTGTTGTAAGTGGTGAATCTACACTTAACACAAGTGCACTTACAGGTGAGAGCCTTCCAAGAAGTGTAAAGGTCAAAGATGAGGTAATAAGCGGCTGTGTCAATCTGACAGGCCTTTTAAAGATAGAGACAACTAAAGAATTTGGCGAGTCTACAGTATCTAAGATATTGGATCTTGTTGAGAATTCAAGTATGAAAAAATCCCGTTCAGAGAATTTTATCACAAGATTTTCAAAGGTGTATACACCAGCGGTATGTATAGGAGCTTTGGTGCTTGCGGTTATTCCACCAGTAGTAAGTCTTATTATGGGCAATCCTGCTGAATGGTCAAAATGGCTTATAAGAGCTCTTACAACACTTGTTATAAGCTGCCCTTGTGCCCTTGTAATATCTATTCCTCTCAGCTTCTTTGGTGGAATAGGTGGAGCTTCTTCTAGAGGTATCCTTATCAAAGGTTCTAACTATCTTGAGAATTTATCTAAAGCCAAATATGTTGTATGCGATAAGACAGGAACACTTACTAAAGGTGTATTTGAAGTTACAGATGTTATAACTGCCAATGGATTTACTAAGGAAGATATTATTAAATCGGCAGCATATGCAGAAAGCTATTCAAGCCACCCAATCAGTAAGAGTATACGTGAGGCTTATGGTATGGAAGTTGAAACCGGACAGGTTACAGATATAGAGGAGATAAGCGGACACGGCGTAAAAGCTGATATAGGCGGTAAAGAAGTATTAGCTGGTAACTTAAAGCTTATGAATAAGTACAACATTGACAGCAGTGCTGGGAAAGATAGCATAGAAAATGCTCTTGGCACACTTGTATATGTAGCTATCGGTGGCATATATGCTGGTTGTATTGTAATATCAGATGTTATCAAGCCTACATCACAACAGGCGATTGCAGCACTTAAGAAAGCGGGCGTTAAAAAGGTTATTATGCTTACAGGCGATGCTAAGAAAGTTGCAGAACAGGTTGCAGGAAAGCTTGGTGTTGATGAAGTTAAGAGTGAGCTTTTGCCGGCAGATAAAGTTATTGAGGTTGAGAAGCTTCTTAACAGCAAGGGTAAAGATGAAATGCTTGCGTTTGTCGGTGATGGAATTAATGATGCGCCAGTACTTTCAAGAGCAGATATTGGTATAGCAATGGGTGCACTTGGTTCAGATGCGGCAATTGAGGCGGCTGATATTGTTCTTATGGATGACGACCCTGCAAAGATTGCTACAGCAATGAATATTTCGAGAAAGACATTAAGAATAGTTCACCAGAATATAGTATTTGCACTTGCAATAAAGATAGCCTGCCTTGCACTTGGTGCAGCAGGTGTTGCTAATATGTGGATGGCTATATTTGCAGATGTAGGTGTTATGGTGCTTGCAGTTCTTAATGCAACAAGATGTCTTTCATATAAAGATTAGCCTGCGAATAAGACAGACAGATTACAGTATGCAGATTAGGAGGAATGGGAAATGTCAGAAGTAAATCTTCCACACGACCACGGACAGAATATTGAAAAAGTTCTTGAAAGAATGCCAGACACAGATGAATGTGTAGTAGTGGCAGAAGTATTCAAGCAGATAAGTGATGGAAGCAGAATCAGGATATTATGGCTTTTATGTCATTGCGAGGAATGTGTAAGTAATATCGCGGCATCTATGAATATGAGTGACCCTGCGGTTTCACATCATCTTAAGCTGTTGAAAAAGAGCGGGCTTATAACAAGCAGAAGAGAAGGTAAAGAGATATATTATAAACTTGCGGATAGTGAGACGGCACAGCTGCTTCATCATATAATAGAGGAGATGTTCAGGATTACTTGTCCGTTGAATTAATAATCTTCAATGGCTCTGCCAGGAGGTGTGTGGCGGACGGATGTTGTGAAGGCTGTTTATTGCCGCTGGGCACGTTCGCACTGCTTGCAGCCGTAGCGGACACGTAAGCGGCTAAAGGACAGCCGCTAAGTGCCGACGGCTGCAAAAGCACCCAGCTTGTAATATAACACGCCTGCACAACTGGGGTGCGACAGACGGCGGGATGCGATCGGGAGATTATTAATTTAACGAGGGGGCGGTGTTTGGCTGGAGTAGTGTAATGAGAGATGGTTGTAATAATTAGCGGTGGCTTTTTGGCTGCCGCTTTTTTGTGTGTTGGGTTATAGGTAAAAACTATAATGGGTTATATTTATTAGGAATAATATCTACTATTGACTTGGTAGGTTAATGGCTGTAATATAATGACAACGATAACAAACACATATATGAATTATATGCTAAGACTTATTAGACAATAGATATGGAGGATATTATTATGGCAAAGAAACATTACGAAGACAGAAATCTTAAGTTTGAAACATTACAGTTACATGTAGGACAGGAACAGCCTGATCCAGTTACAGATGCAAGAGCAGTTCCAATCTACCTTACATCATCATATGTATTCCATAACAGCCAGCACGCTGCTGACAGATTCGGTCTTAAAGATGCAGGTAACATTTACGGACGTCTTACTAACCCAACAGAAGATGTATTTGAAAAGAGAATTGCAGCACTTGAAGGTGGTGTAGCAGCACTTGCAGTTGGTTCAGGAGCAGCAGCACTTGCATATGCTTTCCAGGCACTTGCACACGCAGGTGACCATATCGTAGCAGCTAAGAATATTTATGGTGGTACATACAACCTTTTAGCACATACATTTCCAGATTACGGAATTGAAGCTACATTCGTAGATCCATTTGATTATGATGCTATCGAAGCAGCTATCAGACCTAACACAAAGGCAGTACAGATTGAAACACTTGGCAATCCTAACTCAGAAGTAGTAGATATTGAAAGAATAGCTAAGATTGCACACGCACACAACATTCCGCTTGTAGTTGATAATACATTTGCAACACCTTACCTTGTAAGACCTATCGAATATGGTGCTGATATCGTAGTTCATTCAGCAACTAAGTTCATCGGTGGACACGGTACAACACTTGGTGGTGTAATCGTAGACAGCGGTAAGTTTGACTGGGTTGCAGCGGCAGATAAGTTCCCATGGTTAGTAGAGCCAAATGTATCATATCACGGCGTAAGCTTTGCAAAGGATACAGCTCCAGCAGCATTTGTTACATACATCAGAGCTATCCTTCTTCGTGATACAGGTGCTACAATTTCACCTATACATTCATTCATTTTCCTTCAGGGACTTGAAACATTATCACTTCGTGTAGAAAGACACGTTGAGAATGCATTAAAGGTAGTTCAGTACTTAAAGAATCAGCCATTAGTAGAAAAGGTTAACCATCCATCTATCTCAACTAATGCTGAGCAGCAGGAACTTTACAAGAAGTACTTCCCTAACGGTGGTGGTTCTATCTTCACATTTGAAATCAAGGGTGGAGCAGCAGAAGCACAGAAGTTCATCGATAACCTTGAGTTATTCTCACTTCTTGCAAATGTAGCTGATGTTAAGTCACTTGCTATACATCCAGCAAGCACAACTCATTCAGAGTGCAACGAAGCAGAACTTCTCGACCAGGGAATTAAACCTAACACAATCAGACTTTCAATCGGTACAGAGAATATTGATGATATTATCGAAGACCTTGATGAGGCATTTAAGGCTATTCAGGAATAATAATTAATAATAAAATCTTCTGATTAGATAAGTAGAATAGGACACGGGTATTATGCTGTAGTTCAATCTCAGGATTGGATATGGCGGATATCCGTGTTTTGTTGTGTAAGGTTGGAAAGTTGTTAGAAAAGTGTTGAAACTTGTATCATATAGTGCTACAGTTTATATAAGAAATTTTTTAAAAGACACGAAAGGGGTTTTTAACAATGATTTATGCATCACTTAATGCCAAGAAAGGCAATTATCAGTATCCAGCAGCTATTGCTACAGCTTTAGAGTTTCTTGCTAAGCCAGAAACAGCAGAGCTTCCAGTGGGAAGATATGAGCTTGACGGAGATAATATTTTTGTACTTATTCAGGACCAGACAACAGCTCCAGTTGAGAATAAGAGAGCAGAAAGCCATAGAAATTATATCGATATCCAGTATCTTTTCACAGGAAAGGAAGTACAGGGCTATGCACCACTTCTTCCAGGTGTTACAGGTGAAGAACCAGCAGGTAAGGATAATATTTTCTATGCAGATGTAGAGAATGAGCAGTTCGTAACATTACATCCGGGTGAATTCACAGTATTCTTTACTAATGATATTCATCGTCCTAACTGCACAATGGATGAACCAGTTAACATTCATAAGGCAGTTGTTAAGATTAAAGAAAGTCTCATTAAGTAATTGACAGATTATATACAAAATATATAGTTTTTTTATGAGTATTGTGACCTTTTGGTTGCAGTACTCATTTTTTGTACTTTTCTTAATAAATAATTGAAATTTTATTAAGAATGAATTAGAATATATTAAAATTAGAATAGTGATAATATAGTAAGGAGAGATATGTATGTTTAGTCAGTTATTTGGAAAATATCTTGTGGACAATAAAGTTATTACTAAGGAACAGTTGGATGAAGTTATTAGCAAGATGGAAAATGTAAGGGCAAAGCTTGGCTTTATTGCTGTATCAGAAGGTATTCTTACTAAGGAGAAGGCTGAGGAGATTAATATTCTTCAGACACAAAAGGATGCTAAGTTCGGTGATATAGCGGTTGAAGAAGGCTATATAACTAAGGAACAGCTAGAGGATATGCTTAATAAGCAGGGAAGCACTTATATCAAATTTATGCAGGTGCTTGAAGAGGTAAGTGGCCTTTCACAGAACGATATTGAAACACACATTGAAGAATTCAGAAAGAGCATTGGTTTTGCACCTGAAGAACTTGAGGCTTTAAAGAATGATGATATTGATAAGATTGTGCCTATGTTTGCATATGCTTCAAAGCCATATATAACAGATATTGCGGCACTTGCATTAAGAAATATTACAAGATTTGTTACAAGCAATTATTATATTGGAAAGATTGAGCATGTAAATAATTTTGAATATAGGGCATTTGCTGGACAGAGATGTGAAGGTGATGTTAATTCAGTGATAGGTTTTGCTGTAAAGAACGACCCACAGGCATTTATTGATATTGCAAAGGGATATTCTAAGTCAGATGATTTCCAATTCGGACTTGAAAGTTACGATGCAGTAGGTGAATTCATTAATTGTATAGATGGACTTTTCTCATCAGCATTATCTAATGAGAATATTGATATCGAAATTCTTCCTCAGTTCGCATATGAGAATCAGATTGCCAAGGGTAATGCTTATGTTCTGCCTATATATATCAATGGCTGTGAAGTATCATTATATATTGCTGTAGACAGTGATGTTACTATAGGGCAGATGCCTGTAACAAGAAAGCTTGCTGTTAAGGCTGGTTCGGTAGATGAGGGTGACAAGCACACAGTTCTTATCGTAGATGATTCAGGTATGTCAAGAATGATGTTAAGAAATATTCTTGAAGATGCTGGATATTGTATAGTCGCAGAAGCCTCTGATGGTCTTGAAGGTGAACTTGCTTATAAGCAGTATGCTCCGGATGTTGTTACGCTTGATATTACAATGCCTAATATGGATGGTATAGAGTGCCTTGAGAAGATTATGGACTATGATCCGGATGCTAATGTTATTATGATAACAGCCGCAGGACAGCAGAATAAGGTTATTAAGGCACTTAAAGAAGGTGCTAAGAAGTTCATTACTAAGCCTTATAATCTTGAAGATGTATTAAAGAACATTGGAGATATGGTTGAATAATATTAAACTTTCTATTAAAGTCTGTTAAATAATTATAAAAATAGACTGGTCAAAGTTAATAAATGTATGTTATAATCGAGTGTAAACGCTATATAAGCATACGTAATAATTTAAGGAACGGAGACTTAATAATGGAAAAGTTTTTTAAGGTAAAAGAACACGGCTCAACAGTAAGAGTTGAAGTTCTTGCCGGTATCACAACGTTTATGGCAATGTCGTATATCCTTATGGTTAATGCAGGTATGTTTTCTGCACTTCCAGAAGTATCCTACAATGCTATATACATTGCTACAGCTCTTTCAGCAGTTGTTGGAACATTTGCAATGGCATTTCTTGCTAACCTTCCGCTAGGTCTGGCATCAGGTATGGGACTTAATGCTTTTTTCGTGTATACAGCCTGCTTTAATTTTGGGTTAAGCTATGCTAACGCACTTGTATTAGTTCTTTTAGATGGTATTGTATTTATTATTCTTACAATAACAGGAATAAGAGCAAAGCTTTTTGCTGCTATACCTGACGCAGTAAGAATGGCTATACCAGCTGGTATCGGTCTTTTTATTGCATTTCTTGGTTTACAGAATGCAGGACTTATTGTTAATGATGAGTCAACACTTGTAAATCTTGCTTCATTTAATGTACTTAATGGTAATGCAAGCTGGGCAACAATTATGCCAAAGATTGTAACTATAGCTGCTCTTGTTATAATAGCAGTTCTTTCAGTAAGAAAGATTAAAGGTTCAGTACTCTGGGGCATTCTTGGTGGAACGGTTATTTACTATTTATTAGGATTTACTATACCAGGCTTTTATGATGGATTTTTTGAGGGAATGACTCTTAATCCATTTGCTGCATTTGGTGACTGGGCTTCAATGTCATTTGGCAAGGTATTTACACAGGGATTTGATTTCTCACATTATCTTGCTAATCATACAACAGCAGACCTTGTACTTATAATTGCTACAACAGCTCTTGCTTTCTGTATGGTAGATATGTTTGATACTCTTGGAACACTTTATGGTGCATGCTCAAGAGGTGATATGCTTGATGAGAATGGACAGGTTCCTAATTTTGAGAAGGCTATGTTATCAGATGCCCTTGCAACTTGTGTAGGTGCTGTATGTGGTACATCTACAGTTACAACATTCGTTGAGTCATCATCAGGTGTTGCAGAAGGTGGAAGGACAGGTTTATCATCATTCACAACAGGATGTTTGTTCTTTGTGGCAATGTTCTTAAGCCCTATAGCAGCATTAATTCCAGGTAGTGCTACAGCAGCAGCTCTTATATACGTTGGTGTACTTATGATGGGTGGTGTAGCTAAGATTGACTGGAATGATATATCAGTTGCAGTTCCAGCATTCCTTACAATTGCATTTATGTCATTTGCATATAATATAAGTTATGGTATTGCATTTGGTCTTATATCATATATTCTTATAAAAGTATTTTCTGGCAAGTCTAAGGAAGTTAAAGCATTTACATGGGTAATAGCTATATTATTTACCCTAATGTTCTTCCTTACACATTAATCAGATGTAGAATATAAAAAATATATTAATATATGCCAGATTGGTGTCGGTTATTCACTTAAAGTGTGACCGGCACCAATGTAGCAATATGGGATTTACTAATTAACAATATTATATATGAATAAGATGTGATTTTAATTGAAATATATTAATAACAGAAGTATCGGTTGATTAATTAAGGTTTAATTGAAATGGTATTTATAAGGAATACCGATTGATTAAGAATTGAAAAGAACGTAGAGAGGAATAGAGAGTTGTATGGAAAAGCTTAAAACCTATTTAGAAGCACATAAGTTAATAACGGACGGAGCATTTGGTACATATTACTCAAGAGTTTATGATACTAATGAACTGCCAGAGTCTGTTAATATTACTATGGGCAGACGTGTCACAGATATTCACAAAGAATATATTAATGCAGGGGCAAAGCTTATAAGAACCAATACATTTGCGGCTAATACTGTTAATCTTGAATGCAATTTTGATGAGGTTAAAGCTAATATAAAAGCAGCTGTTGCCAATGCAAGACAGGCAGTTAAGGAATGTGGCAGGGAAGTATATATTGCCGCAGATATAGGTCCTATACCTAATGATAATCTTTTTGACAAGCAGGCAGTAGTAGATGAATATGTAGATATTGCGAAGGTATTTCTTGAAGAAGGAATTAATGTATTCGTGTTCGAGACATTTGCAGATTTGTCTAATATATCTGATGCCATAGATTATATAGGAAGTGCTGCGACTGGTGGAATTAATATAGCAGATAGTGTTTTGACAGACAGACCATTTGTTATAACACAGTTTGCAATCAACCAGTTTGGATATAGTAATTGTGGACTTAGTTCGTCTAAGCTAGTTAAGCTTGCAGATGATAATCCGTATATCGATGCTCTAGGATTTAACTGCGGAATTGGACCGGGACATATGGAACAGTTCATATTAAAGGAACGCCGTCATACTGACAAGTATTTAAGTGCACTTCCTAATGCAGGTTATCCTCAGGCAGTCAGCGGACGTATGATATTCTCTGACAAGAATATGGATTATTATTCTGATAAAATGTGTGAATTGTTAAATGCAGGTGCTGATATAATCGGCGGCTGCTGTGGAACAACACCTGACTATATTGACAGAATAGCTTCCAAAGCAGATTTTACACAGAACAGACAGGGTGAAGGCTGTGATTGGGAGACTGATAATTCAGTACAGGCAGTAAACACAGCATTTTATCACAATAAGGAGGGGAAGAAGCTTATCGCAGTTGAGCTTGCACCTCCATTTGACAGTAATGCTGATAAGCTCTTAGATGCGGCACATTATCTTAAAAGCAAGGGTGTAGATGTATTGACATTTCCTGACTCACCATCAGGAAGAACAAGAGCAGACTCTATTCTTATGGCAGAAAAAGTGTCAAGGCAGACGGGAATGTGTGTTATGCCACATCTTTGCTGTAGGGATAAAAATGCCATCGCAATCAGGTCACAGATATTAGGTGCTGATATTAATGGCATTAATAATTTTCTTGTCATTACAGGTGATCCAATACCTTCGGTAATGAGAAGCAGTGTTAAGAGCGTATTTAACTTTGACTCTGTAGGCTTTATGAATATATTAGATGATATGAATTCAGAACAGTTTGCAGACCAGCCTGTTACATATGGCGGAGCTATTAATCAGGGCAGAAAAAGACTGGATATAGAGATTGGACGAGTAAAGAAGAAAATGGAAGCAGGAGCTACATTTTTTATGACACAGCCAGCATTCTGTGATGAGGATATAGAAAGAATTGCCACAATAAAAAAAGAAACAGGTGCAAGAATTCTATGTGGAATAATGCCGTTAGTGAGCTTTAAGAATGCTTCATTTATGAAGAATGAGATGACAGGCATTAATGTAACTGATGAGGTTCTGTTAAGATACAGACCGGATATGACTAAAGAAGAAGGAGAGCAGGCAGGAATTGATTTGGCTGTTGAAATTATTAATAAATCCATCGATATAGTTGACGGATATTACTTCTCTTTCCCATTTATAAGAGTACATATGCTTGATAAAATAATTAAACAGTCAGAACTATATGTTAATAACTAGATACATAAGACATATGGAGGTGGGGAATTATGAATGAGGCACAAGTTAAACATTTTATAGTTATGGAAAGACAAAAAGGTACAACAATAGAAGAATTAATATTCATTCTTCACGATAATGGTGTGCCAGAATATGAGATATCTAATTATCTTGAAATTTCAATTAAATATGTTGAGGAAATCTTAAGTGATTATTAATAAATGAAGCGGTATTAATGGTTGCAAATAAGGCATTTTGGGGATATAATCTATTAAAAGCACAGTTAATGGAGGAGTCTTATGGAAGTATATGAGATGCCTATTACGGTTGAAGAGTCAAGGAATTATCACAAGCTGTTATATCAGTTAAAAGCACTTAATCTTGTTGAATGGATTAAGACTTACATATTTACGGTTATATTTAATATGATATTTGCATTTGTTATATTTACATTTTCAACAAATTTAGCATTATATATCTGGAATAATGTACCAATGGGTATTAAGCTTCTGTTATTTGTTGTTGTATTCTTTCTTGTAGCATTGCAGAGATCTAAGAATATGCAGTTAAAAGCTATGTTACAGAAGTATTTTATTAATAATATTCCTCAGGAATTCTTATCAGGTGGAATACAGTTAAAGAAGATTAAAGTATCAAAGAATTCTTTAAAGGTGTATTATAGAAGATTTCACACACAGGATTTCCAATGATATTTCAGAATTGTAAAAGCTCCTTTTTGAATAAGAAAGGGGCTTTTAATATGCACAAGAATGGAGATAATATATGAGTTTATTAAATGTTGAACATCTTACACACGGATTTGGTGACAGAGCGATATTTGATGATGTATCGTTTAGATTATTAAAGGGTGAACATATCGGACTTGTTGGAGCTAATGGTGAGGGAAAGTCCACATTTATGAATATAATTACAGGAAAGCTTATGCCTGATGAGGGCAGGATTGAATGGGCTAAGAATATTAAGGTGGGATATCTTGACCAGCATTCTGTACTTGAAAAAGGAATGACTATAGGTTCTGTAATGCGGCAGGCATTTGATGATTTATTTGTTATGGAAGAACGAATGAATGAAATCTGTGACAAGATGATGGATGCAGATGACGAGCAGATGACTGAATATATGGAAGAATTAGGTACAATTCAGGATATGCTTACTAATCACGATTTCTATATGATAGATGCTAAGGTTGAAGAAGTTGCAAGGGCATTGGGGCTTTTGGAGCTGGGACTTGATAAAGATGTAACAGATCTTAGTGGTGGACAGAGAACTAAGGTTTTATTAGGAAAGCTGCTTCTTGAAAAGCCTGATATTCTGCTTCTGGATGAGCCTACTAACTATCTTGACAAGGAGCATATTGACTGGCTTAAAAGATACCTTTTAGATTATGAGAACGCGTTTATATTAATATCACACGATATTCCATTTCTTAACAGCGTTATTAATATAATATACCATATGGATAATCAGCAGCTTAACAGATATGTTGGTGATTATTATAAGTTCCAGGAAGTGTATGAGATGAAGCAGGCACAGATGAAAGCAGCCTACGACAAACAGCAGAAAGAGATTGCTGATTTGAAGGATTTTGTTGCAAGAAATAAGGCCAGGGTTGCAACAAGAAATATGGCTATGTCAAGACAGAAAAAGCTTGATAATATGGAGATGATTGAGTTAGCCAAGGATAAACCAAAGCCAGAATTCAATTTTAAAGTTGCTAGAACTTCCGGCAAATATGTATTTACAACTAAAGATCTTGTAATCGGATATGATGAGCCTTTATCAAAGCCTCTTAATTTCGAGATGGAAAGAGGTAAGAAAATAGTACTTACAGGTGCTAACGGAATTGGTAAATCTACATTGTTAAAGAGCCTTTTAGGTTTAATTAAGCCTTTATCAGGTGAGGCAGTAATGGGTGATTATCTTGAGATAGGATATTTTGAACAGGAGATGCCACCTGATATTAACACAACCTGTCTTGAAGAGATATGGCAGGAATTTCCTGGTTTTACACAGTATGAGGTAAGGTCAGCATTAGCCAAATGCGGACTTACAACTAAGCATATTGAAAGCAAGGTAAGAGTGTTAAGTGGTGGTGAACAGGCAAAGGTAAGATTATGCAAGCTTGTAAATAGGGAGTCTAATATTCTTGTGTTAGATGAGCCTACTAACCACTTAGATGTAGATGCCAAGGAAGAACTAAAAAGAGCACTTATAGAATACAAAGGAAGTATACTTATGGTATGCCACGAGCCAGAGTTCTATGACGGACTTGCAACAGACGTGTGGGATTGCAGTGAGTGGACGACAAGACTTTAAGTATAAGGAAATGAGGTGTGGACCGTGAAGATAGGTATATTTGATTCAGGAATTGGCGGCTTATCACTGCTTCATCAGGCAATGATAACATTGCCTGAAGTTGATTATGTATTTTATGCAGATGTTGATAATGTGCCATATGGAGAAAAGACTACAGAACAGATAAGAGAGTATGTAGACAGGGCAGTTGATTTTCTTGTATCAAAGGGCTGTAAGGCAATAGTGTTAGCGTGCAACACAGCTACTAGTGCAGCCATTACATTTTTAAGAAATAAATACCAGATTCCAATAATCGGCATTGAACCTGCAGTTAAGCCAGCCTGTGCACATAACAGGGGTAAGAGGATAATGGTTGTTGCAACTCCGGTTACGGCTAAGGGAGTGAAACTTAAAAATCTTATTATGAAGTATGATATAGACTCAAAGGTAGATGTTATTGCACTTCCTAAGCTAGTAAGATTTGCACAGCAGGATGAATTTAATTCAGCAGAGGTTATGAATTATCTTAACAATCAGTTTGCAGGACATAACTTTAATGATTATTCAGAACTTGTGCTTGGCTGTACACATTTTAATTATTTCAAAGATTCATTTGCGAAGCTGTTTCCGGATGATATTGAGATAATAGATGGTAATATCGGAGTATCTAATTACTTAAAAAATATACTTATAAAGAATGGTGTTCTTGATAATAATGATGATAAACTGTGTGGAACGGTGGAATACTATTATTCTGGAAGAGCAGTTGACGATAAGGAACTGGAACATATTAAAATGCTGCACCGCAGACTTGAGGTTATGCGTAAGATTTAATTGTGGGGAATGATTAATGCAGAATAACCATATGTATATAGCAATAGATCTAAAGACATTTTATGCATCTGTGGAGTGTGTCGAAAGAAATTTAGACCCACTTGATACCAATCTTGTAGTTGCTGATCCCCAAAGAACCGAAAAGACGATATGCCTTGCCGTGTCACCATCATTAAAGGCTTTCGGAATATCAGGGAGAGCAAGGCTTTTTGAGGTTGTACAGAAGGTCAAGGAGGTCAATGCACTAAGAAAGAGCAGGTTAAGAAACAGGCAGTTTACAGGAAGCTCATATAGTTCAGAAGAACTGAAGAATAATGAATCTTACGAGCTTTCTTATATAATTGCACCTCCAAGAATGTCTTTATATATGAAATATAGTACACAGATATATAACATTTACCTTAAATATGTTGCACCTGAGGATATTCATATATATTCGGTTGATGAAGTATTTATTGATGTCGGGGCATATCTTAATACCTATAAGATGACACCGCACCAGCTGGCTATGACTATGATTAAAGATGTGCTTGAGTCGACAGGAATTACTGCAACGGCAGGCATAGGAACGAATCTATATCTATGTAAGATTGCTATGGATATAGTTGCCAAGCATATTCCGGCAGATAAAGATGGTGTGAGAATAGCTGAGTTAGACGAACGAAGCTATAGGGAAAAGCTATGGGGACACAAGCCTATTACAGATTTCTGGAGAGTGGGTGCTGGATATGCTTCCAGACTTAAAGAGTATGGTATATATACAATGGGCGATGTTGCGAGATGTTCGCTTGGCGGTGAGCAGGATTTCTATAATGAGGAACTGCTCTATAAGCTGTTTGGGGTAAATGCAGAGCTCCTTATTGACCACGCGTGGGGGTATGAGCCGTGTACAATAGCAGACATTAAGCAGTATAAGCCGGAAAGCAACAGCATATCATCGGGACAGGTACTTCACTGTGCATATAATTATGAGAAGACAAGGTTAGTTGTATGTGAGATGGTAGATCTGCTTATGCTTGACCTTATAGATAAAGGACTTGTGACAGACCAGCTTGTGCTTACAGTTGGATATGATATAGATAATATATCCACCGGAAGAAGTGTAGGTGAGTATAAAGGCGAGGTTGTAAAAGACAGATATGGCAGGAAGATACCAAAGCACGCTCACGGAACGGCTAATCTTTCTCGTTATACAGCTTCAGTTGCACTTGCTACGCAGGCAGTTACCAGACTGTATGATGATATAGTAGATAAAAGGCTTTTATCAAGACGAATTAATATAACGGCTAATCACGTCATAACAGAAAAAGAAGCAGTTAATAAGAATTCTTCTTATCATCAGATGGATTTATTCACAGATTTTATTAATAAAGATGATAATGAGGAAGAAAGTGCTAAGCTTGAAAAAGAGAAGAAAGTCTTAAAGACTATGGTTGATATTAAGAAAAAATATGGCAAAAATGCAATTGTCAGAGGAATGAATCTTAAAGAAGGTGCGACAGCTATGGACAGAAACAGGCAGATTGGCGGTCATCACGAATAAAGCTGATAATTGGGAAATGAGAACTATTTTGAATGGATATGAAGATATAATTAATAAATCCCGTCCTGTAAATAACAGGCATAAAAGAATGTCTAATTATGAGCGTGCTGCTCAGTTTTCTCCATTTGCTGCACTTACCGGACTTGGAGCAGCTATATCAGAAACAGCAAGGCTTACAGATGAGAAAATAGAACAGGACGAGGAACAACTTAATATTCTTAATAATAAATTCGCCATATTACGAGCAAATATAGCCAGCCAGCCGGTTGTAACCATAACTTATTTTGTTAAAGATTTAAGAAAAGATGGCGGAGAATATGTTACAATAAGCGGCGTAATTAAAAAGATTGATGATTATCAGAAAATTATAGTTATGCAGGATAACATAATTATTAGTATTGATGATATCGCAGACATAAAATCAGATATATTTAACAGAATTATATAGAATATACTTTGAGGTAAAGATAATGAAACAGAGAGTACCATTTTATTATAACGAATTTGGATGTATAACAAGCGAATGTAAGGATAACTGCTGTATAGGCGGCTGGGAGATAGACATAGATGATGAAACCTATGAGCGTTATAATAATATGACAGGTGAGCTTAAACACAAGATTCTTGACAGCATAACACAGAATGAAGATGAGGAGTATTGCTTCAAATTATGTGACGGCAAATGTCCTATGCTTGATGATAATGGCTTATGTGAAATACATAAAAATCTTGGAGAAGATTATCTTGGTGTTGTATGTAAGCAGTTTCCAAGATATTCGGAATATTATGGTACAATAAAGGAATCAGGAATTGGTCTTGCCTGTGAAGAAGCAGCAAGGATTATATTGTCTGAAAATCGTCCTTTTAGTATGGAAACTGCTGCCTGTGATGAAGAATATGAACCGAGTTCAGAATATGACAGTTCATTTGCATTACAGATATTCGCGGCAAGAGAGGCTGTATTTAAGATATTAGCCAAGGAAAGCCTGTCAATACACGAAAAGCTGATTGTCATACTTGATATGGGAAGTAAAATCCAGCAGTGTATTAACACTGATGAGTATGATAATATTAAATCTGTTGTTAATGATTACCTCAAAGAAGGAATTGCCCATACTTTAGATGAAACAAGAAATCTAAGCGACAGCGGACAATTTGAGGATATATCATTACAACAGGGTATAAGACAGATTTTGTATCCTTATGAAGAAATGGAAGTGCTTAATCCTGAGTGGGAGGTCATACTTAAGGATATTATTGACAGCCTTTTTGAGCAGATGAGTGATGAAGAATACAATATACTAAATGAGGAATTTGGAACTTATATGGTTTCAAGGGCATATGAATACAGACAGCTTTTGGAGTATTTGGTGTTTAGATATTTTGCAAAGTCAATATATGATTATGATTTCCTTGGCAAATGTCAGATGTTAGTAACTAATTTTTTTGTTATAAGACAGATGGATATTATAAGGTGGTTGGATAACCACAGAGAGTATTCTTTCAAGGATAGAATGGATGTAGTGCACATTTTCTCAAGACAGGTTGAATATTCAGAAGATAATATAGAGAACCTTTATGAAGACTTTATTTTTGATGATATTTTCAAAACTGACAGTTTAATTGCTATTTTATGGATTGACAGCGAAAACATATAGGACTAATATGTAAATAGATTTTTGAAAGGTTAGGGTTTTGGCGATGATTAAAGAAGCAATAGCTCAGTTAGTTAAAAGAGAAGATCTCACATCAGAGGTTATGGAACAGGTTATGGAAGAGATAATGACAGGAGAGGCTACAGATGCACAGAAAGCTTCATTCCTTACAGCATTATCAATGAAAGGTGAGACAATTGACGAGATTACATCAGCAGCTAAGGTATTACGTTCACACTGCGAGCGTTTCCTTAATGATATGGATGTGCTTGAGATCGTAGGAACAGGTGGAGATGGTTCTAATACTATCAATATATCTACACTCTCATCAGTTGTTGTATCTGCCGCAGGAATACCTGTTGCAAAGCATGGTAACAGAGCTGCTTCAAGTAAGTGTGGAACAGCCGATTGTCTTGAAGCACTTGGTGTAAAGATTGATTGTGCTCCAGCAAGAAGTGCCCAGATATTAAAAGATATTAATCTTTGTTTCTTATTTGCACAGAAGTATCACCCAGCAATGAGATTTGTTGGTGCTGTAAGAAAAGAGATGGGTATAAGAACATTATTTAATGTACTTGGACCATTAGCTAATCCAGCAGGTGCTACTATGCAGTTATTCGGTGTATATAGCGAAGAACTTGTTGAACCACTTGCACATGTATTAAGAAATCTTGGTGTTAAGAGAGCTATGGTTGTATATGGCAGAGATTCTATGGACGAGATTTCTCTTAGTGCAGAGACTAAGGTATGTGAATTCAAGAACGATGAATTCAAGTCATATGTTATTAAGCCAGAAGATTTAGGACTTACAAGATGCAATAAGGAAGATCTTGTTGGTGGAACACCACAGGAGAATGCAGCTATCGTTAATGATATATTAGGTGGTGCTAAAGGACCTAAGACAGATGTTGTATTACTTAACGCTGGTGCAGCTATATATCTTGCTTCAGACGGAATTACATTAAAGGATGGTATTGAGAAGGCAAGAGAGATTATTGTGTCAGGCAAGGCTAAGAAACAGCTCAAGGAGTTCATTGAAGAAACTAACAAATAATATTAAGTATTAATAAACAGACAGCCTCTTAAAGGATTGAAAATATCTTTTAAGAGGCTTTTTTAGTGATAATCAAGGCTGGCATAATATATAATTAGAAAAATGGGTTACAAAATATAGAAAATATAGTAAAATAATATAAAATAAAACCTGCAATATTCGGATAACAAACAGGGGCAGAATATATAAGCTGGTATATTTATTAAGGTATGTTAAATACAGGAAAAAGATTGGAGAATAAATGTATAATATATTAATTGTTGATGATGAGAGAATAGAGCGTAATGGAATAATAATGCTGTTAAAAAGGCTTTCAATTAATGCGGGCATAGTTGAGGCTGCTAATGGAAAGGAAGCATATGAATATTTATGCAGTGATGAAGCAGAGCATATTGATATTCTTCTCACAGATGTGAAGATGCCATTTATGGACGGAATAACACTTATTAAAAAGCTCAATGAAGATAATATAAAACTTAAAACAATAATATTTTCTGGATATAATGAATTTGAATATGCCAAGCTTGCGGTAAAGCTGGGAGTTAAAGATTACATTTTAAAGCCTGTTGACCCTGTGGAGTTTGAGAACACAATTAAGAAAGTGTGTGCAGAGCTTGATGAGGAACGTATTCATACAAGTAATTATAATAAACAGGCGGATTTTGTTAAGCAGTTCTATCTGTATTCGCTTCTTAATAAGGCTGATACCAAGGGAATATTAGAAAGCGATGATTTTCTTAGAAGCTATAACAGGCTTATTCTTATAGAATTCAATACCGATTTCTTTGGTAAATATGATGGTGGAGATGCCAATATATTAACCCTTGCGGATTGTATGGGAGATATTGAATATCAGTATCTTAATCTTAATACACAGCAGTCAGTTATTCTTATTAAAGATGAAGCTAAGGCGTTAAGTATGGATTTGTTAAAGAATATGCTTGAAAAGCTGCATAATTATATATTCGGTAAGACGGGACAGTTTATGTATGCAGCTGTGTCTGATATTATAGATGATTATCACAGGATATCTGATATGATGGACGAATTAGAAAACCTTATGAGCAATAAGTTCTACCAGACAAATAACTATATATTTACCAACGATATAAGTGATAAAATGCCTGTTTTCGTACAGATAGATGATGATGTTCTTATGAAGCAGATGAAGCAGGACATTAAGATGAAAGATGTAACATTTTTAAGAATACATTTTGATGCTTTATGCAAGAAATACAGAAGCCAGTCGAATTTTTCACATATATATATTAAGTTCGTATTCTCTAACCTGCTTAAAGATTTCTATGATGCACTTCCAGGGACCAATGAAGATGAATTTGCATCACAGATTGATAAGTTGTATACATCAGAGGATTTTAACTGCATAATGGATATTGTTAATCATAATATTGATATATTAGAGAAGAGTTTTATCAGTAATCCATTGACAATGCACAGAGAGATTGAAACGGTTAAGGAGTATATACATAATCATTATAGTGAGGAGTTAGGTGCACAGCAGCTAGCGGATATGGTATATCTTGCACCAAGTTATCTAAGTTCGCTTTTTAAGAAAGAGACAGGGCAGAACTTGAGCAAATATATAAAACAGTACAGAATGGAAAAGGCTAAGGAGCTGCTCACGGACACTAATATGAAGATTGTTAATATAAGTGAGAAGACAGGTTATCCGAATGTGTCATATTTCTGCCAGAGTTTCAGGGAATATTTCGGTGTAAGCCCTCAGAAGTTCAGGGATAAAGGTGAAGTGTTATGAGTGAACCATTAAAATTAAAGCAATGGGTGAATAATATAAAGCTTCAGAATAAGCTTGTTATAATATATGTCGTCACAGGTCTTCTGCCACTTATAATACTTTTTGTATTTGCGTATGGACAGATGCGCTCAATACTTATGGACAGGGATGTCCGTTCAATGGAAAGTGCATTAAGGCAGTCGGTTACAACAGTGGACGGACAGATAGAGGTATATGATAATCTGTCCAATTACATAACATTTAATGAAACTGTATCAGGAATACTTTCCTACAATTACAGCAACAAATATGAAATGTACAGCCAGATTGTTACGACATTTGACCCGCTTGTATCTTCATTGAAATATTTTCACAATGATATTAACAAGGTGACGATATACATTAATAACGGAATAAAGCACGACACTACACTTGCACCATTATCAGAGATTGAGAATGAAGCATTTTATAATTCAGCAGTTAATTCGACTAATATTAACTGGTATGTCGATAAAGATAAGAAAGAGCTTATATCAGCAAGGAAGATGTCTACGCTTGCCACTGCCGGCATTACTGGAATTATGTATATTAATGTAGATTATGACAGTATAATGGATATTTATGCAAAAGGACTTATAGATAACAGTGGCATTATAGTAACTGATGGCAATGGTAGTATTATAAGCAAAAAAGCAGCATTTTTGGATAATGCCGATAAATATATCCTTTCAGACAGCCGGTTTACTGAGTTTATAGAAAAAGCGGATTTTTCAGAAAATGTATGCAGTAATATAGCAGGTTATGTGCTTATTAAGCAGAACTCAGACGTTACAGGCTGGACAAGCTATGTGTATGCACCAAAGTCGCTTATGTTAAAATCAACTAATTCCATTATTACAATGATTGTGCTTGCATTAGTTGTTGCGTGTATTGGAATGGCTGCGGCTACAATATTTACATCTGATTTCATAACTAAGAGGATATATAAATTAAGAACAAGTATGGAAAAGGTTGAGAATGGAGATTTTGATGTTGTTATAAGGTCATCAGATAAGGATGAAATCGGTGCATTGATACACGGCTTTAATAGTATGACGGGTACGATTAATAATCTTATCAATGAGGTGTATGAGGGGAAATTAAGCCAGAAAGAGTCGGAGATGAGAGCATTAAGGGCACAGATTAACCCACATTTCCTCTATAATTCATTATCGCTTATAAACTGGAAGGCGATTGAGTACGGACAGGATGACATAAGCAGTATAACACTTGCCCTTTCTAACTATTACAGGACTTCACTTAATAAGGGTAAGAATACGCTGACTGTAAAGCAGGAATTAAGTAATATGGAGTCATATCTTAACATACAGCAGATAATGCACGATAATTCATTTGATGTTGTTATGGATATTGATGAAAATGTGCTTGAATATGAATCACTTAATCTTATATTACAGCCTCTTGTTGAAAATGCTATTGAGCATGGAATAGACCTTTTGACTGATAGAAGAGGAGTTATCACTGTTGTAGCAAAGCTTCATAACGGACTTATTCATATTGAGGTTAAGGATAATGGCATTGGTATGCCAAAAGAAACGGCTCATACATTCTTAACAAGTGAGTCTGGCGGATATGGAGCAAGAAATGTCAATGACCGTATAAGGCTGTTTTACGGTGAGCAGTATAATCTTAAAGTAAGCAGTGATGAGAATGGAACGGTTATAACAATAGAGTTCCCGGCAAGAAAGCCAGTCTGATATGCTGTATAGCAGATAAACTAAACATAATAATATACTAATTTAATTAACGGATATACTTAATGAAAAAGTATGATAAATAGTATGAGTATAAAAAAGAAATGTTGTCATTATTTGATAACATTTCTTTTTTGTTTATTTTTTATGTAAAAATTCCAATATGTTTCTAAAATTTCTTATATTTAATTTCTCATAAAATAAACATATAATTAAACTATCAAAAGAACTTGTAAATAAATTACAAAAAGATATGTACCGAATTAATTATATATAATATGTATTCCGGGTAATGGGTATTATATAAATAGATGGTACATATCAGCGGTTAAACGCATTAAGAAATGGAGGTATGTTTATGAGGTTTAAAAGATTAGCGGCTGCTGTTATGGCGGCAACAATGTGTGGCTCATTGCTTGTGGGCTGTGGAGGAAACGATAACAAATCAGCGGATAATAATGAGAATATCACAGCCACTATTAAGGTATGGGGCCCGGCAGAGGATCAGGCAGAAGAAAATGGCAAATGGCTTCAGACAATGTGCGAGCAGTTCAATTCAGAACATCCTGAATGGAATCTGACTTTTGAATACGGAGTATGTTCTGAGACAGATGCAGGTAAGACAGTTACACAGGATCCTGCGAATTCAGGCGATGTATATTTCTTCGCTAATGATCAGTTGCAGACACTTATTGATGCAAATGCTATAGCAAAGCTTGGTGGTGAAACAGCAGATTATGTTAAGAGTACTAATTCAAGTGCAATAGTTGATTCAGTATCAGTTGATGGCAGTGTATATGGTGTTCCATTTACTACTAATACATGGTTTATGTTCTATGATAAGAGCAAATTCTCAGAAAGCGATATAAAGAGTCTTGATACAATGCTTTCAAAGAACAAGGTAGCATTTAATATAACAGAAGGCTGGTATATGTCATCATTCTATCTTGCTAATGGCTGTACATATTTCGGAAAAGACGGCAAGGATAATTCAGCAGGCGTAGATATTAAGGGTGATAAAGGAACACAAGCAACCAAGGCTTTAGTTGCACTTGTTAATAATCCTAACTTTGTCAATGATTTACAGGGTGTAGGTATTGCTGGTTTAAGAGATGGAAGCGTTGGTGCTTACTTCTCAGGTTCATGGGATTATAAGAGTGTTAAGGAAATATTAGGAGATAACTTTGGTGCAGTATCATTACCAACTGTTAAGATTAACGGAACAGATAAGCAGCTTAAAGCATTTGCAGGTTCAAAGGCTATAGCAGTTAACCCTAATTGCAAGTATCAGCAGGTAGCAGTTGCACTTGCTAAATATCTTGGAGGCAAGGATGCACAGGCTAAGCATTATGAGTTAAGAAATGTTATTCCTTGTAATACAGAGTTACTTGCAACAGATGTAATTAAGAAAGATGCTCTTGTATCAGCACAGAATGATACATTTAATAAGACATCTGTAATTCAGCCTACAGTTACAGGTATGAATGATTACTGGACACCAGCTCAGAATTTTGCTAAAGCAATTGTTAACGGTGAGGTTACTGCTGATAATGCAGAAGCCAAGACATTAGATTTCTATAATCAGATTAATACATCAATTGTAAAATAGTAAATATCAATTCTAACAATTCTGGGTCAGTATTAATTGACCCAGAATTTTACTTGACA
Organism: Lachnospira sp. CLA-JM-H23; assembly: GCF_040096425.1. Classification (NCBI taxonomy): domain Bacteria; kingdom Bacillati; phylum Bacillota; class Clostridia; order Lachnospirales; family Lachnospiraceae; genus Lachnospira; species Lachnospira sp. CLA-JM-H23. Next base: position 317,589 of record NZ_JBBMET010000001.1, read on the forward strand.
TCATATAATGGTCAGGAGGTGTGGTCAATGAAAGACATTACATTTCGTAATTCTATGAAATATGGCGATTTGACGACAAAACTCAGTTTATTAATACTCGGACTTGGTAATTTCAGGGGCAGACAGATAATAAAAGGAATATTATATATAGCTTTAGAGGCAGCATTTATAATATTTATGATAATAAAAGGAATCAGCTGTCTTGCAGGACTTCCTGGTCTTGGCAGCAGGGAACAGGAAGAGATATGGAATGAAAAGCTTGGAATATATGAGTATGTACAGGGTGATAATTCGCTGCTTATTCTGCTTTATGGAATAACTGTAATATTTATTATATGTGCCTATATTATTCTTGCAGTTAGTTCGTTAAAAAGTGCTTATAATGTAGAGTTAAGAATGAAACAGGGTAAGCATATTAATACATTTGTGGAAGATATTAAAGCATTGTTCAATGAAAATCTTCATAAGCTTTTACTTGTACTCCCAGTTACAGGAATACTTGTATTCACAATACTTCCGCTTGTATTTATGATTTCAATGGCATTTACAAGTTACAGCAAGGTAGACAGTCATCTTGTATTATTTGACTGGGTAGGGCTTGAGAACTTTAAGCTTATATTTAATTCAGGAAGTTCAATAGGACAGTCATTCTGGTCAGTGTTTGGCTGGACTATTATATGGGCAGTATTAGCTACATTTCTTAATTATATACTTGGAATTCTTGTGGCACTGCTTATTAATAGAAAAGGAACTAAGTTTAAGTCATTCTGGAGATTTATATTCATATTATCAATTGCAATTCCGCAGTTCGTATCACTTCTTATAATAAGAAGTATGCTGGCACAGGATGGTATTATAAATGTTGTATTAAAAAATGCTGGCTGGATAAGCAAGTCACTTCCATTCTTTACTAATGCAACATGGGCAAGAATGACAGTTATAATAGTCAATCTATGGATTGGTATTCCATACACAATATTGCAGGTAACAGGAATATTGCAGAATATTCCAATGGAATTATATGAGGCGGCAGATGTGGACGGAGCTAATGGCTTTGTCAAATTCTTTAAAATAACTATGCCTTATATGTTATTTGTAACAACACCTTACCTGATAACTACATTTACTGCTAATGTTAATAACTTTAATATCGTGTATCTGCTTACAAAGGGCGACCCAGTGCTTGCGGGACATACAGCAGGAAAGACAGATCTGCTTGTAACGTGGCTTTATAAGATGACGGTAGATTACCAGTATTATAATCTTGGAGCTGTTATAGGTATTATGACATTCGTATTTCTTGCACTCGGTTCACTTCTTGTATACAGGAGAACCAAATCTTATAAAGATGAGGAGGGATTCCAATGAAAAAGAAGAAGACTATAAAAAATATACTTGCACATACAGTGCTTACATTGCTTGCGATTGTGTGGGTAAGTCCGCTTGTATGGATAATTCTTACAAGCTTCAGGGCACAGAAGGGAGCATATACAAGCTCATTCTTCCCTAAAAGCTATTCACTTGATAATTATATTAAGTTATTTACAGATACGGGAATACTTAATTTCCCACGAATGTTTACCAATACATTGATTGTGGCTGTATTTTCTTGTATTATATCTACATTTTTTGTATTATCAGTAGCTTATTGTATGTCACGACTTAAGTTCAAGATGAGAAAAGCTATGATGAATGTTGCAATGATACTTGGTTTATTTCCGGCATTTATGGCAATGATAGCTGTGTATTACATATTAAAGGCTATCGGTTTGTCAGAGGGAAGTATGATAAGAGTGGCATTGGTGCTTGTGTATTCGGCTTCGGCTGGTATTCAGTTCTATATTGCCAAAGGCTTCTTTGACACAATACCTAAGACTATTGATGAAGCCGCATTAATTGATGGTGCTACCAAATGGCAGGTATTTACCAAGATTACAATTCCATTAAGTAAACCTATTATTGTATACACGGTTCTGACATCATTTATAGCACCTTGGGTGGATTTTATATTTGCAAGAGTAATATGCCGTGCCAATGCAGATTATTACACAGTTGCCATTGGTCTTTGGCAGATGCTTGAGAAGGAATATGTTGATGTGTGGTATACAAGATTTGCTGCTGGTGCAGTACTTATATCAATTCCAATTGCCGCCTTGTTTATGATTATGCAAAAATGCTATAATGAGTCTATGTCAGGAGCAGTTAAAGGCTGACAGGAATAGGTGGAAAAATATTATGTTTGTGCATCATCAGATAAATAATAATTCTGGTATTAATATAATATATAAGCAAAGCAGTACCATATGTATTGCAAAGCTTTTATATACCATTATGATGTTAACAGTAATAACGCTTTTAGCCGGGTGTAACAGCCCGGCTAAAGGTGTTTATAATGACAGTGATTATAATGAAGCAGTTAGTACTGCTAAGACAACGCCATTTGGGGCTTATCCTGATACGATTGAATATACTCTTGGAAAGATGACAAGTGTCAATAATTCGAATATGCCAGCTATGGATACATATACTGATAATGCGTATACGAGATATATAAAGTCGGTTCTTAATGTGCAGAATGTAGATGTATTTGAGGCTAATGACAGTCAGTATAATACTAATGTATCAATGGCTGTTTCAATGAATAGGCTTCCTGATATTATGGTTGTGTCAAGCCAGAGTGAGCTGGAACAGCTTATAGAAAATGGAATGATAGAGGATTTGACAGACAGCTACAATAATTGTCTTACAGATAGAATAAAGAGTATGTATGCAAGTTATGGCAGTGCACTTATGGATATGGTAACATATGATGGAAAGATAATGGCACTTCCTGAGACTAATATTACTGACGGACCTAATCTTGTATGGCTCCGCAAAGACTGGATGGATATATTAGGACTTTCAGAACCGCGTACTGTAGACGATGTTGTTAATATTGTAAGGCATTTCATAACCTATGATCCTGGCAATAATGGTGTGGCAGAGGATGGCAGCAGTAATACAGTTGGACTTGTTGTAGATACATCGGTGGCAGGAGAATGTGGATATAGCAGTGAGTTCCTGCTTGATATAATATTTGCCAGCTTCAATGCTTATCCTAAGCAATGGATAGAGAATGATGACGGACAGATTGTATATGGTTCTGTAACTGATGAAGCTAAAAATGCACTTGAATATATCAACCAGTTATATAATGAGAAGATAATAGATAATGATTTCTTATTAAGGACATCAACTAATATATGTGAACTTATAGAAAATGGCTTGTGTGGCTCATTTTTTGGACCTTGGTGGGCACCTAACAATCCACTTGCCAATGCTGTCAGCATTAATCCTGATTCTAACTGGCAGCCATATCTGATATCAACAGGCGATAATGTAACAGAATATCATAGTCAAAATCCCTGCTACAAATATGTAGTTGTCAGAAAAGGCTATGAATATCCAGAGATTGCGGCTAAGATGATAAGTGTTATGTTTGATAAGATAAGATTTGATTGTGCAGACTCAGAAGAATTTGATAATTATTATCAGTTAAATGTTGAGCCAACAGCCAGACCATTATCAATTAATGTTGACTATAATAATGCTTTATCAATATGCTATAGAAATATATCAGATGCAATTGAGGGACGAAAAGATAGTGATAATCTGGAATTGCTGGAACGCTCATATTATAATGCCTGCAAATCATACCTTAACAATACAGGTCTTGCCAATACATCTTATGAATATAATACAGATGATTCATATAAGGAATATTCACAGTCAGGAAGAAAAGGTGCAACAAGCACGCAGTGGGCGGCGTATATGTCGCGAATTAAAGCCTGCCGGCTTTTAGACGAAGGCAATATAGTGATTAAGCAGTCGTTATATTTTAAGACGACAGACACTATGAAGAATAGATGGTGGAAGCTTAAAAGTCTTGAAAAAGAAGCATACCTTAAGATTATAAGTGGGGAAGCAGACATTGATTATTTTGATACATTTGTTAGCGAATGGAACGCACAAGGTGGTATAATAATTACGGAAGAAGTTCGGGAGAATATTGTAAGGTGAATTTTGTAAGAATTATAATATTGTAAATTTAGATTAGTTATTTCATATATAATATTATGGTTCCAGTAAGGCAATATTATATATAATATGTAATAAACAGGAGGTAAAAGTTATGGAAGACATATTTAATGGAAGCAAGAAGTTAGGATTTGGTCTTATGAGACTTCCACTTCTTAATCAGAATGAAGCTTCTAGCATTGACATTGAATTAACTAAGAAAATGGTTGATACATTTATTGAAAAAGGTTTTACTTATTTTGATACAGCGTGGATGTATTGTGGCTTTAAGAGTGAAAATGCAGCTAAAGAGGCACTTGTAGACAGACATAACAGAGATGAATATACACTTGCAACTAAGCTGCACGCAGGTTTTATAAAGACATTTGAAGATAGAGATAAAGTGTTTAACGAACAGCTGAGTAAAACAGGTGTTACATATTTTGATTATTATTTACTGCACGATGTTGGAGTTGACCATTATGAAGTGTATAAAAAGCTTGACTGTTTTAACTGGCTTGTTGATAAGAAGGAAAAAGGCTTAGTTAAGCATATTGGATTTTCTTTCCATGATAATGCAGATTTGCTTGATAAGGTACTTACAGAGCATCCAGAGATGGAATTCGTGCAGTTACAGATTAATTATCTTGACTGGGAAAGTGAGGCTATTCAGTCAAGAAAATGCTATGAGGTTGCAACAAAGCATAACAAACCAGTAATAGTTATGGAGCCAGTTAAAGGTGGCACACTTGCCAAAGTACCAGAAAAGGTTGAAAATGAATTCAAAGGATATAATAAAGATATGTCAGTACCATCCTGGGCTATCAGATTTGTTGCGAGTCTGCCAAATGTAAGAATGGTTCTTAGCGGTATGAGTAATATGGAACAGCTTCTTGACAATACAAGTTATATGCAGGATTTTGTACCTCTTAATGATGAAGAAATCAGGCTTGTACATAATGCGGCGGATATGATAAATGAAAGTATTGCAATACCTTGTACAGGATGTTCATATTGTACAGATGGATGTCCGATGCACATAGCAATTCCTAAATATTTTTCATTATATAATGCTGATAAACAGGAAATTGAGGACAAGGGCTGGACACCTCAGGGTGAATATTATGACAGACTTACTAATAATTTCGGTAAAGCAAGTGATTGTATTGAGTGTGGTCAGTGCGAAGGAGTCTGTCCACAGCATTTGCCAATTATTAATAATCTTAAAGAGGTTGCAAAGCATTTTGGCAAATAATCAGGTTGCTAAGCTGCAGAAAAAGTGGTAGTATAAAGATATGACAACATAACGCCGATAAATCCTGCTTTATCGGCGTTATACTATATTAAATGTATTATGTTAAATAAATTAATTATAACTACAAAGGTAAGGAAATATAAAGTATGGGAATTGATTCAGATTATTATAAGGAAAAGAATAAAAAACAGCTTACAAAGCTTCGTATGCTTGAAGCTAAGCTTCCGCCATATGTGACTTCTTATCTTGATGATAAGGAGTTGTCATCACAGGTTAATACTGTAATTGCGTATGCGTATGATTTGCAGACATTTTTCAGATTTCTTACAGAGAAAAACACTATGTTAAAGAATACTGCAATTAAGGATATAACAATAGATTTTCTTGAAAATCTTACATTTGAAGATATTAATGAGTATCAGAGATATTTAAGATTTAATAATGATGATGGAAGCACACATCAAAATCAGGATAAAGGAATAGCCCGCAGAATGGCGGCTTTAAGGGGATTTTTTGAATTTGCCTGCACACATCAGTATATGAAGAACAATCCGACAGTTGTGGCAGCCAAGCGAATTAAAATGCCTCAGAAAGACATAATCAGGCTTAATGATGAAGAAGTTAATGACCTCTTAAATGTTGTATCCAATACTAATATTAAAGGCAATAAGCTTCAGATACAGAAGTGCCAGAAGACACAACTCAGGGATACAGCTCTTATCACATTGCTTCTTAACACAGGAATTCGAGTATCGGAATGTGCCGGTCTTGATATAGACGATATTAACTTTAATTATAGAACAATCAATATTGTAAGAAAAGGTGGTTCTGATGCACATCTTTATTTTAATGAGATTACAGAAAATGCTTTAAAAGACTATATTGAAAATGAACGTCCTCTGCTTCTTGGCAATCCAGAGTCAGAGGAACAGGCAGTATTCATCTCAATGAAAAAAAGCCGTATGAGTGTAAGTGCAATTGAACGTATGGTTAAAAAATACGCAAAAAATGCAACACCTGATAAAAAAATCTCTCCACATAAAATGCGAAGCACATATGGTACAGCACTTTATAAAGACACAGGCGACATAAGACTTGTAAGTGATGTACTTGGGCATAAAGATATTAACACAACTGCGAAGCATTATGCGGCTATGGAAGAAGAACACAGAAGAATTGCTGCTACTATCCCACTCTATCAGGTCGATGAAGGGACTGGGGAATAGTTTTGTCTATATTGATATTGCTGTTTGTATGTCTGTTTATATTGTGTTCTATTTGATTATGTTAATTTATAATTCTTTATTTATATTTATAGTATAATAATGCTTGCATTTATATTTATTATGTGATATATATAATATATATTTACGCGTAATAATTTATTATAACAATAATAATTTAATTGCAATTTAACTTATGAATTGGGGTTCATAATATTTTGTTATAATACTCTTCTGCTATAGCTTTTATCTTATAGCATAATTAACAATATCTAACGGTTTAACACACTTGTCATAACAATTTCCTGATGATAATATATACATATAGTTCTTCAATTTAGTAATGTATAAATTGAATGTATATTAATAGGATAATTAATTATATTTTTTGCACAATGTGTATGATTATAATTTTATATGAAATTTTTATATGACATAGTCATATGTTTAATTGTTTATTTGTTAATTATGCAGTCAAATATTATACATATGATTGGAGAATATATGAGAACAATAGATAATGACAATACTAAACAGACGACATTTTCTGAATTCAATAATAAAAATGTCGTAAATGCAGCTATTTCTGGACATCAGCCAACAACAATAAGACAATATAAGGATAATGTATTCTGTCTTTTGTACAGGGATAAGAATAATCTTCTGGACCTTTATAATGGGTTGAATGACACTAATTATACTAATGTAGATGATTTAACTGTTACTACTCTTAAGGGTGGTGTGTATATGAAATATAAGAATGATGCTTCATTTGTGTTTGGGCAGGATTTGTATATGTTTGAACAGCAATCCAGCCGCAATCCGAATATGCCGTTGCGATTTCTGCACTATTTATCTGATGTATATAGGCAGATGTATAACAATAGTGATTTGCACAGAAGTACAATGCTTAAAATTCCAGTACCACATTTTTGTTACTTTTTATAATGGTAAACAGCCGCTTGAAGTGGAAAGTACTCTTCGATTATCGGATATGTATGAGAAGAAAATGGATTGTCCGGAGTTGGAACTTATTGTAAGAGTTATTAACATTAATACTGGAGCTATTATTAATAAAAAATCATTGGATAACGAGAAGAATGATATTATTAATGGTATTAATCAATCATATGATTTTGATAAATCCAATAAGAATATCAATGCAGGTAATACCATCAATTCACGGACATACAGCTCTGAATTTCTTTCTAAATGTGAAACACTTAAGGACTATATGACATTTGTTAATAAAGTTCGAGTTAAGACTGATATTGAGAAGATTGATATCCGTACTGCTGTTATAGAAGCGGTTGATGAGTGTATAGCTGAAAATGTATTGTCGGAATTTCTAAAAAATCACAGGGAGGAAGTGATTACTGTGAGTATTTATGAATATGACGAGGAAGGACATCTTGAAATAGTTAAGGAGGAAGGACGCCAGTTAGGTATTGCTGAGGGTGAAAAACTAGGCATAATTAAAGGAGAAGAAAAGGAGCGTTCTAACGGAATAAAAGTGTTTATTAAATTATGTAAAGATATGAACCTATCAGATGAAGATACGATAAATAAACTTGTTGAAGATTACCAGCTATCCAGAGATGAAGCTATCAATGCTATAAAGAATTATTAATGAAAAACAACCCCACAATATGTGCATGGAATATAGTGTGGGGTTGTTTTTATATAATTTTTTAATAATCTGACTTAGCTGTTTTGATTATTTATTGTTATATCAGTTACTTAATAATCTAGTAGTAATATTCTAACTGATTACTGAAGAAGTGTAAGAACACCCTGATTAGACTGATTAGCCTGTGCAAGCATAGACTGTCCAGCCTGAGCTAAGATGTTGTTCTTGCTGTAGTTAACCATCTCTTCTGCCATATCTGTATCACGGATACGTGACTCAGCTGTCTGAAGGTTCTCAGAAGCTGTATCAAGGTTATTGATTGTATGCTCAAGTCTGTTCTGAACAGCACCCATCTTACCTCTTGAAGCAGATACCTTCTTGATAGCTGCATCAATAGCTGTTGTAGCTGTCTTAGCTGAATCCTGAGTACTTAAGTCAACGCTCTTTCCACCTACACCAAGTGCATCAGCACTCATATCATCAAGTGTAAAGCTCATTGTCTGACCTTCATTAGCACCAATCTGAAGTTCAATTCCCTTACCAGTATTAGCTGTACCAGCCTTTAAATTAATTGTAGTTTTTGCTCCATTATCTGGCTCAGCATCAATACCTGTCTTAGCTTTAATTAAAGCTGCCATAGTAGCTACATCTGCCTCTTCTACTTTACCAGCCGCAGCAACCTTTACATAGTTAACATCTTTATAATCGTCACCTAAGCTTGCTGGATCATCTACATATGCGAACTTTTCACCATTAACTGTAAATATCTTATCTTCAATATTACCAGTACCTGTATATGAGCCTATTTCCTTTGTAATCTGTGAATAAGCATCTACGCCGATTGTTGATTCATCTGTCTTAACTGCTGCTGCATTATCCTGTGATAAAAGAATAGAATTAGCTGTCTTTCCTGCTTCCTTTGCTGTAAATTTCAGTTTACCATTTCCATCTGTACTAAAATCATATGAATCACCAAGGCTTGATTCCTTTAAAGCATCTGCAAATGCCTGTGCTGTATTTTCGGCACCATTCGCATTATCTGCTGTCTTAGTATCTCCTGTAATTGTTACTTTAACTGTAGATGAATTACCATTCTTATCTATTACTGTAACTGCAAGTGTAGAGTCCTTTCCGCTTGCTAATGCATCAAAAGCATCAGCTGCTGTATTAACCTGTGTTGTAGCATCCACTTTAGTAAGTGCACTAGCAGCACTCTTGCTTACTGAAGCACTAACAGCACTACCTGAACGTGAACCATCAAGTAACTTCATAGTATTGAACTCTGTTGTTTCAGAGATTCTTGTCAATTCGCTCTGAAGCTGTTCAATTTCGTTCTGAACTGCTTCTCTATCGTCATCTGTCTCTGTACCATTTGAAGCCTGTACTGAAAGCTCTCTCATTCTCTGAAGAATTGAATGTGATTCATTTAAAGCACCTTCAGCTGTCTGGATAAGTGAGATACCATCCTGAGCATTAGTTGAAGCCTGATTAAGACCTCTGATCTGTCCTCTCATCTTCTCTGAGATAGAAAGTCCTGCTGCATCATCTGCTGCACGGTTAATTCTGTAACCTGATGATAACTTCTCTGTTGATTTTGACTGTGCAGATGAAACTCCGCTTAACATTCTGTTAGCATTCATAGCTGACATATTGTGTTGTACTACCATAGTGTGTACCTCCGTGTAAATATAATATTTGTTCGGGAATCCGTTCCCATCTCCCTTACCGGGAATGTATTAGAACTGCTGGCATCAGCCTTAACAGTTAATACGCATATATAATAAACAGTGTTACCATGCTAACCCTGTATATTATCCTGACTGATGTCCCCTTTCCTATCTACAACCTGCTTATTCATCTTCTTATCTTCTCTTATAAGCCTGCGGATTTTGGAAAGTGTTTCCGGAGAAAGTCCGCGTTCCGCATAATATGGAGATATATAGCGGGACTCCTTCTTGTCCGAATTGGCAGTATTTCTTGCAAGAACCTTGCTTCTTACAATGTTGAGTTCCCTTGGGGCATCTATTAAAAGATGAATGTTCCCTTCTGAGCCTCCCGAATAGATAACCCTTACGTCATCACCAATGTTGATGTACTCGCCGGGTTTGATTGTTAGTTTTAACACATTAACCTCCTTGTCTATGAATAGTCGCAGAGGATTGGACTATTCACATTTACTTCCTTGTTGATGCAACATTTTATATTAAAATGTTGCATTTATATATTGGAGGTATTGATTATTGAGTACAGCACAACCTATAAGAAGTAATGATGAATTAAATTTGTTTAAGGAATTTTATTTGAACAATAGACCGAATGTCAGAAACTATGCATTGATATGTATTGGGTTGAATTCTGCGTTGAGAATTAGTGATGTTTTGCAGTTAAGATGGGAAGATGTGTATGATTTTAAAAATGAACATTTTCTTAAACATATAATAATAATAGAAAAAAAGACTAATAAAGAGACCAGAATTGCAATTAATGACAATATAAAGCAGGGACTTGGTATGTATATGGAGAGCTTATATAATATAAGAAAATGTGATTATATATTTAATGGGCAGAAAAAAGGTAAGCCACTGAGCCGTTCACAGGCTTTTAGAATTATTAAGAAAGCAGCTAATGAACTTCATATGGAAAGCGGGATAAGCTGTCATTCTATGAGAAAGACTTTTGGGTATTATGCCTGGAAATGTGGTACACCACCAGCAATATTAATGGATATATACAATCACTCTTCTTATGAAATAACAAGGAGATATTTAGGAATTAAGCAGGATGATAAAGACTCTGTATTTTTGAATATTAATCTATAATATTAATGATAATTTATATTAAATTAAATTAGTAAACAGGGTAAAGTATTTTAAATTGGTGACGATATATAGAATGTAAATAAGAATAGAATTATAAATTTTAATGCAACATTTTAATATAAAATGTTGCATTTTGTTTATTATAAGACATATTATATGACAGCAATAAGTTAATTAGTCATTAATTAAAGCTGAAATCAATAAAAATAGAAAAACTAATTCATATTTATTATACGAAATTAGTTTTTCTATTTCTGTATCTAATATTATATTATTTTATATCATTACTCCCGATTTCTCCTTGCTCTTGTTAACTGTAGCATTAAGTTTTCTGCAAGGTATGGCAACGACAAGTCCGATAAATAAGCATATACCTACATATATCAATAATGCAATAATACATTTCCAGTAATACCAGCTATATGTTCCACCGACACATTCTCTGAGGGCGTCCATAGCATAGGTGAATGGGAGGTATTTGTATATTGCCTGATATACAGTTGGAAGACATTGTATTGGGAATGTACCACCAGCACCGGCAACCTGAATAACCATAATAACTACAGCAACGGCTTCACCGACATTTTCAAAGGCAACTGTAAGTGAATATGTAATCATTGTAAATACGAATGAAGTAAATGATGCCGCTAACCAGAACTTAAATGGGTGAAGGCATTGTATTCCAATAAAGAATAAATCACCAAGTGTTATAAGTAATGCCTGTGCCTGTCCTATAAGGAAAAATGTTAAATATCTTCCAAAGAAAGCCTGAACAGAGGTAATATTGTATCCGCCAAAAGGATGAACCTTTACATGGATAATGGCAACTAATATTAATGCACCAACCCATATTGATAATACTGAGTAGAATGGTGACATAGCTGAGCCATAATTCTCAATTGGATACAAGTCAACTGTTCCGATAGTAACAGGAGCAGATATGAAAGATGCAAGTTCTTCTGTATTAAATGCGACGGCAGTCTGTAATAATGAATATGTACCACTGCTCTTAAAATCAACAAGCTTGGTTATTGAGTCTGATAACTGGCTCTCAAGGTTATGTACAAGCTCTAATGTATTAGCAATAGAACTGCCCATCTGGCTTATTGAATTATCAAAATCTGCAACATTGTATCCCATATCATCATATATTTCAGAGACAGAATTCATATATCCCTGAATTGTATTAATATCATTGGCAATATTAGCAAATATTGTTGAGTCTATAAGATTACTCTTTCCTATAGTATTATTCAATTCATTAAGAATTGCTTTTTCACTGTCAAATTTCACTGATAAATCTGGCGATATAGCTGCTGCAGTATCAGATGTTGACTGTGTTGTGCTTATTATATTGGAAACGGCAGTAAGCACGCTGTCAAATGTAGACACCTGTGTATTAACAACCTGTAATTTGGCTATTAATATATCTAATATTGAGTTGCCGCTTACATTTTCCTTATTAATATTATTACCATCAGAGTCTTTAATTGCACCTATATTATCAGCAATATCGGCAGATTTCATTATAGCTTCTGTAAGTGAGCTTATAAATGTAGCATTAACCTGTTGTTGTACTGCTGTCTTGGCTTTGTCTGTTATCTTAGGGGCAATGGCATTTTTCTTCTGGTTAGTATAATAGATAATCTCCGGATGTGTCATATTATCAGCTAAGAAGCTTACCATATCACGAGAGAAATCTTCAGGCATTATCAATGCTGCATAGTAATCTCCTGCCCATACACCCTCAATGGCTTCTTCTGACGTATCAGTAAATACCCAGCCGATAGTGTCATTGGTCTTAAGTGCTTCTATAATATTGGTGCTTATATTTACATTCATACCTGAAATATCAATTCCGGTATCATCATATGCTACAGCGACCTTTATGTTAGATGTTGAGTCAGAACCATAAGGGTCCCAGTTGGATAAAATGTTAAACCAGGCATATAATGATGGAAGAACAGAGAGTCCCATTACAACGACTAAAGCTACAACATTTCGCCCAATTCTTTTCCAGTCGTTAGCAAATACTCGAAATATATTTTTCATATTATTCTTCTGAACCTCCATTCTTGATATAATTCTTAGTAATATCTGATATGGCTTTCGCTGTATCAATAAGTGAGTCATCATACTCATTACCAACAATATCTTTAAGATTTTCGGTCATATTATAATCTTTATATTCAATGGCAATAAGATAGCCGCTTATAATAAATAAAGAAGCAATCCACATTACAAGAAATATAACTTTAGAGCTGTTTACAACAAATAAAAGGGTAAGGAATATAATGGGAATTACTAACATTGCTATTATTCCGTATTTAATTCTGTCTTTGTTACGTTTGTGTTCTCTATAGTAATAGTCTTTAATCATATCTACTGATTTCGCAGCAGTATCTATATTTACAGATATTTCATCTTTAATATCAGACATAAACTCCTCCTCATTCATCAATTAATCTACATAAGTTTAGTATCGTGCATACGGTGATGCATATAATGATTGAGCTTCATAAATGGCTTTCTTAGGAAAAGACCAAGGAATAAAGTACCTATAACAAATAGCATAAGCTGTCCCATAAGTATGAAGTAATCATATCTGTAGAAACCACTTACACATTCTCTTATGGCATTGATAGCATAAGGGAATGGGAAATATATATATACATTTCTAAAGAATGATGGTAACAGTTCAATAGGGTATGTACCACTTGAACCAGCAATCTGAATAACTACGAGAACAACGGCTAAAGCTTTACCGACATCACCAAACGAAAGTGTAAGTGTATATATAAGCAATGTAAATGCAAAGCTTACAATTGATGCGGTAAGCATAAATATTCCTGGGTGCACACAGTATATTTTAAGTAAATATATATCACCAAGAACTGTTATAACTGCCTGAATCTGTCCCATAAGCCAGAATATTAAATATCGTCCGAAATATTTCTGTGTTAATGTAGCATTTTTAAATTCTTCCCTGTCATCAGGAGATGTCTTGATAAGTGCTGTAAGGAGAAGACCTCCAACCCATAAAGCAAGAGTTGTATAGAAAGGTGCTACTGCTGTTCCGTAATTAACAGCTTCGTATACATTTTCAGTTGTAACCTTAACAGGTGATGAGAAGAATTCGCCGTATTCAGATGAATCCTTGTCAAGAAGCTTCTGCATAAGCTCATACTTTCCATCGTCTTTTAATGCAGCAAGCTCTGTATTGGCTTTATCTAAAGTATTCTGTACATTGCCGATAAGTTCCCCCATAGTATCTAATGTGAAATTAACACTAGAAAGTGTACTGTCTACGCCATTAATAATAGTACTTATGGCAGAAAGGCTGTCTGAAGCAGATACAAGTGAGTCGTAGATAGAGCTGATGGAAGTCTTAAATAATTCACCAGATTTGCCAACTGAATCGTTAATACTTGATGTAAGTATGCTATTAAGTGAATTAATAGAGTTCTCACACTGTACAAGTGCATCATCCATATATGTAAATATGTTAGCAGGGTCAGCCTTAGAGTCTGTATACCACTGTGTAAATGTTGTTATATTCTGTGCGGCTGTCTTAAGAAGTGCAGGCATAAGATCAAGTGAACTTATAAGGCTGTCATATAAGAACTGGTTATGACCGCCGTTATCATTATCAATATCTTTGAAATGTTCAAGTATTGGTTTAAGGCTGTTATTAAACTCATTAGTAGCATTAACAACTTCATTCATTAAACTGTTAAGTTCGCCAAGCTGTTTGATAATATCAAGCTTGGTAACAAGTGTGTGATTATTCTTATAGTCTGCAATCTTTCCGCGTAATGTTTCAATTTTGCCGGTGAGCTTAGTGTTAATATCAGTTAATCTGGTAAGAGATGCACTGATATTGGCAGTATAAGCATCAATTGCATTGTTAGCTGTATTCTTTGAAGCCTCAATATTCTCTTCTGACATATTACTCTGCATATCAGATACAAGTGCATCTGTCTTTTTAAGAGTATCTGAAAGGTTGTCATTACTTGCATTAAACATACTGATTGAAGCGTTGTATTCAGATAAGTTATTGCTTATATCCGTTAATTTATCTGATATGTCAGATAATACATTGGTCTTTGTAAGAGAAGCAGCATCAGTTGAATTAAGAATTGTAACTACAACTGTTTCAATAAATGTTTCATTAATAGTTTCCTGTAAAGTAGACTTTCCAGATTGTGTAATCTTGCTGGCAATAGCGTTCTTCTTGGCATTCTCATAATATGTAACAGAAGGAGTTTCCATATTATCATTAAGGAAATTAATCATTGAACGGCTGAAATTATCGCCGATTACTATTGCGGCGTAGTACTTGCCGCTTTTAACTCCGTCAATTGTGCTTTCCATATCTTTTGTAAATGTCCAGCCGAGTTTGTCATTTTCTTTGAGGTTATCAATAATACTATTACCCATATTCTGATATTCGCCATCCATATCAAAACCAGTATCCTCAGAGTATACAGCAATCTTAATTGAAGCAGTATTAGCATAGGGATCCCAGTTAGAATAAATATTAAACCACGCATATAATGATGGAATAATACATAATCCTATGGCAATAATAAGTGCAAATATATTGCGGCATATGCCACGCAAATCTTTTATAAAAATACGCAGAATTGTACTCATATTCAATCTCCATTTACTATAATTTGACAGTTAATTATATCACTAGATATTAGGACATACAAGCTTCATAATTTTAAAAATCATATAAAAATCTCATAAAATTAATAAAGGCTCTGGACATTATTGTTATAGTAATGTCCGGAGCCTTTGTAAGCTTAATATGCTAAAGCTGATAATGAATATTTATTTAAATTGTATCAAGTGCTGCAGATATATCAGCAATCAAGTCATTTTTATCTTCAAGTCCGCAGGAAATTCTTATAAGTCCTGCTGGAACACCAGCTTCTTTTAATTGTTCATCATTAAGCTGTCTGTGTGTGGATGTTGCAGGATTAAGACAGCATGTTCTTGCATCAGCTACGTGTGTTTCTATTGCAGCAAGCTTAAGGTTCTTTAAGAACTTTTCGGCTGCTTCTTTTCCACCTTTGATTTCAAAAGATACTACACCACAGCCACCATTAGGCATATATTTTTTGGCTGTTTCATAATATTTATTACTTTTAAGACCAGGATAGCTGACATATTCAACTTTAGGATGATTTTCAAGAAATTCAGCTACTGCCTGTCCATTTTCAACGTGGCGTGGCATTCTTACATGAAGAGATTCAAGTCCAAGATTAAGGATAAAGGCATTTTGTGGGGATTGTATACATCCTAAATCTCTCATAAGCTGTGATGTACACTTTGTGATAAATGCACCCTCTTTTCCGAATTTTTCTGCGTAAGTAATTCCATGGTAACTTTCATCTGGTGTGCATAGTCCTGGATACATATCTGCATGTGCCATCCAGTCAAAATTACCAGAATCAACTATTGCACCTCCGACAGCAGCTCCATGACCATCCATATATTTAGTTGTTGAGTGAGTGACAATATCAGCACCCCATTCGATTGGTCTGCAATTAATAGGGGTTGGAAATGTATTATCTACAATAAGAGGGACATTATGTGTGTGTGCAACCTTTGCAAATTTCTCTATATCAAGAACTGTAAGAGCTGGATTGGCAATTGTCTCACCAAACATAGCTCTGGTATTATGTTTAAATGCTGCATTAAGTTCTTCTTCTGATGCATCAGGTGAAACAAATGTAACGTCTATTCCCATTTTCTTGAAAGTAACTGAAATAAGATTGAAAGTTCCACCATATATTGATGATGATGCAACGATATGACTGCCACATTCACATATATTAAAAAGAGCAAAGAAGTTAGCAGCCTGTCCAGATGATGTAAGCATTGCGGCTGTTCCACCTTCAAGGGCTGCTATTTTGGCAGCAACGTGATCATTGGTAGGATTCTGTAGTCTTGTATAGAAATATCCTGATGCTTCCAGGTCAAATAGCTTACCCATATCTTCGCTTGTATCATATTTAAAAGTTGTAGATTGGATAATAGGAATTTGACGAGGCTCACCATTCGATGGTGTATAACCAGCCTGAACACACTTAGTATTAATAGAATAATCTTTCATAATGACCTCCAGTGTAAATTATAGAATAATTAAATATTACTAATGTTATGTTATAAATAAATTACCCTATAATTCTACAGGATTATAGGGTAAAATGCAATAATTATTACTTTATGAAGTTAGTCTTAGCCTCTCTTTCAGTAGCCGGGAGTGCGACACCTGCATTTTTACCAGCTTCAATACACTTTAACATCCAAGCCATATTATGAGCTACGTTGCGCATTGTCTGTAAGCCTTCTAAATCCATAACGGCTTCGTTCTCATTGCGGCCATAGACGTTATTCCAGTATGTAGAGCTTACTACTGGCATCTGTGATATTCCATAATATTTATTTAATACGTCAAATGAAGCAACTGTTCCACCACGTCTTGCAACAGCTACGCTTGCGGCTGGTTTAAAAGCAAAGGTCTTAGAACTTGAATAAAATACTCTGTCTAAGAAAGAGAGAATTCTTCCACTTGGGTGGGCATAATATACAGGTGTTCCAAATACAAACGCATCAGCTTCTTTTGCCTTGGCAATGAATTCATTAACATTGTCCTTAGTATATGCACAACCATCAGGTGTACATTGGTTACAGCCAATACAATCTCTTACTGCATCTGCACCAATCTGGAATATTTCATAGTCAATTCCTTCATTATTAAGAGCTTTTCCAATCTCATTAAGTGCTGTAAATGTAGTTCCATTGATATGTGAACTACCGTTTAACATTAATACTTTCATTATCATATGCCTCCTGATTTAATATCTTTTATTTGTTTAAACAAGTGTATATATTTTAAGCTTAAAAAGAAAAATTCTCAATACCTTGCATAATATATTTGATTAATATACTATTATATGGTGTGAAAATTATTAATTATTATGGAAACATTGATTATTGTTTAAAGGGAGCGTTATTGATTTATGAAGAATTTAAAAGGAACTTTTATATTATTGCTTGCCGCATTTATATGGGGTACAGCATTTGTTGCACAGACAAGTGCTGGTGATAATATTGGAGCGTTTACATTTAATGCCTGTAGGAATATTATCGGGGCATTATTCTTATTTATTGTTATTGCAATATTAGATATGAGAAAATATTCTGATAGATATGATAATCCAAGTGAGAATAATTACAATATATATAAGAAGAACTACATTATTAATAAGAAAGATTATTTAACTGATGCGAATAAATGGCCTATAAAAGAAGGTGTTATATGCGGAATTCTACTTTGCATAGCGATGAATTTGCAGCAGATAGGGATTAATACATATCCTGATGGAGTTGCCGTATCAGGGAGAGCTGGATTTCTTACAGCGACTTATGTTGTTATGATTGCGATTGCTTCAGTATTTATGGGACAAAAGCTTCATAAGCTTACCATAATAGCTGCATTTGTATGTATTGTAGGAATGTATCTTTTATGTATTGCGGGTGGAATTGACGAAATATATGTTGCGGATATATTAGAGTTAATGTGTGCTGTTGCATTTACAATACATATGTTTACGGTAGATAAATGTGATAAAGCAGATGGTGTTAAATTATCCTGTATACAATTCTTAACAAGTGGAATATTGTCAGGAATATTAATGCTTATATTTGATAAAGCAGATATTAACAGCATTATGAAAGCAATAATACCAATATTATATGCAGGTGTTATGTCAAGTGGAATTGCTTACACTCTTCAGATTATTGGGCAGAAATATGCCAAGCCATCAGTGACTGCCATTGTATTGAGCCTTGAGTCGGTATTTGCTGCACTTGCAGGCTGGATTTTATTAG
The DNA here is from genome assembly GCF_040096425.1 of Lachnospira sp. CLA-JM-H23. Taxonomy (NCBI): domain Bacteria; kingdom Bacillati; phylum Bacillota; class Clostridia; order Lachnospirales; family Lachnospiraceae; genus Lachnospira; species Lachnospira sp. CLA-JM-H23. Next base: position 336,480 of record NZ_JBBMET010000001.1, read on the forward strand.
GTGAACATTTAAGCACAAGGGAACTTACCGGCTGTATATTAGTATTCACAGCGGTCATTATTGCACAGATACCACAATTTGCTCATAACGTTGACGATAGTAAACAACAGGTCATAGAATAAAATTATTGAGATGCTCTCTCCTAAATAGCAAGTTTTAAGTATTTAACTTACCTTTTTAGAAGGGAGCTAATTATTTGTTAAATGATTATTATCATTACGTTTATTTGACAGATTTATTGCTGTCTTCTGATTTTTCTGATTCGTCTGCTTTTTTAGCTTCATCTGCATACTGTTTTTTAAGTTTTTCTGATTTAAATTTATAAATGAGCAGTCCGGTTGGAAATGGAAGTACTGCAATTATAAATAAAAGCACTATTATTATTATTACTTTAGTTTCACTCATATGCACTCCTAATGTATTAATAGCTTTAATTTGATCAATTATAAAGTAAAGTTAGTGCCAAAAGTAAATCCGGCACTAACGTATATTGTTATGAATTAGATTGTTTTTGATTTACAATATATTTGATAAGAATAATTGTAAGAGTCATAAGCACAATACCTATAATTAAAGGAACTACAGGATTGTGTATGAAACCAGCAATTATATATGTTATAAATGATACTGCGGCAACAACAACTACATAAGGAAGTTGTGTCGATACATGGTTCATATGGTTACACTGTGCACCAGCCGATGCCATAATAGTTGTATCTGATATAGGTGAACAGTGGTCGCCGCATACAGCACCTGCCATACAAGCAGATATAGATATAATCATCATAGTATTATCAGTTCCAGAAAATGTATTAACAACAATAGGTATAAGAATACCGAATGTACCCCAGCTTGTTCCGGTTGCAAATGCAAGGAATATCGCTACAAGGAATATAATGGCTGGAAGGAAATTAAGCAGGCTTCCAGAAGCACCATTTACAAGACCTGCTACATATTCTTTAGCACCTAAGCTGTCTGTCATACTCTTGAGTGTCCATGCAAAAGTAAGGATAAGGATTGCTGGAACCATAGCTTTAAAGCCTTCTGGTATGCAGGCAAATGATTCTTTAAATGGAAGAACTTTTCTTACAGCATAGAAGAATACAGTAATTACCATTGCAAAGAAGCTTCCAAGCATAAGTCCTACAGGAGCATCGCAATCAGAAAATGCTTCTATAAATGGCGTTCCGCTAAAGAAACCGCCTGTATATATCATACCTATAACACAGCATATAATTAATGAAACAATAGGAAATACAAGGTCAATAACCTTGCCGTTGCCTTTTATTACATCAGGATTAGCATTAGCATATGGCCTGTCAGGTGTTGTATACAAGTCACCCTTAGCAGCATTATCTTCGTGAAGCTTCATAGGACCAAAATCCACTTTTAATATTACAAACATAAGTAATGCGAATATTGTAAGTAATGCATAATAATTATAAGGAATAGATTTCATAAATACAGAAAATCCGTCCTCACTTTCAACAAAGCCTGTTACAGCGGCAGCCCATGATGAAATAGGTGCTATTATACATATAGGTGCTGCTGTTGCATCTATAATATAAGCAAGCTTTGCTCTTGAAATCTGGTGGCTGTCAGTTACAGGGCGCATAACACTTCCAACTGTAAGACAGTTAAAATAGTCGTCAATAAATATAAGTGCACCAAGAAGAATAGATACTAACTGAGCACCTGTTCTTGTCTTTATTCTTTTGGAAGCCCATTCGCCAAATGCACCTGAACCTCCTGCTCTGTTCATCATACATACCATTATTCCAAGAATTACAAGAAATATAAGTATTCCAATGTTAGCAGGATCAGATAACACACCTACAAGTCCATCATTAAATATATGTGTAACAGAGGTTTCAAAGCTAAAATGTGCAGTAAACAATCCGCCATAGAATAGTCCGCCAATTACAATACCTATAAAAAGTGAACTATATACTTCCTTAGTAATAAGAGCAAGTATAATGGCTACCAGAGGTGGTACTAATGACCAGAAAGTAGCATATAATACCGGAATGTATTCTGTAAGTTCGTTCATTAATGTATCTCCTATCTGAATGTAATTGTGTTATCAGCGGCATTCATACTTTCAACGATTGCAAGTGATTCAAGCTGATAACCTTTTTCCCTTATAATCTTTCCACCCTGCTGGAAACCCTTTTCAATCGCAATACCGATACCTTCAACGGTTGCACCTGCACTTTCAACAAGGTCAGTAAGACCAAGTAATGCACATCCATTTGCAAGGAAATCATCAATAATAAGAATATGATCCTCTGGAGATAAGAACTTTTTTGAAACAATCACATCGTATATTTTACTATGTGTAAATGACTGGATTTTAGTGCTGAAGTTATTATCATCAAGGTTAATACTTTTAGACTTCTTGGCAAATACAACAGGTACATCAAATTCTCTTGCAACGATAGCGGCAATACCGATACCACTTGCCTCAATTGTAAGGATTTTATTAATCTTCTTATCAGCAAATAGTCTTTTCCATTCCTTAGCCATTTCCTCGAAAAGTTTAATATCCATCTGGTGGTTAATGAAGCTGTCAACCTTAAGTACATTTCCTTCTCTTATAATTCCATCTTTTCTTATACGATCTTCTAATAATTTCATAATAGACCTCCGTTTTTTTTATAAGTAATATCCAATATCAAATTGAAATTAAGTTGTTGTATGTTCTACTGTTGTTTTGATTTGCGTCCTGTAAGTAGTGCTATAAGATATATTATAACAACAAGTAACACAGAAAAACACATCCAGCCGATGAATATGCCTAAAGGCTGTTTGCAAAAAGTATCATAGTAGCCTTTAATATAAACAATTGTAATTATCAAAGGTAAGATATATGCCATATATTTTCTGACCCATAATGGAAGCTTTATTCCTTCTCCAGTATTAGCCTCTTTAACAAAGCTATCAAATCCCCATCCGTTTTTTCTTGTACAGAAAAGAACTATAACAAGGCTTCCTAAAGGAAGAAGGTTGTAGGATACAAGGAAATCTTCCAGATCCATAATTGTTGTACCTGCACCTATAGGTTGTATACCTGAAAGCAGGTTATATCCAAGAATTGCAGGAATTGATAATACAGTAATAGCTATAATATTAATACCTACGGCTTTGGTTCGCTTACATTCTGTTATATCCATCCACATAGCTACGATTTCTTCAAATACAGCAATAATTGTAGATAAAGCTGCAAATGACATAAATAAAAAGAACATAAAGCCCCATATTCTTCCACCAGTCATATTATTAAATACATTAGGAAGAGTTATAAATAATAATGAAGGACCACTGTCAGGGTTTACTCCATATGCAAAGCAGGCAGGGATAATTATAAATCCAGCCATTAAAGCAACAAATGTATCTAGAATTACAATGCTTACCGCCTCACCTGTAAGTGAACGCTTCTTATCAAGGTAACTACCGAAAATCTCCATGGCACCGATACCTATACTTAAAGTGAAAAATGCGTGTGTCATAGCAGCAAATATGGCTTCGCCAATACCTGACTGATTAACTAAGCTTATATTAGGTACAAGATAGAACTTAATACCAACAGAAGCATTAGGAAGAACAAATGAATGAACTGCAAGAATTACCATAAGTCCTAAAAGAAGCGACATCATAACCTTTGTAATTCGTTCAACACCATTTTTAAGTCCAAGTGCACATACGCCAAATGATAAAATAATGGCGATAAATGAAAATATAAACATTATTCCAGGCTGTGATAACAGACCATTAAATGTAGCTGTGATTTCTGCACTATCAAGACCAGAAAGCTTACCGGATAATTCAAGAAATGCATAATAAATCATCCAGCCTCCGACCATAGTATAGAACATCATAAGAAGATACGAACCAATTATGCTCATCCATTTAAGACGATGCCATTTCGTGCCTTTCTGTTCAAGTACATCAAATGCTTTTCCCATACCTTTGCGGCTTGCTCGTCCAACTGAGAATTCACATATAAGAATAGGGAGTCCAAGAAGTGCTAAAAATATAAGGTACATAACTATAAAAGCTGCCCCTCCGTACATTCCACATATGTATGGAAACTTCCATACATTACCAAGGCCGATAGCACAGCCTGCTGATACAAGAATAAAACCTATTCTTGAACCAAATTGTTCTCTTTCTTTCATAAATTAATAAGTTCCTTTTCTATTATAATAAATCAATGAAATCAGGTTATCTGCTATTAACTAATAATACACAACCCATATAAAATTCATTATATAATATAAATAAAAAATAGTCACGAACAAAATTCATAAACCAGTCAAAAATGTTGCTAATACAGAAATAAATAATAGTCACCCCCGTGTGTTATGTGAGATGGGTGTCAAGAGGTCCGGTGGACCTCTGTTCTGACACGACCAAGGGACACTTTAGCGTCCCGGGAAATCGAAGCCAAACTGTGAAGCAGTTGGGTTTCGAGAAGTGCCCCGCACTTCCCGGATGACAAAAAAGGACTTCCCATTCGGAAGTCCTTTTTGTTGTCTTACAGAGCGCGAGACGGGGATCGAACCCGCGACCCCCTCCTTGGCAAGGAGGTGCTCCACCACTGAGCCACTCGCGCATATTGTATTGTGTGTTTCGATTTATTTCTCGTGAACACAAGTGATATAATACACGTTAATATGTAATATGTCAACCCTTTTATTTTAATATTTTTAAATTTTTTGAAAATATTTGAAGGAAAATATAGATAAATGTGGAAATTTAAAATTTTATTTTCATATTGCATTTTTTTAGTCTTGATTATATTATTAAATATCTGATATGGAAACAGCTGATTGTAATTAATCTGTATACAATATGTTAATGTTGAATTAATTCTTATAAATAATATATCTGCTTTAAGAATTTTTTATTATCTGTTATCCAGTCAGTTATTATTAATATAAGGAAAGTGTGAAGTATATGAAATATAAAATGGCTGTATTTGATTTAGACGGAACATTGCTTAATACATTGGAGGATCTGGCAGATGCGGTGAACTACTCTCTTGCACAGTTTGGTATGCCTCAAAGAACTATAGAAGAAGTAAGGAATTATGTTGGTAATGGAATTCGTCTTTTAATAGAAAGAAGTGTTCCTAATGGAACCGATTTGCCGGTTATAGATAATGTGTTTGAATGTTTTAAGAAGTATTATCAGGAACATTGTAATGACAAGACAAAGGCATATGATGGAATTATTGATATGCTTAAAGAATTAAAGCAGTCAGGGATTAAGCTTGCAGTGTTGTCTAATAAAGCACAAAATGCTGTGACTAAATTATGTGATATATATTTTGATAATCTTCTTGATATTACATTTGGTGCAAGAGAGGGCATAGCAAAAAAGCCCGCTCCGGATGCCTTGTTAGAATGTGCTGCAATAGCAGACATTGCATTAGAAGATATAGCTTATATTGGAGATTCAGATGTAGATGTGCTAACAGCACGAAATGCAGGGGTTGACTGCATAGCTGTATCGTGGGGCTTTAGGGATAAAGGAGTGTTAATTAAGGCAGGAGCTGATAAAATAGCAGATAATATACAAGTTTTAAAGGCAGAACTTTTATAGTTAGATTGAATAAAATATATTAAAATTTCAATTGCGAAATATATTATAATATGATAAGATACATACAGAACGAATGTTTGGAAAATATGTTCTGCATGTATCTTTTTTATTATTATCGAAAGAAGGTGGGAGTTGTGGTTATTAAAGAAGACCTAAGTATTATGGATAAGCTGACGATTTTATCTGATGCTGCAAAGTATGATGTATCGTGTTCGTCAAGTGGCGTTGAACGTGGTAACAATGGTAAAGGCATAGGCAATTCTAAAGCGTGTGGAATATGCCACAGCTTTAGTGCAGATGGCAGGTGTATTTCTCTTTTAAAAATACTTCTTACGAATGAATGTATATATAACTGCCGCTACTGCATTAACCGTTCGTCTAATGATGTTGTGAGGGCTACATTTTCGCCTGAGGAGATATGTGAGCTTACTATGCAGTTCTACAGACGTAATTATATAGAAGGATTGTTTTTAAGTTCAGGTATAATTATCAGTCCTGATGAAACAATGAAGAGAATGTTAGAAACGGTTATTCTTCTAAGAAAGAAATATAATTTTGGCGGATATATTCATATGAAGGCAATTCCTGGAGCATCGGATGATATCATTAAGTTCGCTGGTTGGTTTGTTGACCGTATGAGCATTAATCTTGAGCTTCCAACTAATGCAGCACTTAAAGAACTTGCTCCATCTAAATCAAGAGAAAGTATTTTGCATCCTATGAATATGATTAAGAATAACATACATATGAATAGATATGAGGTTGGTATGAAGCATACGAACAATTATTTGTCAGATGTTTATAATATGTATAATACATTTTCTGATTATACAAGTAATGAGATGTTAGACACTATGTTTAATGATGGATTGGCTGCCAATAACAGATTAAACATTAATAATAGATTGAATACTGGTAATACTGAGCTATCGGCGGGACATAGATATAAAAGATATGTTCCAGCAGGACAGAGTTCACAGATGATTATTGGTGCTACCAAAGAGACGGATTACCAGCTTGTTACGATAGCACAGAATTTATATGACAAATACGATTTAAAGAGAGTGTTTTATTCAGCGTTTGTTAATGTCAATATGGATGAGTCGCTTCCACTTCAGGAAGATGGCAAGGGTGTGCCTTTGCTTAGGGAACATAGGTTATATCAGGCGGACTGGCTTATGAGATTTTATGGATTTAAGTCATATGATCTTCTTAGTGAAGACAATCCTAATTTTAACGCATTTTTAGACCCTAAATGTGACTGGGCAATACGTCACCTTGATATATTCCCGGTAGAGATTAATACAGCACCTTATGCCCTGTTATTAAAAGTTCCCGGAATAGGTGTGAAATCAGCAAGACGTATTATTAATGCAAGACGAATGTCTATATTAGATTTTACTTCTTTAAAGAAAGCCGGAGTTGTATTAAAAAGGGCTGTTTATTTTATAACCTGTAATGGCAGAATGATGTATAACATAAGAATAGATCAGGATTATATTACTAATGCTCTTATTGATAATGACAAGAAGAAAATATATGACATAGAACATAAAGACTGCTATAAACAGCTTTCTTTATTTGACTGCAATGTAATATCAGAATGATACGAATGTTTTTATTATAATTGTGAATAATAAATATTAGAACAATATAAAGATGCATATTAGAATAATATAATATATTTATCAGGATAATTATATAAGAATTTGTAATTTGAAATATTTATATGGAACATAGAGATAGAATAAAGATTAGTAAGAAGAAAGGATATGATCAGCCAGTATTACTACCAGCTGATTAGTTAAGTGCATAGTATTATGGATGTTTATTTATGTGATAATTCTATAGAGGGGATATTTTCAGCAATATATAAAGCCTGGGAGGCAGGAACAAGCCATACTGATGTAAGATGTGCAGATGTTGTTTCTAACTATTCATTATTTGAGAACTATATAAATATCAGGACAGATTTAACCTTATCAGATAAAGTTGCCAATACAATAAAGCTAAAGCTGTCTAATGATATATATGAGATGATATTTACTGTTGCACAGTCAATCGCAGATAATAAGGCCTCAGTAATTTATCATTGTTTGCAGAGAATGTTTAAATATGGAACTTCAGTATTGCATAACATTAATGATGAATACATATTCCAGTTTAATAAAATATATAAAAAGGCAGCTAATGAAGCACACTTTTATATAGAGATACTTCGATTTAATGAAAATGCTAATGGTTTTCTTACAGCCAGAATAGAACCTGATAATAATATTATATATATGATTATTGATCATTTTAATGACAGACTGCATTGCGAGAATTTTTTGATATATGATGTCAGGAGAAATATTGCGTATATACATATGAATAATAATACAGCATTTTTTTATAATGATTATAATAATGAATTATTAAAACAGCTTGATGATTTTTCAGATAATGAAAATGATATTCAGAATTTATGGATAAGATTTTATAATACTATAGCAATAAAAGAACGTGTCAATTATAAATGTCAGATAAATATGCTTCCATTAAAATATAGGAAGTATCTGCCAGAATTACCTATAAAAAAGGGGATCCCACCAAACAATAATTAATAACTAATTATCATCCAGCGGGATATTGGGGAATTGTATTGAGCTCATATCAAGCTCTTTCGATTGTTATTATAACACATAGCAGATAATTGAAAAGTACTATCTTTTTCCTAGTACTATCAATTATAATATATATTATATAATAATACTAATGGCTTGATGTTTAATTCAATTCATTAGTATATTTATGCGTTGATACTTATGATACTATAGTCAACAGCCTGTTTGTATGTATCAGAGTTAATTATTTTATCATATCTTGTAATCCATTTGGTTGTTATTCCAGCGTAGCTTGCAACCAGATCTTTTGAAGCTCCACCCGATAACATATAACATATTGCGGCGTGACGAAGGGTCTGCATTGTGAATTTGTTATTTAACATACCTTTTTCTATATTAAGTTTACAATATTTTTCAAGAAGTCTTTCTGTGTCCCTTAATTTAATTCGTGTTTTTCTTTTATTAATAAATATTGCACCTTCTATTATATTATTATTACATATATATCTGTCTAATAATACAGCAACATCATCCGGAACTTTAATTATTCTTGATATACGATTATTGCCTTTTGGAGGATAATTAATATACATTTCGTCATTGGAATTAATTGCAATATATTCTTTATTAAGGCTGCATATTTCAGTGTTAGTCAATGCACATTTGACGGCAAGGGATAATATTAAAAATGCTTTCTCATCATTATTTTGTTGTATTGTTTCCATAATATTGTTTATTTCATTAAGTGTTGGTATATCATTGTCTGTTAATAACTTATCTTCTTCTGGAATAGAAATTTCCTTGAAATAATTTGTATATTCCTTTCCGTGATTACTCATATTAAATTCAATAAAATTACATACAGATCTTATTACGGATAATCTCATTACACCGGTAGAGTATTTTAATTGATTTTTGCTTATCTTATTTAATATATGTTCATAATAAGTTACAGCATCAGTATGACTTAACTCTAATGGGTCGTGGCCAACTACTTTATCAAAATTCTTTACAACATTCCAATATTCTTTTCGTGTACGAGCTTTTAAATTAGTTTCGTAATATATCCAAATAGTATTCTTAAATGTATCAGAAATCATAACATAAATACCTCTTATATCTTTTCAACACAACAAAATAATCTTATCTGTGTGCTATTGATTTTTTACATAATATATAATACAATATATGACGACATATGTCTATATGTTAACCAAAACTCACACCACCACTCTACTTCAAAATAAACACAACAACAACCAAAGTAATTAAGAAAAGCTTCCTGGTGTGAACCTACTATTTGATTTTTGTATTTATATTTTTTATAATTATGAGTACAATTACTATATAAATTGTTAGATATAATTAATCGAAGATTATGCTATTTACATAAAGAGCAATAACACACTGGACAGACTATATTATAATCATCTATCCATATTCTACTCTTCCACTATCTGCCAATTAATATATAGAATAAAATGAAAATTATATTTGTTGTTATATAAGGAGATATATTATGGAACAATACTCTCGCCGATTTATTGAAGAATTAGCTAATCACATTGATCCAGTTATTATTGATTATTTCAATAAGAAAAGAAATTTGTTAAACTTCTCTGCTGAAAATGTAGCTGAGTTAATTGATGAAACTCTTATGGAATATCTTGATGGAAAGACTAGCCGTGAAGATTTAGTACCTATAATTAATAAGGTAAAGAAATCACGTTTACAAAAAAGATCACGTTGGTACAAATCATACATTAATGATATTGATACAATCAGCATTGACGATGCCAAACACCCTTTAGCTACTGTTGTTGCTATGGCAAAGACTCTTCCTGTTGAAGATTATACTAAAATGTTTGGAGATAAAGATTTACAGGAAATTATCGAAGATAAGAAAAGAGCTGCAACAGAATGGAAAAATGATTCCAATACTCTTTTAATTGATTTCCCAGGTATCTCATCTTTTACTTATAACTCAATATATAATTCTTTAAAGAATGATTTGATTATTAGTGCTTGGAAATACATAGAAAGTGAACTTGCTGGTAATATTGACTCATACCTTCGATTATTCCCTGTTGACTTAGTTGACAAACCACTCTTCAGTCCTTCATCTTTTACATTAATGATGGAAACAGCATCTGATAATCTGCTAAAAGAAATTATCAGAGATGAAGAAGGCCGTGAACTTTTGGAAGTGACTGTCAACAGCGGCAAACTTACTCCACCAAAGGCTATGGATTCTAATGACCTGAAATTAGTTAATGCTTTTATATCTAATATTAATATGCAGGAATTCTCTAAAGAGAAATCTGTAGTAGTCGATCTTAATACTCTTGGTAAAGAAATTGTCGATTATCACGTTGGTAAAAATGTGCTCAAGAAAATTTCTAATTCTTGTAGAAAGCTTGTAGAGTACAATTTCTATTATGAAGAAGCTGGCAGTAAAATCTATTTCAACTTATTCGATAATATTGTCATCAAAGAAGATGCTGAAAGACCTTATGCCATAGCTCAATTTGGTGAGGTACTAAGTAACGCTATTATAAAGAAAAAGTTAATCTCTATAACTTCTGCTTCTTATGATGTTCTTGATAATAACCTTTCAAGAATTATATGCTATGCAATGAAATGTGAACAGATTGCTAATCAGGAAACATTGATGAGTGAGTATAGTTATACTTACTTCCAGAAGATTGTTCGATTTAAATTAAAAAATAAAAAGAAGAACTTACAATTAATTCAGGAATCTTTACAGGAATTTGTAGATAACAATATTGTAATCGATAGCTTTGAATTAAAAAATGGTGTATTTATTATTAACTTCCTTCCATTATCGGAAGCTGAAATTCAGGATTTGAATTTTGATAAAACTAAGATGATAGACAATGCTCATTAATAGACGAAATAGGGATTTTTTATTATAATTATTTGCCGTATGTTTTTACATACGGCTTTTTTATGTGAGCCTTACAGAGAGCTCTTATGTATGCCCTATGAAGTTCCTTTTGTACACTGTAAGGCTCACATAAGAAGCTCCGTAAATTTTATAGCATACATTCTCCTAGTTCCTTTTGAAAATATGTGCAATGCAAAGAACTGCCTTTGTCTGAAACCGTATGCCAGATGGTGTAGTGGATAGATAGAATAATTACTTGCCTGCCACTCTATTTTAATCAAATCAGAAACTATAAATGTCTACATTTTTATCATCATAATTAAAGTGTAGATAATTAATTGATAACTAAGAAAATTTTATTGTACTTTTTTTATTTACTTAATTATCTGTATTTCTTTAAGTTTTGTCGTGTTTTTTTTATTTTTATCAGATAAATCTTTTATATATCCCTTAAAATAGGCATTTGTTATTTTTTTATTACAATTTTACTGTTTCCAGCAGCATTTTTTAAATAATATGTTAATTTTATGTAGATATTTTTAGAGTAAAAAACTTAGTTTTTATTTTTCAATGTAGATATTTTTAGAGTAAATTTTTAAAAAGTAGATATTTTTGGAGTAAAATATCATTTTTTTATTGATTTTTCTCCAATTTTCTATTCTATTTATATATTTATATATTGTATATAAATACTTTTTCTACATTTTTTTTTTGAAATTTTATCCACAATGTCTACATTTTTGGCTTAAATACTGATTTTCCTTAAAATACCACTCCCATATGTGGATAGCTGTTAACTATATGTAGATAAAAAAGTAGTAAAATCCACAAAATATTTATTTTGACTTCTACAAAAAAAATTTTATTAAATTAAGTAGATAATTTTAGAGTAAAACACTTTGATTTTGTGGATAAGTAGACAATTTTAGAGTAAAACAAGTTAAAAAATACAATTATGTGGATAAATTTTGAGTAAAAACAAGAATTTGATTTTATTTGATAATATTGTTAAATTATCCATAAAAAGGAGGTGGGAATTTTGGATAATTTTACAAATATAGGCAAAGCTGTATTAATTCAGGCTCTTGGTATTCAGCAAAATTACACAACAATTATTGATTCTTCTGTTGAAGTTACCGATTACTCAAATGATAACTGCTCTACTTGTAAATATAAAGCAATTATCGAATCCTTCTCCAGCGATAATGATATCTACAAAATGGCTATTGATAATTGTAACAATTGTCCACATAGAATTCTCACAACTAAGAACGTAACTAAAAAGATATATCATAATGAAAAAAATCGTTATGGCTATAGACCTATGTTAAAATCAAATGCACTTAAGCTATTTATGTTATTACATTTTTATCATCCGGATCGTTTTGGGATTATAAAAGAAATTAATATCAAAGAATTGTCATCTATTCTTAAATGCAACATAAAGACGATTTGGAATAATCTTGACATATTATCATCTTATACTTATATATCATATTCCAAAACTTCATCATCTATTATTTCATTGCTTATCAATGATTATGAGAATTATTACCTTCCTGCTAACAAAAACGGCAGGGGATTTTTAGTGCTTTCTAAGGAATTAATTACTAAACTTTTTGATATTAATTCAATTGTAACATTAAGAATTTACTTGCGTGAGCTTATCAACCTTGATAGTTCTAATCTTAAGGGTCAGGCAAGCGTGGATCACAAATCAATATCTGAAATAAGACATATGCTTCCTAAGTATTGCAAGCCTTGCATTATAAAACAACATATGTCTAATTCAGATGCTGATATTTTTAATGTCACTATTAATGATAATATCATAAGATTTGAAATTTCTTCAAGATATATTGCTAAGAAGCAAAAACAAATTCTATTAGAAGAAAATATTGACCGGTTAAAGTCATTTATTAATGATTTTAATACAGTAATTCCAAATATTAACTCAGGTGATATTCCACCTGTACGTTTTAGAGAATTTATTAATATAGACACTAATATATCAAATTATAAATTAATTAAAATCAGTAAACTTGATTTGGAGGATTTAGCAAATATAGCCGTTCACTACTCTTTCGATTTATTGATGTATGCGTTAGCAGATATCTATAGACAATATATAGTGTATGAACGATCTATAAAAAATATTCCTGGTCTTGTATCAACGATAATTCGTGCTAATGTTAGTAAATTAAAAAAGGCTGCTTAAAAAGCAGTCTTATTTTCGTGTCTTGTATTCGATTTTTATATCAATATATGTGATATTCTTAATTAATTTTAATAAAAAAAGCAGGCTGCTCATTTTTTTTTATTTTCTTTTTTTCAATTTTTATGAATGATTCCTTTTATAATTTATTTAATATATAATTAAAATACTAATTTAACAAATTTTGATAACATTTATATTGAAGATTTATTAACATATGGAAACTTTTCAACCATTTTTTTATCCTTTTCGACTATAATAATTATTAAAAAGACATTTCATGAAAATAATAGACCAGAATAATAATTAATAGACTTGTTTATAAAAAAATTATTCTTCAAAAAAAAATATCCGACTTTGAATTAGTAACTAATGAACTATAAAAAATTGTTGAAAGCCTTATAAATACTGTGTCTACGTTAATTTAATTTATCAATATATGTTAAATAAATGTATTGTTATATATATTAATATGGATATAGATAGATAGATAAATAAATAGATAAATAAATAGATAGATAGATGTATAGATATTTATATGATTACGATTAATAATAATATATCCCCAACTCCAATGTTAATATTATTAGAATTGGGGACATAATATATTAATTATTGGTTAGTGAATTAATAAAATCAGTTAATCTCTGATTTAAAATTTCTACTCTTATTTTTAAATCTGTATCATTTTTTATAATAGACTTGTTATTCTTAATGATATCAAAGTTTGATTCAAATAATGCAAGTGCCTGTTCTGTTTTAGCAATTGAAGATATTCTTTTTAATTCGTTATCTGAAATTGTTGTCTTGCGTTGTTCTTTCTCACGTTGCTGCTGTTTCATCTTTTCCATATTACTTTCAAGACGTGCCTTTTCCTTTTCAGCTTTGTTTTTAGCCTCAGTCATATATCGAAGTTCCTCTTCAATATCTATTTTGGAATTGGATTTATCAGTATTTGTAGAAATTTCATTTATTTTATTTTCAAGAATTTCTAAAGTTTCATTCTTTTTGTTAAGCTCTCTGGTTACTTCTTCTAGTTCCTGCTTATATTTGGCAGCTTCTTTAGCACGTTCTTCAGATATCTTCTTGATAGATTGAAATTCTGCATTTTCAATGTTGCCATTTTTCTGAAGAATATTTAATATACTCTTCTGTGCATCCTCATCAAGCTTACCAAACTTATCAGCCTGGTTAAGATCTATGCCATTGTTATTGAGTAATTCACTTAATTCAGGAATAAGCTTTTCTGCTGTTGTATATTTGCGGGCTTGTCTTTCTGATATATTAAGCTGTTTGGCAATCTCTGCATTGATATTTTTTATTTCGCCGTTTAACTTTTTAGCTTCATAAAGTTCTTTTAAACGGCTTACTTCCCATCTTTTAACTTCCATTGAAGATTCTCTTACATCGTGGTTGGCTGAGATAAGCATAATTTCTTCGTCAATTTCAGTAATATCAGACTTTTCAACTTTGCAGGGAATTCCAGCAGGAAAAAGTGTCTGGTAATCCTTTTCATCCATTTCTGATATGGCGTGATATCTTCTTTCACCAGAGATAAGACGATATATATCTTTGTCAGAATCATATAATACAGATAAATTGTGTCTTAGACCGTTAACAAGTATACTTTCTTTGAGTGCATTAATGCCATCCTGCGCATACATTTCATTTTTAGGGTTAGATACAATTTTATCTTTAGGAATATATTTAAAATTGTATTGTGTCTTTGCCTGAATTTCTTTAAGTTTTTCTCCACCGTCAGAATTAAGGATACCTGTCTTAGTACCACCAGCAGTAAATGATTTCTTAGCCATTATTTCTTCTCTCCTTTAAGATATTTTGCTAATTCTCTGTAATGTTTATTATCCATAAGTCCAAGATAATTAACTAATTCTATGTAATCTTGAGCTGCGGTGCTTCTCTTATCATATGTGAGTAATGGTTCAAACAATGTATTAGATTCATTGACGGCAATGCAATTTCTTATTGACACAGGAAGGAATTTGTCACCAAACATATTCTCATAACTTTCAAACATTTGTTTATATAAGGTTGTTCTTCCTGCCACTCTGGTCATAAACATACCTGCAAACTCAATAGAAAGTGCATATTTGGCATTGAGATCTTCAATTGTATCAAAAAGTGACATTAAACCATCATATGAAAAGTTATCAACACATATAGGTGTGATGATTTTATTGCTGGCACACATAGCACATGTCGTAAGGTATGATTTAAAAGGCGAGTTGTCTATTATAATATAGTCAAAATCATCTTTTAATAGACTAAGATTATGTTTAAAACATAATTCTACATTAGATTCTTTACTTTCATCATATATTTTATATATAAGATTATTTAATTCTCTTGATGCACAAAGTATAGATATATTTTCATAGTCTGTTGTAGAAATGTAATTCATAACAGTAGCTTTATCATCAAATTTACTACAAAACAGCTGTTCATAGTCAATATCCTTACCTTCTTCACTTTTGCCAAACATTTTACTTGTATTCATCTGTGGGTCTAAGTCTATCAATAATATAGAATAGCCAGAAATAGATAAAATCTGAGCAATTGTTATGGCTGAGGATGATTTTCCTACACCCCCCTTTTCGTTAATTAAACTTATTACTTCGCTCATTATTGTCCTTCTTTCATTAAAATCTAATTTTATTATACAACAAAATTACGTTTTATCAATATAAAAGTTATATTATTTTATGATATTTATGTTAAGTTTTTTTGTGAACTCAGTTCAATTTTTATAAATGTAGAAAAATATTTTAAAATATTTTTACTGTTATTTGTTTATTCACATTTATATATAGATATTAAAACATTATCCAATAATCTTATGTAATAAGTAAACAGGTTTCTAAATATTGATAGATAAATTTAAAATATAATAAGGTATATTTATATAATAAATAAGAATAAATTACTTAATATTTTTGATATATATTATTTTGTAGTAATCTATTATATATGCTTAGATTATTTCTTATATAATTATTTCTTAATTCAATTTTGCCGAAAGATATGAAATTAATAATAAATTCATTATTATAATTAATATATAGTCATTTCCTTTATGATTTACATTAATATCAAATTGTAATGATTGTAATAATAGATTGTAATGATAGTGCTATAAAGAATTTTAAGGATTTTTAGATTCTATATAATAAAACTCTGACATAGAAAGCATATATAGATATGCATAATATAATTGATGGATTAAGTGAGTATTTACGCATAAATAAAATAGAAAGAATACAAAAATAATAAAATGATTTATAAAAAATTATGAACTGAGTTCAAAATTATAATGATATAAATGAGTATTTATAATATCATACACAGCTAAAAGTGAACTGAGTTCAATAAATAAAATTATTTATATGAATTATATGGCGGGATTCTATGTCCAAATTATATATTTGATATTCAATTATAATTCTATATAAACAAAGCATTATGCACATACATAATATTAAGTTATCAATTTGAATTTGTTTATCAATATTAATAATCTAGTTTACTTGTTATATATGATTATTGGATAATGCTTTAATATCTATATATAATTATAAATAAAAAATTACAGCAAATATATTATTAAATATAATTGAATTAATTCATAAAGTGGTATTATACATATTGATAAGACCTATATTATAAGGAATATAATAAAGTGAACTGAGTTCACTTTATTTGAGTACTATTATTGAAAAGTGATTAATAATACATAATACCAATAATATATTTAATTATAATAAATCTAAAACAATATAATTAAATCTAAAATATTATAACTAATGAAACTTATATAATCTATGCAATTATAGTAATTAGTAACGATATTACAAACAAATGTTTTAAGTTCCACGTGAAACATTTATATTGCTTTTAGATTATTAAATAATCATATATAGTTGCAGATTATATTTGCAATTATGTAACTACCACACACATTTAATTGATTTTTTATGGATATTTCAACTCATAACATTTATAATATAAGAACACTAACAGATATTGGATGATGAACAATAATAATTATTAGATAAAGCACACATCAGACGGCCGTACTGTAAAACAATAAAGTATTATTAAATGTATAATATGAGCATTAATACATATAGATTAGGCGTTGATAATTAGAATAAATACTAAAAAATTCTAATAGTTAAAGCTTGTATTTACAGGTGTAACAAGTGATAATCACTAAAATATTAATATAAATTAACTAATACTAATCAGCTGATATGCTTTTATTTAAACATACACATAGTTAACATATAATGAATATATTGAGGAATATAGATAATGATATATAAAGAAAGATATAAAGTAGAGTTAGAGGATATTGGAAGAGAGAATAAGATAGACAACAAAAGAATCGTTACGATTATGGAGGATATTGCTGGTTCTCATTCAGATAAGGTTGGATTGGGGGTATCGGCATCTGCTATTAATAAAAAGGCGTGGGTATTGCTGGATTGGAAGATAAAAATCCTTAAAAGACCAGCTTACAATGAATATATAGATGCAAGCACATGGTCTAGAAAGTCTGATAGACTATGTGCATTTAGGGATTTTGAATTATACGACCAGAATGGTGAGTTATGTGCAATAGGTACTTCAAGATGGCTATATATGGATTTGGTAAGACGCAGACCTATTATTTTAGACAACAAAATGAACGATATATACGGTACTGAAACAGAAAAAAATGTATTCGATGAGGAGATAAAGAAGATAGAGCTTCCTGATTTGGATAATCTGCCAGATAACATTATGGTTACAGAAAAGCCATATTTAATACAGAGAAGAGATATTGATATTAATGGACATTTACATAATGTCAGCTATTTGGAAGCAGCATTAGAAGCTGTTCCAGAAGATATTTATAAAAATGTAGATTTTAACTATATAAGAATTGAATATAAAAAAGAAATTATGCAGAATGATAACATAAAAATAAAATGTCTTACAGATAATAATTATAACTGCCTTGTCATATTTGAAACAGATAATAAAATGAATGCAGTAGTTGAATTGAAATTATTATAGGTAACTATATAGAAAAAGTAATACTGTTGAAATTAAAAAGTATAATTATGTTGAAATCACAGTATATAGCTGTACTTGTAATATAAAACTATATTATGTGACATAAATCCAATATTGTATTAAAGAATATATTGTAATATAAATATTATCTTTAAATGATAAAATAGATGATATAATGAGCACAAGAGTGCTCATCTTAAAAGTTCCTTACGGAACTTTATATGTGCTGAAAAGCTGCACAAAAAAATGATATAATATGACTACTTCGTAGTCACTTAGAAGTTTATTCGAAACTTCATATGCGTGGAAAAGCAACGCAGAAATTATGATATAATGAGCACAAGAGTGCTCATCTTAAAAGTTCCTTACGGAACTTTATATGTGCTGAAAAGCTGCACAAAAAATATGATATAATATGACTACTTCGTAGTCACTTAGAAGTTTCTTCGAAACTTCATATGCGTGGAAAAGCAACGTAGAAATTATGATATAATATAAATTATAAAATAAATGTATAATAACAATATAAGCTTAAATACAGTTAGAAATTGATTGAATAGAGTAGTTTACGATTAGACCAGTTATTGATATATAAACTTAAATATAGTTAGAAATTGATTAATGGATTTATAATTTAAAAGCTAACAGATTGATAGATTAATAAATAAAAGAGGAGCTGATAATAATGGGATTTATTAATAAAGAAAAGGTCTTAAGAGGTGTTGGTAAAGCTGTTGACGTCACTAATAATGCGGCGGATAAGGTTACAGATTATGTAAAAGAAAATGAACTGGATAAGAAGGCTAAAAGTATGGCTGATGAATTTGGTGATGCAATGAAATCAGTAGGAAAGAGCTTAGAAGATACATTTTCTAATATAGTAGGAAAGAAGTAAATATTTCAAATAAAACAATGCAAATAGAATGATAGACAAAATTATTAATACCAAGTTCACAATAATTCAGAGTAAATATTATTAAATATATTTTAAGCATCTGGATTCACGGAGGATTTAATGGATATATTTGATATAATTGGTCCGGTTATGGTTGGACCATCAAGTTCACATACAGCGGGTGCGGTAAGGATTGGATATATATCCCAGAAGTTGATGGGAGAACAGATAAAGGAAGCAAATATTTTGCTGTATGGTTCTTTTCTTGATACAGGAAAGGGACACGGAACTAATAAGGCTATAGTTGCAGGACTACTTGGAATGCAGCCTGATGATATGAGAATACCACATAGTATGGAGATTGCCGAAAAAAAAGGAATAAAGGTGACATTTGGAAAATCAACGCTGAAAGAAGCACATCCTAATAGTGCACAGATTATATTAACAGGTATTTCTGGAAAGCAGCTTGAGGTTGTAGGTGAGTCACTTGGTGGTTCAAGAATAAATATCGCACAGATTGATGGAATAACAACGAATTTTTCGGGAGATTATCCAACTTTAGTTGTGCATAATCAGGATCAGCCGGGTCACGTTAGTGAAGTGACATCAATGCTTGCACACAAATCCGTGAATATTGCAAGTATGCAGTTGTATCGTTCTAACAGGGGCGGTAATGCAGTAATGGTTCTGGAATGTGATCAGGAGATACCACGCGAAGGCATAGAATGGCTCAAAAAGGTTGAAGGAATAACTAAAGTAACATATTTATCGCAAAAGGGAGATTAAATAATGAATTATCATTCTATAAATGATTTGGTGGAATTATGTCATAAGAACAATGCACAGATATGGCAGGTTATTATGATGGATAATGCACACGAGCGTATGGTTTCCGAAGATAAGATTTTTGAAAATATGCGTCTGATGTATAAAGCTATGAAAACTGCAGATAATAATTATGATAAATCTCTTAAGTCACCAAGCCGGATGGCAGGTGGTGACGGAGAGCTGATGTATCAATATAACAAATCAGGCAGGAATATATGTGGAGATTTTGTAGGAATGGTTATGGAAAAAGCTCTTAAAATGGGAGAGTCTAATGCGTGTATGCGTAGAATAGTAGCTGCACCTACAGCGGGGTCTTGTGGAGTAATTCCAGCGGTATTTATATCATATGAAACATATTTTAAGGCACTTGAAGATGATATGGTTAAGGCGTTGCTGATTGCTTCAGGAATTGGAGCAGTTATAGCAGAAAATGCTTCTATAGCCGGGGCATCAGGAGGCTGTCAGGCAGAGATTGGAAGTGCAAGTGCAATGGCGGCGGCAGGGTTGACATTTCTTCAGGGAGGAGATAGCCTGCAGATAGTTAATTCGAGTGCATTGGCATTAAAGAGTATGTTAGGTCTTGCATGTGATCCGGTATGTGGACTTGTAGAAGTTCCTTGTATTAAAAGAAATGTTGCGGGAGCTATGAATGCAATAACGGCTGCACAGATGTCTATGGCAGGTATTAAAAGTGTAATATCACCAGATGAAGTTATTGATTCAATGCAGAGAATTGGTGCGGCAATGCCATCAAGTTTAAAAGAAACAGCCAGAGAAGGTCTTGCTATAACACCAACGGCAGAATTAATTAAAAGAGAGCTTGACAAAGTGACAGATTAATTATTATAATAATAACACAGGACAATAAATCATTAAAAAAGTATAAAAAATACAATTTTTCAGTTGCTATATTAAAAGTAACCTATTATAATATGTAAAAGTGTCAGGTAGATATTAATAATTGTTTTGCATATTGATATTTAACTGATGAGAAAGATTTTATTATTTAATGTTAATTTAGGTTAATTATTAATTGACAATATTTAATAAGATATTATAATAGATTGTGTCAGGTTATGATATTTGAAAGTTAGATGATGTTTGTTTGGTTATATTTTTGAGAACCTGATACTAAGTTTAATTTGGACGAAAGTATATTGGACAATCTCCAAAGCCAATATACTTGACTATATTTCTATCCCCTCTACTCATCCCCGGTCACCCCAGACCGGGGAACTTTTTTATTTATAGAACACTTGCTGAATGGGATTAATTTATATCTAATAATACAGGAAAATATGTGCAAAAAGAGTAGAAAAATGTAGAACATTTATATTTATTTATGTTATAATACTTCAACGATATGAAATGATATATTCTATGTTATATAAGAAACTAGGAGGTTATGGTATGGAAGATACAACAAAGGTTGATGCTGAATCTACGATGCCTGAAGCAGATAGCGAGGAAGCTGTATCAGAAGTGGATAAGAAGGTAAAAGTTCCAAAGTCTAAAAGATTTGGAAAGAAGGAATCAGCTAAGCAGCCTGTAAAAGATAAATTGAAAGCTGACAAGCCTAAGGTTGTTAAGAGTAAGTCTAAGAAGTCAGTTAAGAATAAGGATATTTCTAATGATAATAACACATCGAATGAGTATAGACAGCCGGGACTTAAGATGAGTATTAAAGCAAGACTTATAGCTAGTTCTGTTCTTCCTACAGTTGTGGGTATTACAGTAGTGCTTATTATTGCAATTGTTAATATGTCAGCTGGTATGAATGCAGAGGCATCTAATGGACTTGTGCTTCTAGCAGAGGCAACAAAGTCAAGTTATGATAATACATATTCTGGTGATTGGCGTGTCGATAATAATGGTAACATTTTTAAAGGTGATACTAATCTTTCACAGAAGCAGGACGGAATTGATAAGTTTACAGATGATAATGATGCAGATATTGCAATCTTTTATGGTGTTGATTCCAAGGTAACATCATTAAGAGATTCTAATAATAAGAGAATGTTGAGCCTTAAAGCACCAGATTCAGTATGGGAAAAGGTTAAGACAGGAGAGACATATAAAGCAGATCATATCGATATTGATGGAGTTGATTATACAGGTGTATATCTTCCATTAAAGAATTATAACGGCAATATTGTGGGTATGTTATTTGCTGGAGAACCAAGAACAGCTATAACATCATTTATTATACAGAAGGTTATAGCACTTGTGGGAGTAACAATTATTGTTCTTTTAGTAATAGCAGTGATATCATTGATGCTTTCCAGAAAAATTGCTAATGCTTTAGTGACAGTCAACAGATTATTTGTTTCCCTGTCTAATGGTGATTTAACTATGAAGGTTGATCCTAATATGTTAAAGCGTAATGATGAGATTGGAGAGATGGCGGGTTCTGTACAGGCACTTATCAGCAAACTTAATGGTATTGTGACAGGACTTACAGAATCAGCAGATCAGTTATATAAGTCTGGAGATGAGATGGCGGCTACAGCGAGCCAGTCAAGTAAGGCTACAGAAGAAATATCAAGTGCAGTTGAAGATATATCAAAAGGAGCTGTGTCGCAGGCAGAGGAAATCCAGAATGCTTCATCATATATTGCTAATATGGGCAAGCTTATTGAGGATATTGTTGAGAAGGTATCTAATCTTACACAGGCGGCTAATGTTATGGGTAACGCAGGTGATACTTCAATGAATACTATGGTTGAGTTATCTGAGTCTAATGACCATACTACAGAAGCAGTTAATAAGATTGCAGATCAGATTGAGCTTACTAATGAATCGGTTGGCAAGATTGGAGAAGCAGCTGCATTCATTACTAATATAGCAGACCAGACAAGTCTTTTAGCACTAAATGCTTCAATCGAATCAGCAAGGGCTGGTGAAGCGGGAAAAGGATTTGCAGTTGTTGCATCTGAGATACAGAAGCTTGCATCACAGTCAGATGAAGCGGCTGGTGAGATTAAGCAGATAATTGAAAATCTTAAGCAGGAATCAGAAAAGACTGTTGAAGAGATGAATTCTACAAAGCTTCTTATTAATGAGCAGGTCGTTAAGCTTAATGCGACAAGGGACAGTTTTGTTGATGTTAGTGATGGCATTAATGTATCAAGACAGGAGACAGCAGCAATTGAGGTTAATGTAGGTTCCTGTGATGACGCAAGACAACAGGTTAATGACGTAATAGCTAATCTTTCCGCTATTTCTGAACAGAATGCTGCATCAGCTGAGGAAACAACAGCTTCAATGCAGGAGCTTACAGCTACAATTAGTATGCTTTCAACAACTGCTAATGATTTGATGAAGATATCAGAGAAGCTTAACTCAGAAATGAAGTTCTTTAAGATATAGTACATAAGCAGATATGTGAATTATAATCATCTGTTTAGTGCATAAATAATAAAAAATACCGCATTAATGTGGATATTCCATAACTTGGAATATGTTACACATTAATGCGGTATTTTTTATTATAAGTATTATTGTATACAATAATGCTTATTTTATTGCATAATTAATCTAGTATATATTGTTATTAGTATTTTCATTGCGGTCAATTACTTCGCCGGTATCAGGATTAACAGAAATTCCATTTACTTCAAGATGTTCATCAATCTGGATAACGAGGCACTGCTTTCCGTCAATTACACGGGTTTCTACAAGGTCGGTTTTATCAGGATTGATTTTGATTACAACATCGGGTGTCTTTACTTCAAATTTTCTTGAAGGTGTGATATTGTTAGCGGCAAGTTTTCCATTTTCTCCAGCAGCCATCTCAAAATGTTCTTCAAAGTCAGCAAGCTTTTCTTCTTTTACGCCGCTTTTTTCAAGAATTTCCTTAACTTCAGTCTTATCAAGCATTACAGGAGCGCTTGAAACAGCTTTGTGTTCATCAATTATTTCATTGAGGTTGTCGTGAATATTTTTAACAGTTTCATAGTTACAATCATCACCAAGTGTTTCAGTTACTAATGTATTGAAGGTTTCTTTCTGTACATTGGCTGGAAGTGGAATTTCACAGCTAAGTACATATGTAAGAAAATTCTGTTGGAAATCATCTATATCTTTACAGTGATACAGAATTTTTTCATCATCAGAACTCCGATTATTAAAGGCTGGGAAAAGAAATGCTATGTCAGGATTGTCAACCATATGGCTTTGAACCTGATTGTGGAAAGTCTTATCATTTTCAAAATATCCAAGCCCAGGTTTAGAGAGAGTAACCGGACAGATACAGCATAAAATGTAGTTATACACTTCATCAGAAGCGTCTTCCATAGCAATATTATCTGCAGTCATACCCGGAACATCATATGCCTGATTGATTACAAGAATTAAGTAGTTGCCAGGATAATAATAGTTGGCGATTATTTTATCATATAATTCATTGAGTTTATTCTCGTCTTTTAATTCGCTGTCTCTTAGCTCAAGCAGAAAATCGTGAGGCTGTTTATCGCCGTAGGCATCAAGAGTAAACTGCATATCAATAAGGTTACGTCCTGGTGTGCCAGAAAGACATTTTTTAAATATATCTATATATTTATGGCGTTCTTCCTCAGGAAGATTGAGGAATGTTTCATTAATAGTTGTGACTTTATTCTTCTCACCATCAACATAACATCCGCATAATTTAAGAATTCCACAGTCTTCTATATTGAATTGTGATTTGATTTCATTAATCTCTTTTCTTGTCATATTAATCCTCCATAAATGCCGGTGTATAGATAACGGCATACTAATTCAGTGCTTCTTATTGTATCATAATGCATTGAAAAATGTAATTAGTATTAGTTGAAATTTATCTAATTGAATATATAAAAAGTATATAAGTTTTAAAATATATATGTACAGTAAAAATATAGTGTGATATACTATAAATATATTAATTTGGTATAGATGTGAATACATTGTATAGTATATTTAATTTACATAGATTTTACATATAAGTTCGTTAAACTTTACATAACTACTATAATATAATGTCAGAAATTGCAAAACTATGAAGCAATTTATTGAAATATATCAAGAATGAAGATATTAGATAGTTGTTTAATGTACAATAGAAAATAATAAGTAACAAAGATAAAGATATAAGTGTAAAAAAAATTTTTACACGCGAGGTTGTGTCTGTGCACACTAGACATAAGCTTGATATGTACAAAAATGTGTGCAGGAATGGAGATTAATATGAGAATAGGAATGTTGACAAGCGGTGGTGACTGTCAGGCACTTAATGCCGCTATGAGAGGTGTAGCTAAAAGTCTTTACAATAAAGTGGATGATGTTCAGATATATGGTTTTCTTGACGGGTACAGAGGACTTATTAATAATACATATAAGCTTATGGATATTAATGATTTTTCAGGGATATTAACTATAGGTGGAACCATACTTGGAACATCAAGAACACCATTTAAGAAGATTAATGAACCTGATGAGAATGGTAAGGACAAGGTTGAGGCAATGAAGCACACATATAAGGAGTTAGGGCTTGATTGTCTTGTAATATTGGGAGGTAATGGTACACATAAGACAGCCAATCTTTTATATAAAGAAGGACTTAATGTTGTAACACTTCCTAAGACGATTGATAATGATCTGGTTGGGACAGATGTAAGCTTTGGTTTCCAGTCAGCAGTTGATATAGCAACGAATACCATAGATTGTATACATACAACTGCGGCATCACACAGCCGGGTATTTATAGTTGAACTTATGGGACATAAGACAGGCTGGCTTACGCTGCATGCGGGCATAGCAGGTGGATCTGATGTAATACTTATACCAGAGATACCATACGATTTAGATAAGGTTGTAGAAGCAATTAATAAAAGAATTAATGATAAAAAGCATTTTACAATTCTTGCAGTTGCAGAAGGTATAATATCCAAAGAGGAAATGTTATATAGTAAGAAAGAACTTAAAGAAGTAAGAAAGAAGGAGCATTATCCATCAGCAGCATACAGAATTGGTGCAGGTATTATGGATAGAACAGGTCAGGAAGTAAGGGTTACTGTACCAGGTCATGTACAAAGAGGTGGAAGCCCTTGTGCTTATGACAGGGTATTAGCTTCAAGGTTAGGAGCTAAAGCAGCAGAACTTATAATAAATAAAGAATATGGATATATGGTATGTGTCCGCAATAATCAGATAGATAAGATTGAATTAAATAAAGTTGCGGGCAGATTAAAGACTGTAGATCCACAGGCGGGAATAATTACAGAAGCAAAGGCGATGGGAATATGTTTTGGAGACTAGGATTTTGGAAGAAAGATAAAGAGGCTCATATGACTATTAATAATGATAACAATAAAGAAGTTAATAATAAGAAGAATATCAGTGATAATAAAGAGATGAATCAACCAGAGTTTAAAGAGATTAATTCAGATAACGCATATATTAATAAAGATGTATATCAGGCAGAGGTTAAGAATAATACTTCAGCCGATGAGGTTAAGAGTAATGTTTTAGTTGGTGAGATAAATGGCAGTGCTTTATTCGGAGATATTAAGAGCAACGCTTCAGGTGCTGATGTACCAAAGCCATATTTTGCTAACCGAGAGTTGTCTTGGCTTAAGTTCAATGAGAGAGTAATTGATGAGGCTGCGGATTTAAAAGTGCCTTTATGTGAGAGATTAACATTTGTATCTATATTTAATAGTAATCTTGATGAATTCTATATGGTAAGAGTTGGTTCATTATATGACCAGATGTTGCTTGCTAAGGGAAATAAGCACGATAAGAATGCAGGATTTGATAATAAGACACTTATGACAGCAAGAGAGCAGCTTGATGCTGTCTTTAGTGAGACAAGGGAATTACTGCATAAGAAAGATAAGATATATCAGCAGCTTATGTATAGATTTGAGGAGCAGGGAGTAAAGCTTATAAGTTTTAATGATGTTGAATATTCTGATGCTGTATATTTAGAGGAATATTTTAATAATTCAATTCTTCCTATATTATCACCACAGGTTATAAGCAAGAAGAATCCATTTCCATTTCTTAAGAATAAAGAAATATATGCAGTGGCACTTCTTGGTTCAAAGAACAATGACAAGATAGGCGTTGTTCCGTGCAGTAATGGTGTATTTGACAGACTTATTCCAATACCATCAGACAGTCATAAGTATATGCTTATTGAAGAACTTATACTGCATTTTCTTCCAAAGATATTTAAGAAATATAGTGTTAAGAGTAAGTCTTTGATTAGAATTATAAGAAATGCAGATATAGATATGGACGAAGCATTCTATGATGAAGAGATGGATTACAGGGATACTATGGAACAGCTTATTAAGGAAAGAAGGAAGCTGTGTCCTGTAAAGCTTGAATATTCAAGAGTGCTTGATGATAAAGTAATATCTGCTTTATGTAAGGAACTTAAGCTTGATAAGAAGCAGGTATTTTATTCTGAGTCACCTCTTGAGATGTCATTTATATCAAAGATACAGGATGACTTAAGAAGCAGGAGAGAGTTGTTCTATGAAAGACGCGTACCACAGAATTCAAGTAATATTGATATTAAGCAGCCGCTTATAGACCAGCTTGCAAAGAAGGATTTATTGCTCAGTTATCCATATGAGAGTATGCATCCATTAATAAGGCTTCTTAATGAAGCAGGAGGTGATGACAGGGTTCTGTCAATTAAGATGACATTATACCGTGTTGCCAAGAATTCGCAGATAGTAGAGGCACTTATTGATGCGGCTGAGAATGGCAAGGAGGTTGTTGTACTTGTTGAACTGAGGGCAAGATTTGATGAGGAGAATAATATTGAATGGTCACGCAGGCTTGAAGAAGCAGGATGTAAGATTATATACGGAATAGACCATATCAAGGTTCATTCAAAGCTTTGTCTTATAACATATAAAGACGGAGAAGATTTTCGTTATATAACACATATTGGAACAGGTAATTTTAACGAAAAAACTGCCAAATTATATACAGATCTTGCTTTATTTACTTCAAGTGAAGCTATTGCCAAGGAGACAGCAGATGTATTCAATAATCTCGGACTTGGAGATGTTGTTGACAATACAGAGCATTTGCTCGTTGCACCTAAGTGCTTACAGAATAAAATCCTTTCATTAATTGATGAGCAGATTGCTATTGCAAAAG
This sequence comes from Lachnospira sp. CLA-JM-H23, assembly GCF_040096425.1. Taxonomy (NCBI): domain Bacteria; kingdom Bacillati; phylum Bacillota; class Clostridia; order Lachnospirales; family Lachnospiraceae; genus Lachnospira; species Lachnospira sp. CLA-JM-H23. The sequence goes on from NZ_JBBMET010000001.1 coordinate 364,757, forward strand.
AAGGAAAGGAAGCTTATATAGGAATAAAGATTAATTCGCTCACAGATAAGGTTATAATAGAGAAGCTTGTTGAGGCATCTATGAGCGGGGTAAAGATTGATATGATTATAAGAGGGATTAGCTGTATGGTTGCAGGAATAACCGGATATACAGATAACATTACAATCACAAGTATTGTTGGTAGATTTCTTGAGCACTCAAGAATATATATATTCGGAAAGGGTGCAGATATGAAGATGTATATTTCCTCAGCAGATTTTATGACACGTAATACTCTTAAGAGGGTCGAAGTTGCTGGACCGGTATATGATGAAAGTATTAAAGAGCGTATATTACATATGTTTAATATAATGCTTAAAGATAATGTTAAAGCAAGAATTATGGGAAGTGACGGCAACTATTACCATAAAGGTATTAAAGAAGGTGAAGAGTCGATTAACTCACAGGAATACTTTTATGATGAAGCGATAAAGGCATCAAGGTAATATGTGAGATTAATCAATAAAGAATATATAAAGTTATTAAGTTTTTCGATTTTTCGTATTAAGACTTGCTGTAATGCTTGAATTTGCTTATATGAATACTGTATAATGTGCGTGGTAAGATAGTTTAATAATTAACAATTTCTAACAAACGGACTGTTAGGATAAAATCAGGCATGGAGGATTGACAGTAATGAAGCCGGGTAAGTTTTTTCATAATTTTTTTGGACATTTGCATACTATTAATACGCATAAGTTAGAGGTTATGAAGAATTGTTTTCGTGTGGGTCTGTATAAGCAGGGACTATTGCACGACTTATCCAAATATAGCTTTTCAGAGTTTATTCCAGGTGTAAAGTATTATCAGGATGGTAACAGAAGTCCGAATAATGCACAGAGGGAAGCAGAGGGCTGTTCAACAGCGTGGCTTCATCATAAAGGAAGAAATAAGCACCACTATGAATACTGGATAGATTATCCAGCTAAAAGTGGTGATGGAAGTCTTATAGGAATGGAAATGCCTGTTAATTATGTTATTGAAATGTTTTGTGACAGGGTAGCTGCAAGTAAGATATATAATAAAGATAAGTATACAGATGCAGATTCTTTGAATTATTTTAAGAGAGGAATGGATCATTATATAATTAATCCTAATACTAAGAAATTATTGTATTCATTACTTGTTATGTTGTCAGAGAAAGGTGAAGATTATACATTTGCTTATATTAGAAGGAATATACTGCATAATGGATAATTGTGCTGTTGATAAAGCATTTTACAAGCGAATAGCAGGAAGGAACTTATAATAACTAATGGGTATTGAAGATTTTTTAAAACAGGAAGAACAGAGATTTATACGAGAAAATCTTATGTCAGATGAAGTTTTTGATTTTATAAGAGAGAATACAATGCCATTTAATGAACTTATGGCTTATTACAGATGTGCAATTATGGAAGTTGAGACTAAGTTCAAGGTTCTTAATGAGCAGTTTTCTTTACAGTATGACCGTAATCCTATAGAGACTATTAAGACAAGAATAAAGTCAACAGAAGGAATTATCAAGAAAGCTAACAAGAAGAATATTCCATTTACAATGGAATCTATTGAGCAGAATATAAGGGATATTGCAGGAATAAGAGTAATATGCTCATTTACAGAGGACATATATATGCTTGCTGATTGTCTTTTACAGCAGGACGATATAATACTTATCGAGAAAAAGGACTATATCAAGAATCCTAAAGAGAGTGGTTATAGAAGTCTTCATCTTATCATTGAGATACCGATATTCTTACAGAATGAGAAACGAAGAATGAAGGTTGAAGTTCAGCTTAGGACTATTGCTATGGATTTTTGGGCAAGTGTTGAGCATAAGCTAAGATATAAGAAGAATATTCCAGACAGCGAAGCTGAAATACTTGCATTGGAATTATCAGATTGTGCTAACCAGCTTGCACAGTTAGATGATAAAATGGAACAGATTAAGAAACGAATTGTTGAGGCTGAGAAAGAATCAGCACCTAAGGGTGACAGGAAAAGACCACTGCCAACAATTGGTGGGATGTTGATTAAGAATAGAATTAATGGGGTGATTAAATAATTAGTGGTAGTATTATTATACGATTATATTTAAAATCCCCATATATATAATGACCATTATACTTATTATTGGTAAGTATAATGGTCATTTTTTATATTTAGCTTATAAGGAATTGCGGATTAATATATTAATAATTAGAAGAAAAAGTAATTATTAAAAATATTTATTTATGGAAAACATCAATTTACATATATAAAAAATACCAACCTATAATAGTTAGATTATCAATCATAACAATTATAGGTCGGTATTTCATTACAAACCATTTTATTGGAATCTGGCACTGATTATAATACTATATAAGTATGCAATTAATAAGCAAAATATTAAGATATAGCCCTTTCCAGCTTATCAAAGTAGTCTTTCAAATTAATAACAGGCTGTGGCTTAGCATATTTGTAACCCTGAATATAATCAAAGCCTTTATCTATGCTGTAAGATGCCTGCTCTTCATTTTCAACGCCTTCAATTAATAATACAAATCCCTGTTCCTTGAATACGCTTGTAAGGTGAGATACGATATCCGATACAGCGGAGTTATCAAGAGATTTGTAAAGCAGTGTTTTATCGAACTTGATTGTGTTAAATGGACAGCCAATAATTCTTTCAAGGTTAGAGTATCCAGTTCCGAAGTCATCAAGATAGAACTTGATACCTGACTCATTAAGCTTTTCCATATTGTGAATAACCATATTGAAATCATCAAACATAGCACTTTCTGTAAGTTCAAGACGGATATGTTCTGGCATAATATTATTGGAATTAATTATAGCCATAAGTTCATCAAAAAGATTACGATTAGATAATTCTGATGATGAACAATTGATAGTTATTGCATCAAAGTCATATTTCTTCTCAAATTCAGCTACAATCTTACATACCTTGTTAAGAATTATTCGCGTTAAAGTATGAATACAGTTATTCTTCTCAGCAATAGGTATGAACTTATCCGGATATATGATTGTTCCATCAAGTGAGAGGCGCATAAGTGCCTCGGCTGTTCTAAAGCTATTGTTATTAACACTGAATATAGGCTGTGCATAGCATAATACACGTTCGTCATCAAGGTCATTCTTATTGCGGATATCAAGAAGAAGCTGTTCAATCTTGTATGCCTCGTGAAATTCCTTGTAATCCTTATCTGTAGCAAGATAACACTGATTGCCAGGTTCATTGGCAATTTTATTAAAAAGGTAGGCTGACATTGAGCTTAACTTATGTGTTGATGATACAACAGGATTGCTCTGGATAGCAGCTATTCTGTAGTTAATTGTGTAAGATGAAGCAGTCATATAATCAATTATTGCCATCTCCACATTATTGAGAAACTGCTTTATTTTGTTTTCATCCTTGATATATAAAATCATAGCAAATTCATCATTGGTAAATCGGTAAATATGAACCATATGATGAAGCTTTTCAATTCGTCTGCATACATTAGCGGCTGTTTCTTCAACTTTTTCATTATGAATAGCATAATTTACATTTTTAAGCTGAGGAAAGTTAAGGTATACAACGAGAAATTTACGTTTCATTGATACACTGTCTGTAAATCTTGCTTCAAAGGAGTGCATATTCTGACAGCCAATAAGTTCATCATATGGATTGCTGTGAAATAATATATAATATATTAAAAATGGTAATACATATGTGAGACTTGAAAATATTATATTGCTTGTCATAAATTGAACTGAAAGCATTATGAAATCTACTGGAATAAATATTAAAGCATATTTATTGACTACCTTTGGAATTGAATGTTTATTTAATAATATGGATAAAAGGCATATTAAACAGGTTATTATGCCAAAGATAGCATAAAAATTAATATAATATTCTAATGGCAGTAAACCATCAATTATATCCGGTAATTTACCAGATACTGCAAATGCAAAAACAGCAATAGCATAAGTACATCCGAATGATAATACTTTTGATTGCAGATTTTTCGTGTGATGTAATGTCCTTGTTGAAAGAAGACATATATACACATAGAGCATCATTAGTAATGCAAGGTATTCTGCTAAAAATGCTAACGACAGGAATAATCTTAATTCTCTGTTAAACATATCGGTGTGAGCCTGACTATAAAAAAATGCAAGCTGCGTGGCAATAGATATCATCGATAAAAGTATTCCATAATGAATGATTTGGTATGAACTCGTCTTTCTTGGATTGGAGTATAACATAAGAAATGTCAAAAATCCGGCCACAATTAAGCTGACAAGTTCAGCAGTTACGTTACAATTCCCTATAAACATATAAGTTTCCCCCTGATAGTATAAACTACAGGTATGTATTATACACGAAAATTATTGTTTATACAATTCGTAAAATAATTCAAATACAATCAAAATAATTCAATCCAAGACAAAATCGATAAATATTATTTAATAATGAAACTATATTTGTATGGATATATTAAACAGGGTATACAATTAAAATATTTTATTTTATATATTATATAATAATGTGAACTTAAGAAAAATAAGAAAAATAGCTGATTAAATAATAAAGTGTATTAAACAGTAGTATTATGATAACTGTGTAATTAAGAATTAAGATTGGAGAAAAGATATGAGTAATATTTTATTAATAGAGGATAACGAAGCAATAATTATGGGGCTGGAATACCTTTTTACCAATAATGGTTATAATGTCAGGGTTGCAAGAAGTGCATATCAGGCAAAGGAGATATTAGATAATGCAAAGGACACTGAAAAATATAGAACTTTAATTGGAGCTGGTGATGTATGGAATATAGATATTGTCATACTTGATGTAATGCTTCCTGATGGGGATGGCTTTTCGCTTTGCAGAAAGATTAAAGCTGATGATATAGCCCCTGTCATATTTCTTACAGCTAAAGATGAGGAGAAAGATGTTGTAATGGGGTTGGAGTTAGGTGCAGATGATTATGTTATAAAGCCATTCCGCAATATGGAACTTCTATCGAGAATTAAGAATGTGCTAAGAAGAAACCGGAGCGGCAATGAGCTTACATATGCTAATTTAAAGATGAATGTTGATATAAGAAAATTGTACAAGGAAGACAATGAAATTAAGCTTACAAAGCTTGAATTTGAGATATTAAAAATTTTGTTACAAAATCCTAAAAAAGTATTTACAAGGGAAGAAATACTATCACATATATGGGATTCAGCAGGTAACTTTGTAAATGATAATACACTTACAGTTACAATCAAAAGGCTTCGTGAGAAGATAGGCGATAAAGAAGGAAATATTATTGTGACGGTGAGGGGTGTAGGTTACAGATTGTCAGATTAGAGCAATCTGCAATATATTATATCAGCAGAATGGACAGAATATTATAATGTGTTAGAAAGAATATGAAAATATAATAACAGATTAGAATGAATATAATAACAGATTGGAGAAAATATGGGTGCATATAAGAATAAGCAGGCTGTTAAAAGTCTGTTATTAACAGGTGTAGTGCTGGTTGTCGGCGTAGTGGTATATATGTCATGGATAGGCTGGTATACTAATAAGTACAAGAATATGGAGAATACATATATAAGATGTATTATTGAAAATGTAATCAGCCAGTATCCGGACTTTGATATGGAAGAAATTGCGATTATATTAAATAAGTCCTACGGTGAACTTGAAAGCAGTACAACATCAGAAGAATTTTACAACATATTAAGAAAAAATGGAATAACAGATAATACATTTTATATTAAAGATATGAGTGACATAAGAAATGTCAATATAATAGTCAGCACTTTAATTATTGGTGTAATGTCGGTATTGTTTATTATATGTTTTTACATATATTTGAGGAGAAGAAAGAATGCCATCGTCCAATTGCAGGATTATATGGATAAAATATCACGCGGTAATTATGAGCTGGAAATAAATGATAATTCAGAAGATGAGCTTAGCAGTCTTAAGAATTCGTTATATAAAATTATGGTATATATGAAGGAACAGGCAGACTCAGCCAGAATAAAAAAGGTTATGTTAGCACAGTCGGTATCTGACATATCACACCAGTTAAAGACACCACTTACCTCAACTCAGATTCTATTGGATAATCTTAATGATAATCCTGATATGGAATATGCTACAAGGAAGAAATTCATATATGAAGCTTTAAATCAGGTTAATGGAATGAGCTGGATGATTGTGTCTATGCTTAAGCTGTCAAGAATTGATGCAGGTGTAGTTGAGTTCAATAATGAGAACATTTCTATTAATAAGATTATAGAAGAAGCGGTAGGTAATCTTGAGGTTATAGCAGAAATTAAAGCTGTTAGTATAGACATATATGTTCATAATTCAAATACAGATAATATTCATAAAGGGTCAGATAATAAAGTGAATAAATTGAACAAATCGGACATCTATATAAATGGCGATTACAACTGGAACAGGGAAGCATTACAGAATATTATTAAAAATGCAATTGAACATAGTAGACATAAAGGTACTGTAAAGATAAATATAACAGATAATGATGTGTATACAGCAGTGTATATAACTAACAGAGGTGATAAACTGAGTGACCAACGACAGAAGCAGATATTTGAACGCTATTACAGTGAAGCTAAATACGAAGATAACAGTATGGGAATAGGACTTCCTCTTGCTAAGGCAGTAATTGAGAAGCAGGGAGGCTATATAAGTGTGGAGTCCGATGATGAAAAGACAACATTTATAGTTAAATATATAAAATAAATGTCACTGAAATGTCATTTTGCCAGTGTATATTGAGCTATGTAATAAAGTAATTAATATTTATAGCACATCTATATTTGTGACGGAAAGGAAGACATTTTATGGAGATATTAAAGGTAGAACATCTTGTTAAACAGTATGGCAAAGGTGACAATGCTGTACTTGCAGTAAATGACATTTCATTCAGCGTGGAACAAGGCGAGTTCGTAGCTATAGTGGGAAGTTCAGGAAGTGGTAAATCAACACTTCTTCACTTGCTTGGTGGTGTGGACAGACCTACAAGTGGAAAGGTATATATACAGGGTGAGGATATATATTCCCTAAATAGTGACAAGATAGCAATATTTAGAAGAAGACAGGTCGGACTTATATATCAGTTCTACAACCTTATACCAATTCTTAATGTTAAGGAAAATATTACTTTACCTTGTGAGCTTGACGGCAGGACACCTGACAAAAGCGAACTTGATGAGCTTATCAACACTCTTGGTTTAAAGGATAGGGTGTCACATCTGCCTAATCAGTTATCAGGTGGACAACAGCAGAGGGTATCAATTGGCAGGGCACTTATTAATCACCCGGCAATACTTCTTGCGGATGAGCCGACAGGAAATCTTGACTCACGCTCAAGTGATGAAATCGTAGAATTATTAAAACTCTCTAATCAGAAATATAATCAGACAATTGTAATGATTACCCACAATCTTGAAATTGCAAAGATTGCAGACAGAATATTACGAATTGAAGATGGCAGGCTTGTATAAAGATTATGAACAGGCACAAGCCTTATATAAATAGTTTCATAATTTTATAGGATTTTATAAGATATAGAATTATGTAAATTCATGAAACGGGCTGGAAAGGAGAGTTTATATGCAGATACTTAACAGGTTGACAATAAGGAATCTAAAGCTTAATAAAAAAAGAACAATTGTTACAATTATTGGTATTATACTTGCAACGTCACTTCTGACTGCGGTTGCAGCTATGGCGGTAAGTTTAAAAGAAAGCATAACGTTAAGAGCAAAGAAGGTAGATGGAGATTTTCATCTTCTCTTATATGATATGACTGATAAGGAAAAGGAGTCAATTATTAATAACAGGCAGGTGGAAAGTTATTACGAAATGCACGAAGTTGGTTATGCAGTGCTTGACGGCTGTGTTAATGACAGTAAACCTTATGTTTATATTGAAGCACTTGATAGTGATACATTTGAAAAGGCAGAAATAAATGTAACATCAGGAAGACTTCCAGAAGATGACAGCGAAATAGTTATATCAAGTCATATTAAGACCAATGGTGGTGTTAAATATAATATTGGAGATGAGATTACATTTGATGTAGGCGACAGGACATATAATGGTAAAAAACTTTATCAGAATGATGATTATAGAGAAGATGAGCTGCTTGATGTAAAGAAGACTAAGACGTATAAGGTTGTGGGAATATGTGACAGGCTTCCATATGGTGAAGAACCAAGAACTGCACCGGGTTATTCGGTCATTACATTTGCAAATAAGTCAGATACATCTTTGAATAAATCGGACATATATATCAGGTTTCATAAAAAGGTACTTAAAGACAGATATAATATAATTGCGGATATATTAGGTGTCGATAGAATTTTATTTAACAAGCAGTATTCAGGCAGTCCAACAGATGAAGAGGCAGGGATATTAAAGAATCAGCTTGATAAGGCACATTCATATTACATTAATAACAGTATTATAAAGTATGAAGTGTTTTATGATTCAAGTGTTGCATTTGTATATAATATGGCGGCTGTTGTTATGGTTATAATTATTATAACTTCAGCGGTATGTATAAGTAACAGCTTTGCTATATCTATTAACCAGAAAACTAAACAGTACGGAATGTTAGCTTCAATCGGTGCTACTCCACGCCAGATTAGAAAAAATGTATTTTTTGAAGCTGCGTTTATGGGTGTAATAGGTGTTGCAGCAGGCATAGTCGGGGGTCTGTCAGCAAGTTATATTCTTGTCATATTGAGTAACAAAATGCTTATTGATACATTAGAAATGAGCATTGTGTATGCACCATCTTTATTAGGAGTACTTTTATCAATTGTACTTGCGATAGTTACGATTGTATTGTCGGCATTAGTACCAGCAATAAGGGCTTCGCGAATGTCACCAATAATGGCTATCAATCATAGTGAAGATATCAAGATAAAATCTAAGTCATTAAGGACACCTGAATTAGTCAGTAAAGTATGGGGTGAAGGAGGCGTCATTGCCTATAAGAATATGAAGCGTAACAAGAGAAAATACAGGGTAATCACTATTTCTATTGCGCTTAGTGTAATGACATTTATTGCTTTATATGGATTTATGAGTTTATTAACAGATTCAGCCAACAGATACGCTAATGGCAATATAGATTTAAGGGTGTATATGTCTTCATATAAAAGTATGTCTGTAGATGAGGCTGATAAAAAAGTAAGTGATATTGTGAACAGGATAAATAATGAAACAAATATAACAGATTTTACATTTGCAAGAGGCTTTTATGCTTCATTAAAAGATGAACCAAAGTATAGTAGTGATTATAAGAAAGTAAATAAATATGAGGCAGGTTTATCAGAAAATACTGGTTACTATATAAGTATTATTTCATTAGGTAATGAAGAATATGAAAAGTATATTAAAAAGCTTGGTATAAGCAAGGAAACTGCACAGAGCGGAGGAATACTTGTAGATAATACATATCAGTACATTAATAATGGAAATAACGTAAAATATTTTAATGTATATGATGGTTATAAAGCTGGTGATGTATTAACTTATAGAATTGATACTTCAAACAGCAGTAAATCATTGGATAATAGTAAATCGTCAGATGATACAACATTTTACGATATAAAGATTGTGGCACTTAGCAATGAAAGGCCATTCGGATATGAAAATGCTTATACTTCTTATGGCTATCTTATTGTAAGTGATGATTATATGAATCAGTTTAATCCCGGGGATATTGATTGCAGTGTACTTCTTAATATTAACTGTGACGACCCTGATAAAGCACAGGATATACTTGTGAATGAATTTGATATTGGGAAGAATAACATAGTTAATGCGGCACAGGAAAGAAGAAACAATGAAAATCTAATTCTGACAATCAAGATATTCTTATATGGATTTATTGCTGTTGTTTCATTGATTGGAATTACAAATATATTTAATACTGTTACAACCGGAATGGAATTAAGAGGCAAAGAGTTTGCAATGCTTCAGTCGATAGGTATGACAAAGAGAGAATTTGATAAAATGATAAGGATGGAAAGTGTATTTTATGGAAGTAAAGCCCTTATAATTGGTGTAGTGTCAGGAACCCTGCTTTCTTATGTCATATATATATCAGCAGGAGAGTCACAGTTAAGATATGTTTTTCCATTGCCGGCTATAGTTATTGCGGTTGTTGTTGTGATTATACTGCTTCTTGGAATTATGAAATATTCATTAGTCCAGATAAGAAAGCAGAATATTATAGAAACAATAAGAAATGAGAATATATAAATAAAAATATATAGATGTAAATATAAAATGCAGATATATAAATAAAAATATGTAGACGTGAATATATAGAAGAAAATATATAGATGTGAATATATAGATGTCAATATATAGAAGATGTATGAAAGAGTAATAAAAGTATTACTTTGACAGAAACCGCTGATTATAATATAATCTCTTATTGAAATACTACCATAATGGTAGGTTTAGTAATTAATAATTCGGAATGGAGATAAAGATGTTAAATCAGTTTTCAAGAACACAATTATTACTAGGTGAAAGTGCAATGCAGGAACTAGCTAATAAGAGAGTTGCTGTATTCGGAATAGGTGGAGTAGGCGGTTATGCCTGTGAAGCACTTGTAAGAAGTGGCATAGGTGCATTTGACCTTATAGATGATGATAAAGTATGTCTTACTAATCTTAACAGACAGATTATAGCAACAAGAAAAACTGTTGGAAAGTATAAGACAGAGGTTATGAAAGAGAGAATGCTGGAGATTAATCCCAATGTTGATGTAAGAATTCATAATTGTTTCTTTCTTCCAGAAAATGCTGATAAATTTCCATTTGATGAGTATGATTATATAATTGATGCGGTAGATACTGTGACAGCTAAGATTTCAATTATTATGAAAGCAAATGAACTTGGAATCCCGGTTATAAGCAGTATGGGAGCTGGTAATAAGCTGGATCCGACAGCATTCAGGGTTGCAGATATATATAAGACAAGGGTGTGTCCTCTTGCGAAGGTTATGCGCCGTGAACTTAAGAAACGTGGCGTTAAGAAGCTTAAGGTTGTATATTCAGAGGAACAGCCAACAAGACCAATCGAGGATATGTCGATAAGCTGTCGTACTAACTGCATATGCCCTCCAGGAGCAGAACACAAATGTACAGAAAGACGTGATATTCCAGGAAGTGTGGCGTTTGTGCCATCTGTTGTAGGGCTTATAATTGCTGGAGAGGTGATTAAGGATATCGCAGGAGTTAATGCAAAGTAGGACTTATAGGACAAAATGTGTTGATAGAAACAGCAAAGTAATTAAAGTGGTTACAATATTTAATAAATAAACTAAAAGAACCTGAATGATAATGATACCAAGTGGCAATTGATATGATTATCATTCAGGTTCTTTTTGGGAGAGTGATAACTACAAATTTAAGGGAGTAGGTAGTTATCTGTTTATGAAAAAGTTTATTGAAAGCAATGTCATATGTCTTTCAACAATGATTATATTAGAGGGAAAATGTGAACGTGATATGTAAAAGATGTGAGTAAAATGTGAATTATAAAAACAAAATATAAACTAATGCAATAAGACTGATTATATATTATAATAACGTATGTTTCATTAAAGAATATTTCATCAAAGAAGATTTTAGCATATTACGCTTAGTTAATATGAAAAATATATATTATATTAAAGTATAGTATAAAATAATACATTTTATTCGTATATACAATAAATAATTATCTATAAATAGCATAAAAGAGAGAAAAAGTGAGGGAAAGCGTGGAAAGGGAGAATATTTATAAAGGCAGTACATTTAATATGAAATGTCAGTATTGTGGGGCAGTGCTTAATCTGACCGATGAGGTGTGTCCGCATTGTGGCAGGAAGAATAGGGCAGGGGAAGCCTATAAAAAAGATTATGACAAATATCAGTCAAAAGTTAATACGGCGGAAAAATCAATAAGCGCACAGCAGCTGTATACAGTAAAAGTGCTTGTGCGTGGAGTGGCTATAGCGGTGCTTCTTGCAATGTTTATTGGTCTGGTGGTGTATATGCTTACACACGACTGGTATTTTATTAAGCAGAAAAATGCTGTTAGTGAATATGATACGGTGACAGCCACGTTAGACAGATATTGGGAGAATGAAGATTACTATGATTTCTTTAATTATAGTGACAGCATTAATATATCAGGCTGGTCAGATGGTCCGTATCTTGATTATCACCCACAGATAGAGGCTGCACAGATATACATATTTGTGAATAATTATATAAGTGAATATCTTGCCGCGGATAATATATTTTATAAGAATAAGGCACTGACAGATATTTGTGGTCTGCTGGATGAATTTTATGATTTGGATAACCTTCATTATATATATGGAAAGCTTGCGGTTGGAGATACGTCTGATGAGAAGGTAGAACAGATTTATAAGAATATGGATGCAATATTAAAGACATATTTTTATGTGAGTGATGAACAGGTGCAGGCTATAAGGACGGCGGATAGTACGCAAATCCAACTTATTATAGAAGAAAGTGTGAAAAATAAGTATGAATAATAAAATGAATGTGATATGTCCTTCGTGTGGCGCAGAATTTAATAAAAATCTCAGCCAGTGTCCATATTGTGGCAATTCCAATTATTATGGACAGGAAAAATCATATATGAAAGGACTGGCAGGACTTAGGCAAAGGCTGGCAGAACTTGCTGATATTAATAAAAAAATAATTGTAGAAGAGGCTGTAAAAGTGCTTGTCCTTGTACTGGCGGTTGTAATCATACTGGTGGCAGCTATATTTTCTGTAAAAGCAATTGACAGACACAACGAAAGCATTGCCGTTAATAATATAAGAAAAGAGATAATAGATGGAAGATAAGTATTATACAGAAAGTCATAAAAAAGCCATAGACAGGTATGATAAAGATTTCAATAATACAGAAAAGAATGTACATAATAAGGCGGACAGTAATTCAAAGAAAGCTTACGCATTTGCAATACCCGCAGTTGTTATTGCACTGCTTCTTATAGCATTTATTGGTATTGCATTAACTGGCTCTGTAAAAAAGGCTGTAAAGAAATCAGCAATAACGAATAATTATACAGAAATAAGTAATAAAATATATTCATATCTTGATAGCAGTAGTTATAAGGAATTATCGGATTATAGTGATGAGATAGATGCTCTTGATAATAAAGCATTTGATAAAGAATATTCGGTTCTTATGGGTGTAAGATATTATGTGTGGTCAGTGGGATTTATGAATACTAACGATAGTGATAATTATAATCTTACACAGTCAGATGTGTCTAATCTGGCATATTATCTTTCGCAGTTTTACTACTATACACAGTTATCGGCATATAAAGATAAAGAAGTAACTATGACATCAGACAATGAAAAGTATCTTAACAAAATGCGGGAAGATATGGGAGTACTGCTTAAGAAATATTATCACATTACAGATGAGGATTTAGAGGCTATTGATACATTTTCAAGCGCACGAATTGAGCAGTGCCTTATACAAAGAGGATAGATGTGAAAATGGATTTTTTATACGCAGGATTTATGTTTGTATACATTTGACACAAAGCCGATATGCGCAAAATGTGCGCAGGAATGAGGATTATTATGAAGAAAAGCAGATTAATTATTATGGATATAATTATTGTAATTCTTGTTGTTCTTAATGCTGCGATGATAATAGCGGTAGCAGAGAATTATAATGATGAGAACAGGACATATAATACACGCTGGTTTATGAACCTGTATAAGAATGATGAATATGGCAGGGCAGTAGATTATGCCAGCAGGGATAAGATTGTGATAGATAATATTCAGGACAATGAACTGGATGAAAGCATAGCGGTTGCAGAGTATTATAATGCGGAATTTTATAAAAATGTATATAAGACAATGGGAAATACGCAGAAGCTAAAGCAGATGGAGGAGCAGTCTGATATGGCATTAAAGAGAATGGGAAGCCTGTCAATATTAAAGCAGAAGATAGATAGTATAGTCAACGTACCTGACAGGCAGACTAAATAATAAAGTAATAGAATAATAAGGCAATAAAGTAACAATATAATGAGATATTGAAGATTATTATTGATAAATCTATGTATAATTATTAAAATAACAGATAGAAGTAATAAGGCATATATGCTGAATTAATAAATTAACCACGAGGTGCAAAAGGAGAACGATGGCAGATAATATAATAGAATTAAGACATATTAGTAAAGTATATAGTGATAATGGATTTAAGGCTGTTGACGATTTTAATCTTGAGGTAAAAAGAGGAGAGTTCGTCACTTTTCTTGGACCATCCGGATGTGGTAAGACTACTACATTAAGAATGATAGCAGGATTTGAGATGCCAACAAGTGGAGAGATACTTCTTAATGGAGAAGATATATCACAGCTTCCAGCAAACAAAAGGCCTATTAATACAGTATTCCAGCGATATGCTTTATTTCCACATATGAATATATATGACAATATAGCATTTGGACTTAAACTCAAAAAGCTGCCAAAAGAGGAGATTAGAAAGAAAGTAAAGAAAGTTCTTGATATGGTTGACCTTGAGGGGTTTGAGAATAGAAAGATATCTACCTTATCAGGTGGACAGCAGCAAAGAATTGCAATTGCAAGAGCCTTAGTTAATGAGCCGGAAATTCTCATGCTTGATGAGCCCCTAGGTGCACTTGATTTGAAAATGCGTCAGGAAATGCAGCTTGAATTGAAGCATATGCACGATGAACTTGGAATTACATTTATATATGTAACACACGATCAGGAAGAAGCACTTACAATGTCTGATAAGATTGTTGTTCTTTCAGAAGGCAGGATACAGCAGATTGGTACGCCTGAGGATATATATAATGAGCCACAGAATGCGTTTGTAGCTGACTTTGTCGGTGAAAGTAACATTTTCAAAGGTATTATGACAGGACATATGAAAGTAAGATTTTGCGGCGGTGAATTCATAGGAATGGACGATGTTGCAGAGGGTACTCTCGTTGATGTTGTTGTAAGACCGGAAGATGTAATTATAACTAAGCCGGAGGACGGAGTTGTTGAGGGTGAAGTTGTGTCGGTTATATTCAAGGGTATGCACTATGAGGTTACTGTTGAATCGGGCAAGTACGAGATGGTTATAAGAACGACAAAATGTTATTCTGTCGGTGAAAGAATTGGTATGAAGCTTGAGCCGGACGGAATTCATATTATGCTTGCTGAGGATCATACAACAAGCTTTGTTACTAATATTAATAGCGATTATACACTTGATTTTAATGGCAAGGTTATTAATTGCGATTTAACAAAGGTTATTCCTAAATCAAGTATGAAGGACAATGTTTTAGTTGATGAGAATAACGAGGCTGTTGATACAGATAAGTTAAAGGTTATGGTTTCAATCCAGCCATATGATATAAGAATGAGTGATAATGTGGAGGAAGGTCTTGTATCTGGACATATTATCAACCTTATCTATAAGGGTGACCATTACAGTTACGTTATAAGAACAGAATATGGACACGACCTTATTGTAGATGATGAGTACCTGTGGAATATGGACGATGCTGTAGGGCTTGTTATGCTAGAAGACAAGATGAAGTTCCAGTTAAAAAAGTAAGTAAAGGGAAAGGAATTAATAAAGATGAATAATGTATTATCGCGTAAGCAGCTTGGAATTCCTTATGGGATATTCCTTTTATTATTTGTTGCAGCCCCTTTGCTTGTATTGATATATTATGCATTTACCAATGGACAGGGACAGTTTACAGTAAGTAATCTCTGTAATTTCTTTACAGATCCTAACACACTTGGAACATTGTGTTACAGTTTTGCACTGGCATTTGTTGTAACTATAGTGTGTCTTTTAATAGCGTATCCAGTTGCATACATACTTGCACAGAGCGAGATTAAAAGAAAAGCAGTTATTCTTATGCTTTTTGTGCTTCCAATGTGGATTAACTTTACACTTAGAATTACAGCACTTAAGGAAGTTCTTTCATTAATAGAAGGTAATCTTGCATTTTATCCATTTATTAATACAGTTATTGGAATGACTTACGATTTTCTTCCATTTATGATACTCCCATTATATACAACATTATCGAAAATGGATAACAGCATTATAGAAGCAGCAAATGATCTGGGGGCTAATAATTTTCAGACATTTATAAGGATTATATTGCCATTATCTGTACCGGGAATTATAAGTGGAATATCAATGGTGTTCCTGCCAGCGATGACTAATTATGTAGTGCTTGATATGCTTTATAACAGTACATATATTATGGGTAGTCTTATAGGAAGCTATTTTAGTGCATACGACTGGAACAATGGTTCAATGATAGCACTTATACTTCTTATAATTATATGTATAATCAGTCTTATATCAGCAGACAGCGATAATGAAGGTTCAGGACGCAGGCTGTAGATATATGTGACGGGAAAGAGGACAGGTATGTTTAAAAAATGTGTTAAATATGCAATTATCGGTCTTGTACTTATATTTATGTATGTTCCGATTCTTATATTAGCAGTATATAGTTTTACAGATTCACCTAATATTGGGGCTATTCATTCATTTTCGTTCCATAATTATGTGACATTATTTACAACACCAGAGCTTATAGATATGATTATAGGTTCAATTGCACTTGCAATTGGAAGTGCGGTGCTTGCTACAATACTTGGAACAACAGGTGCAATTGGAGCATTTTATTCTAAGAAAAATGTTAATGGTACAATGTCAGTTCTTAACCAGATACCAGTTGTTAATGCCGATGTCGTGACAGGTTTTTCATTATGTATTCTTCTGGTTGTTGTATTCGGGGTAAGCAAGAATACTTATATTCCACTTGTAATAGGACATACAGTGCTTAGTGCACCATTTGTATATCTTGCGGTTGTTCCCAAGTTAAAGCAGATGGACCCAAGTCTTTATGAGGCTGCACTTGACCTTGGAGCAACACCGGGATATACGTTAATTCATATTATTATACCTCAGATTGCATCAGGTATTGTTTCAGGATTCGTTATGGCAGTTACTTTATCACTTGATGATTATTTTGTGGCAACTTATACGAAACCGGCAACATTTGATACAATAAGTACATATGTTGTTAATGCAACAAAGGGTTCGCAGACTAATATTAAGACTGCATTATGGGCATTATCGACAATTATATTCCTGATTGTAGTTATAGTTGAAGTTGTTATGAATTTTGCACCTATAAAGAATGAAGCCCAGAAGGAGAAACATTAATGAATAAAAATGTGATTATAGATATTACATCTTATATCAGACATTTGACTAAAAAGGTTATAAAAGTTTCGCTTGCTATGATTTTGGTTGTTGAAATGCTGTCTGGAAGTATAACAGGAGTGTGGAAAGGATTTAATTCTACTAAAACAGAGGCGGCAGATAACGATACAATTACACTTAGAATATGTAACTGGGAAGAGTATATAGATGAAGGCGGCTGGAACGCTGATGAAACAATAGATCTTGAGAGCACAGATATCAGGGGCGATAATTCTATGGTTGATGATTTTGTTCAATGGTATTATAAGACATATGGCAAGAAGGTTAATGTCGAATATAGCTGTCTTGGAACTAATGAAGAACTTTACAATATGCTTACATTAGGTGATGAGTACGATTTAATATGTCCTTCAGAATATATGTTTATGAAGCTTATGACTGAGGGCTGGCTTGAACCATTTTCTGATGAATTCTACGACACAGGAATCAAAGAGAATTATTATGCAAAAGGTGTTTCACCATTTATAAAGCAGACTTTTGATAATAATACAATCAATGGTGAACCTTGGAGTAAATATGCTGCTGGATATATGTGGGGTGTTACAGGTATTATATATAATCCAGAAGATGTTACAAAACAAGAGGCATCGACATGGAAGATTATTAATAATGATAAGTTCAGACGTATGATTACTGTTAAGGATAATGTAAGAGATACTATGTTTGCGGCAATTGGTGCAATCAAGTCTGATAAGTTAAGGTCACAGGATTTTATCAGGCAGGCAGATTATACTGATAAGCTGGCAGAGGAGATGAATGACACATCAAAGGATACAGTTGATGAAGTATTAGAATATCTTCAGCAGGTTAAAGATAATGTATATTCATTTGAAACTGACAGTGGTAAGATTGATGCTATTACAGGTAAGATCAGTGCTGGCTATCAGTGGTCAGGTGATGCTGTATACATAATGCAGCAGGCAGAAGCTAATGATGTCGATCTTAATTTTGCTATTCCAGAAGAATGTACTAATATGTATTTTGATGGCTGGGCAATGTTAAAATCAGGAATTAATGGCAATTCAGAAAAGAAGAAGGTAGCAGAAGCATTTGTTAATTTCGTATCTATGCCAGAAAATGCAGTAAGAAATATGTACTATATTGGCTATACATCAGTTATATCAGGTGGTCAGAGTCCTGTTATATATGATTATTTAAAATGGAATTATGGTCTTGAGTCACTTATGGAAGAGGATGATACAATAAGTGAGGCTGATGCAATAGATTATTCTTTAGGATATTTCTTCTCAGGAGTATCTAATGATTCAAGATATATATTAAGAACATCTAAGGCGCAGACAGAAGGAATGTTGTCAGCACAGTATCCAACGGAAGAAGTAATGCATAGAAGTGCTATTATGCAGTATTTTGATAATGACGAAACAGCGAGAATTAATCAGATGTGGATAAATGTAAGATGTTTTAATATTCATAATGTACCAGTCTGGGTATGGATTGCCGCAGCCGTTGCTATCGTAGCTGTTATAGTACTAAGAATTGCGGATGTCATAAGACATAAGAAAATATAGATGTATAGGATATTCTTATAGAGAATATTATTATAAAAACAGAGAATAGAAAGTTGTATATTGGAGGAGAAGCTCCGATTATACTTTCTATTCTCTGTTTTGATTTTATTATTACGCAACATATTAAAAGATATTGCGTGGTGTGACAGGGTAGTTATAATTTTAAGAAAAATGCACTATATCCCGGTAATTCCAATCCATTATTTAACTGTATTTCTCTATCGGTTATAAGGTCATATGCTTTGTCACAGCCCATATTAAATGAGGCAGAATAATTGTAGTCAGCGGCATTTATTGCAACAAGTACACGCTCACCCTGCCACTCTCTTAAGAATACGCATTGTTCATTAGTGAGGATTATAGATGAGAAGTTACCATATTGTAATGCTGGTGACATCTTTTTAGCATTGGCAAGCTTTGCAATCCAGTCAGATAATTCATTAAAGACAGGTGTGTCAAAGCAGGCTCTTAAGGCAGGGTCACCATCTTCTTTACGCCCAGTTGCACCCCATTCACTTCCATAATATACACAAGGTATTCCTGGCATACCAAAAGCAAGAGCATATATTAAAGGAAGGTGACGGATGTTATTCAGTATGCTTGCAACTCTTGTGACATCGTGATTGTCAACAAAAGATAGTAAATGCTTACCTTTGTATAGTGTCCAGTTCTCAGGTCCGAACTGCCTTAAAAGTGAATGGTTAATTTCAAACATATTCATTGAATTAAAGCTTGAATAAAGACCCTTGTAGCACTCATAATTAGTAACTGAATGAAGCATTTCGTCGTTCATAATCTGGTTATAATCGCCGTGCAGTGTTTCTCCTAACAGGAAAAAGTCTGGTTTTAAGCTGTCACAGAAGCTTCTTAATCTTTTAAGAAAATCGTGATTGAGGCAGTAAGCAACATCAAGTCTTAAGCCGTCAATATCAAATTCCGTAACCCAGCCTTTGATAGCATTAAAAATATGCTGTATAACATCTTCATTATACAGGTTAAGCTTTACAAGGTCATAACAGCCTTCCCAGCCCTCATACCAGAGCCCGTCATTATAATTAGAATTACCATTAAAATCTATTCTTGCAAACCAGTTGATATAAGGGGAACTTTCCCTGTTCTTTAACACATCCTGAAAAGCCCAGAAACCTCTGCCAACATGATTAAATACGCCGTCAAGAACAACCTTTATTCCTTCATTATGAAGATTATAGCACACGTTGGCAAAATCTTTATTAGTACCAAGCCTTGTGTCTATCTTTGTATAATCTCTTGTATTATATCCGTGAGTGTCAGATTCAAACACAGGAGAAAAATATATAGCATCAGCACCTAATCTTTTAATATGTGGTATCCAGTCATTAATCTTTAAAATGCGGTGGTTAAGCACACCATCATTCTCAAAGGGTGCTCCTGAAAACCCAAGAGGATATATTTGATAAAAAACACTTTCGTAAGCCCACATAGCAGCCTCCATTTATATATTTATATATATATTAATCGGCATTTTCTTCTTTATCAACAACCTTAATAATATTCTTTTTCCACATTATTCTGGATGAAATTATAGCAACTTACAATACAAAAGAATAATCGTTTATACATTGTCAGTTATATATTTTTTTGATATAATAATTATAATTTTATTATGGTAGAGTGTAAAAGTTAAATCATTACTGATATGCTTAGATTATGTATTGAAAATATGCATAGCAGTCAGGATGGATTAAACATAACAGCCAACGGATAATACAGCATACTGAACGGAGAAAAGCCTATGAAGAAAAATAAGTGGTATACAATAAGCGTGTTTATAATAATATGTGTATTGCTGAATCTGGCAGGAAAGTGTATTGCTGGGTATTTCAGGCTTCCATTATGGCTTGATTCACTAGGTACAGTTGCGGCCACTTATGTATGCGGACCGGTATGCGGTGTTATCGTTGGAGTTACTCTCAATATTCTTTATTCTATAATATATTCGTGGACATATGCCTGTTATGCCATAGTAAGTGTTTCTATAGCAGTTGTTGCTGGAATTTGCATAAGTAAGGATTATATGAAAACACTGCTTGGTGCACTGACATCAAGCTTTTATATTGCACTTGTTTCGTGTTCTATTTCCGTGATTTTTAATTATATGTTTTTTAATGGTTATACCAATAATATATGGGGTGATGGAGTTATTGAGTCGCTTTTAGGAATAGGATTTAATGATTTATTAAGTCACGTTGCAGGACAATTTTATATTGATTTTCCTGATAAGATCATAACTGTGCTTGCACTCTATATATTTGTAAGGTATGACAAGGGAAAGAACAGATTTGATAAAAGGATAATGACAGCCTGTATATATATCGGGATAGCTGCTATGGCAGCAGTACAGCTTATAGAAGTTAATACACCTAAGTGCGTGTATGCAGCTTTTGATAACAGTAGGAATAACCAGAATAATATAGAAGAAACACCGGATTATAATACTTATCTGCAGACAGTTTACGGAAGAGAAAACGGAATACCAGGCGGCTGTGCCAATGATATAGCACAGACTAATGATGGAATACTATGGATAGGAACCTATGGTGGTTTATACAGGTATAATGGTACAGAGTTTAAATGGGTGGATGAATATGCCTCTGTTAAGACTGTAAACTGTCTGTATAAAGATGAAGAGGGCAGATTATGGATAGGAACCAATGATGGCGGCGTATCGATAATGATTGATGAAACAATCATAAATGTTGTATCAGAAAAGGAGGGATTATCAGCTGATTCCGTAAAGTGTATAACACAGGGTTCTGATGGTGATTACTATATTGGTACGACAGGTGCTATGTCAATAGTTTCTCTTGCAGATGGATTAACAGTTAAAAGCTATATAGATGATATAAAATATGCTGTAAGTGCAGACTCTGATAAGAATGGTAACATAGCAGTTGTCAGCGATAATGGACAGCTAAGTATTGTAAAAAATGCAGCAGTTATTTCAGAATATAGTGCATCAGATGGTGGAAGATATACAACGTGTTCATTTGATGATGCGGGTATGCTTTATGTGGGAACATCAAAAGGAAATATAGATAAATATGAATATGATTTATATAATAACGCTTATGTACTTAAGGAAAGTGTAAGCTGTAATGAGCTTAATAATATTAAAGAAATATATTTTGTAGATAACACATTAACAGAAAATGGCACACTTTTTGTATGTGCAGATAATGGTACAGGATATTATGACAGTCAGAATCAATTTATAAACATTGATACAGGCAGCTTTAATAATTCAATAGATCATATGACAGCAGATTATCAGGGAAATCTCTGGTTTACATCATCAAGACTTGGGCTGTTAAGATTAAGCAGATCAGCGTTTACACAGCTTAATTATGAACATAGTGATGAAAAGCTGGTTGTAAATACAGTTACAATGTGGAATGGAAATTATTATATAGGTACAGATAGTGGAATTGCCGTTTCATATGCAGCTGCAGGCAGTATTACAGCTGATAGTGATTATATTCAAAAGCTGGACAGCGATTTAAAGGAGCTTGTGAATAAACTTGTAAAAGAGCTTGATAACGTAAGAATAAGGTGCATAACAACGGACAGTAAAAATAATATGTGGATATGCACAACAGGCAAAGGAATATATGAGGTTACATATAGTGGTGAAATTATAAGATATGATGAGAATAACGGACTAAGTGGAAACAGATACAGGACTATAACAGAGTTAAGTGATAATACAATGCTTGCAGCAGGTGATACAGGACTTAGTTATATTGTAGATGAAGCTGTCATTGGCAATATAGGTTATTCTATGAAAAACAGTAAGGTTTTATGTACACTTGAAACAGATATACAAGATTATGGAAGAGTTATACTTGCAGGAACAGATGGCAATGGAATAGAAGTTATTAGTGATGGAAGAGTAATAGATAATTATGATAAGGATGATGGTCTTAGCTCAGCGGTTATATTAAGAATGGTAAAGGATGCTTCTGGCGAGGGTGTATTCATAGTAACAAGTAACAGTCTGTGTTATATGGATAAGACAGGCATTATAAGAATATTGGATAATTTTCCTTACTATAATAATTACAATGTAGTTAATGGGAACAATGATAATCTTTTTGTGCTGGGCTCAGCCGGAATATATGTTGTTGATAAGAGTGCCTTACTTTCTGGAAAAGAACTTGATTATAAGCTGCTTAATGGGGATTGCGGACTTGAAAATGCATTAACACCAAATGCATGGGATTATATTGATGTGAATAATAATCTGTACATGTCAACAGATGATGGTGTAATGATAGTCAATCTCAATGATTATAGTGCCAGAATAAGATCATATCGTATACAGATGAAGTCCGTAAAGGTAGATGGAGAAAGTCTCAGGGTAAAAAGAGGGGAAGAGCTTTATATTGACAGCAAAGCACAGATGATAGAGATGTTCCCAGAGATTATAAACTATTCTGTTAATACACCTTATGTAAGCATATATCTGGAAGGGTATGATGCCGAACCGAGGATAATATTGCAAAGTGATCTAACTAATATAATATATATGAACATACCTGTAGGCACATATACATTTCATTTGTCAGTTCTTGATGAAAATGGCAGGGTGCCAATATCTGAAAACACATATACAATTATTAAGGAAGCAAAGATATATGACTATTGGTGGTTTAAGGTGTATATGGTCGGAATATTTGCACTTACAGTTGCATATCTTACGTGGATAATATTCCATACACAGATTAAAAGAACCCTTGATTTTCAGAAGAAAGAGCTCGAATTCGTAAAGAAACAGCTTGAGATGGGAAATGAAACAGTTCTTACTATTGCAAGGACTGTTGATGCAAAGGATGTTAATACAAGCCAACATTCACTAAGAGTATCTGAGTATTCAGTTATGATAGCAAAGGAGCTTGGATATAGTGATGAAGAATGTGAAAACCTTAGAAAAGCGGCACTGCTTCACGATATAGGAAAGATAGGTATTCCAGACAGAATACTTAACAAACCTGAAAGACTTACAGATGAAGAATATGCCATTATGAAATCACATGTTGAAAAAGGAGCGGAAATACTTAAAAGCTTTACCCTTGTTAACCATGTTGAGGAAGGAGCACTTTATCATCATGAGAGATATGATGGAAAAGGATATATGCATGGTCTTAAGGGGGAAGAGATACCGCTTAATGCAAGAATTATCGGAATAGCAGATACATTTGATGCCATGACAGCTAACAGAGTGTATAGAAAGAAGCTTAATAAGGACTATGTTTTAGGGGAAATACGAAGAGGCAGCGGCACACAGTTTGACCCAAAGCTTGTGGATATTATGCTTAGACTTATTGATAGTGGCAGGATAGACATTGATAATCTGTATAAGGATGGTGAAGCAGATGAAGATAAGTAATATTAAGAAAATATCCGGCAGGGTATTGTCTTATATAGTAAGCAGGGAGAGTATCATAACTCTTATAACATGTGTTGCAGTAAGCATCATCATAGGTGCCTGTATGGTTTATTCAAGAAAAGATGAAGATAAGAGCATCAAGGTAGGGATAATATATGTAGGTGATGCAAGTACTGCATATACAGACAATTTCATAGAGGCACTTGCTGACATTAAGGAAGAGTATGGCGATAAGGTAGAAGTTATGCATATGTATAATGTTGCCGAGGGAACAGAAAGAGAATATCTTGAAAGACTTGTAAATGCAGGCTGTAATCTGATATTTTCTACAAGCTATAACTATGGTGAAACAACTAAGGAGCTGGCTGGCAGGTATCCAGATGTGCAGTTTTGCATGGCAACCTGCTCTAATGCTAATGAGGAGCCATACTATGCTAATTATCATACATTTATGGGTGCCATATATGAAGGAAGATATGCAGCAGGAGTCGCGGCAGGCATAAAACTGAAGGAGCTTATATCAGAAGGGATAATAACAGAAAATGAGGCTAAGATAGGATATGTTGCAGCGTATCCTAATGCGGAGGTTATATCAGGATATACAGCTTTTTTGCTTGGAGCAAGATCAGTTGTGGGGAATACTACCATGACGGTAAAGTACACATATAAGTGGAATGATTATCGTACTGAAAAGAAGTATGCAAGAGAACTCATAAATGAGAAGTGTGTTATTATATCACAGCATTCAGATACAGCAGGACCAGCGACTGCCTGTGAGGAAACATCCTCAGATGTACCTGTTTTTAATGTGAGCTATAACCAGAGTATGTTTGATGTAGCACCAACTACATATCTTACGGGGTGTAAGATTAACTGGAAGCCATATATGAAGGCTGCCGTTGATGCAGTTCTTAATGGAAAGGTGGTAGAAAAGAACATCAGAGGTAATATACATGGTAATGATGTGGGAGCCGGCTTTGATGAAGGCTGGGTTTCAATGCTTGAGTTTAATGATATTGTTGTGGCAGATGGCACTAAGGAAATGGTAGCAGATGTTATCGAGCAGTTTAAGAAGGATAGGCTTACTGTGTTTAAAGGTGACTACATAGGCGTAAATACTGACAATCCAAATGATATCATAGACCTTAGTGAAGGCTTTGTGGAAAATAAAGACAGCTCAGCACCATCGTTTAACTATATATTAAAGGACATTATTACGATAGAGTAAAAATACATTATTACGCATTATTACAATAGTACATTATTACGACATTATTACAATAGAGTAAAAACACTTGACTGTACAGCTTTTTATATGATAGAATATGCAGGCTTTAAATGGTTTTATTGGAAACGAAACATCCTCCTGGATGATAACGAACAACACATTGAGTTAAGTTATCATTAAGGAGGATTTTTTTTATGCCCAAAAACAAATTTCAGGACGTAGTATTCACAATTATTATGGCAGCTATTATGGTGTACGGGATGGTTGTTTATAATATAGCTCTTAACACAGGAATAGTTGATGGAACAACTTTTATTGCAGCATTACACGAGTTACCAATAATGGTGCCAGTTGCTTTCATTCTTGAGTTCTTTATAGTTGGAAGGCTGGCAAGGCTGCTGGCATTTACTGTTATGAAGCCAACAGACAGACCACAGTTTATCACATATGCAATATCTATATGTATATGCTGTATCATGTGTCCTGTTATGAGTCTTGTTGCAACAATACTTTTTAAGGAACCATCTTTTGGTATGTGGGTTAAGACATGGGCTATGAATTTCCCTATGGCAATACTTTATCAGATGTTTTACTGTGGACCATTTGTACGTCTTATCTTCAGAGCAATATTTGAAAGAAAAGACAGCAGGCAGAAAGAAGCCATAGAAGCATAATTCCTGCTGCGTTAGTACAGCATTTATTGTGATATTTAATCTTGTGATATTATCCAAGGTATGAGAAAAGCATAACCACTATGCCTAGTATAACAAGTATGACTCCTGTTGCACGGTTAAGTGTTTCAGGAGTAGCTTTGTTTGCAAAGATAGCTGCTATTCTTGCCCATATAAGTGTAAATACGATACATAATATCCACACAGTTATATCAGGTATTCCACCAATCGCGAAGTGTGATACAGCACCAGTAAGGGCAGTAAATGTCATAATAAATACACTAGTTCCGACAGCAGTTTTAAGTTCATATCCAAGTACGGAGGTAAGGATAAGCAGCATCATCATACCGCCGCCGGCACCGATGAAGCCACATATAAAGCCAATTAATATGCCGCACACAACTGACTGAATGGCACGTTTCTTAGCAGATACACCCTCCATGGCTTCCTTTGTAGTCATAACAGGTCTTATGATGAATTTGATTCCAAGAAGGAAAGTCATAAATACAGAGAAGTTTCCCATTGTAGCTGATGGAACAAGGCTTGATACATAACTTCCTACAACAGTGAATATAAGAACACTGACCATCATAATAAGTCCATTTTTAATATCTAGATTCTTGTTTTTTCCATATGTATATGCTGATATGGCACTGGCAAGCACATCAGAAGAGAGTGCGATGCCGACAGCCATATATGGGTCCATTCCTAAAAATGTGATAAGCATAGGGCTGATTACGGCAGCGGCACTCATGCCGGCAAATCCAGTTCCAAGACCGGCACCCATACCTGCAAAAAAAGTTACAATAATAGTTAAAAATAATGATGACATAATTTATATACCTCCTTGTTTTGCGAAGCAAAATGCGACTGCCCATGCAGGAGCAGAGGTATTTACCTCCTTGTTTTGCGAAGTAAAATGCGACTGCCCACACAGGAGCAGAGGTATTTACCTCTTTTCTGTGCACAATTCTAATAAAAATAGTTTCGTGTCAGGTGCACACCGACCCTAGTTGTCTTCAAGTATCTTATCAAGATTAGCTTCTATCTGTTTCATACCCGAAAAAAAAGCCTCTTTAGTGGCAGTGTCCATATTATCAAAAAGATGTTCAAGAAAATCTTTCTGTAAAACCTGACCTTCTTTAATTATTTCCTCTGCCGCAGGTGTGCATATGAGCTGTGTTTTCCTTCTGTCACCTTTGGTTTCTTTTCGTATGATATAACCATCACACACAAGCCTGTCAACATTGACAGAAACAAGATTAGCTTTGATTTTTCTTACCTCCACAATATCTCTTGCAGTTGTATATTCTGGATTATTTGCAAGAAACATAAGAATATCGAAAGCTGTCTGTGGAAGATTAAACTTATGTAAAAGAGGTTTGCATACTGAGTTATATGCAAGATTGATTTTTTGTGCGAATTCAATTCCTGAGTTCATAAGAGAGCCAGCCTCCTTGTAGTTAAATATAAATTACAAAAATGAATAGTTCAAATTTGAAGTATTATAACACGTTTATATTGATAAGTAAAGAGCGTAAATGCAGTTTTAGATTTGTACAGTTTTGCTTTATTTATTAGCTTTTTTATGTTTTTTATCTTCAATATAGTGCATTTCGTAATGACGGGTGCTATACTTACTTACAACAAAAATATGCGCACACCTGACACAGACTCGATATGCGTAAAATACACACAGAAATGGAGACTAGTGTGAAAAATAAGATTTTTCACACGCAAGATTTGTGCTTTGCACAAACTTGAGATGCGCTGAGAAGCAGCGCAAGAATGGAAACTATTATGAAAATATTTTTTTATGCCCTTAGGGAATATGATGAGAAGAAATATGTTGAGAAATTCGCAGAGCAGTATTCATTTGAGTATGGTTTTACATCAGATTATCCTTCAATGTATAATGTAGACCTGGCTGAAGGTTATGATGCAATATCAATAATAAACAATCCCATGTACCCGGAAATACTTGATGCATTTCATAAGAAGGGCATTAAGTACATATCAACAAGAAGCATAGGTTATGAGCATATTGATATTAAGTATGCACATTCAATAGGTATGAGAGCAGCCCACGTAGTGTATTCACCAAATAGTGTTGCGAATTATGCGATTATGCTTATGCTTATGGCCTGCCGCAATATGCCTTGGATAATGAAAAAAGCGGATTGTCAGGACTACTCATTAAAAGGAAAAGTCGGAAAAGAATTATCAACATCAACAGTCGGAGTAATAGGAACGGGTAATATAGGTAAGACGGTGGTTAAGCATTTATCTGGCTTTAGATGCCGTATATTAGCATATTCATGTTATGAGGATGAAGAAGTGAAAAAGTATGCAGAGTATGTAAGCTTTGATGAGCTTCTTACGAATTCAGATATTATAACCTTACACGTTCCTGGAAATGCTGAAAATACACATCTTATTGATGAGGCAGCATTTAAGAAAATGAAGGATGGAGTAATAATAGTTAATACAGCCAGAGGACTTATAGTGGATACACAAACACTTATAGCTGCATTAAAGAGTGGAAAGGTAGGATTTGCCGCACTTGATACTTTCGAGGGAGAGGCAGGCTTGTACTATCTTAATAAGGAAACTGAAAAGCTTGATAATGACAATATGGCAGTTTTAAAGAGCTTTCCTAATGTAATACTCTCACCTCATATGGCATTCTATACAGAGCAGGCGGTGTCCGATATGGTTGAGAATTCAATTAAGGGAATACTAGGTTTGGAAAATGGTGATAATAGTCTGGAGGTTATGTAGTTTTAACAGCCGGATGTGATAAGGGTAAAAATGAATTCCTGAAATTTTGTTTTTGGCATAGTAAGCCCTCCTTATAAAAATAATAAAAAGTTTCATATAAACACAAAAATGTCGCCTATCCGTCTGACAATGGATAAGCGACATTTTATGTCATATTTATTTTATCAAGTATTGGGAATTTGACTTGCTATTTTGTGTTGGTGTATGTAGTAAAATAGTGTATAATTATTAACAAGATATGAATGTGAAATGCAATTATGTTATTAGGAGGAAAATGATATGAAGTGGGGAATTCTGGCTACAGGTAATATTGCAAAAAAATTTGCATCAACTATAAATCAGATGAGTAATGAAAATGAACAGCTTGCAGCAGTAGGCTCACGGAACATGGATAGTGCAAAAGCTTTTGCCAGGGAGTATGATATTCCACGATATTATGATTCTTATGAAGCATTAGTAAATGATCCGGATGTTGAGGCTGTTTATGTAGCAACACCGAATAGCTTGCATTATGAGAATTGCAGACTTTGTCTTGAGCATGGTAAGCATGTACTTTGTGAAAAGCCATTTACAATAAATGAGAAACAGGCACAGGAGCTGTACAGGTTGGCAAAGGATAAGCATCTTTTTATTATGGAGGGATTATGGATATGGTTTCTGCCATTGTATAATCGTCTGCGTAATATCCTGCTTCAGGGAACAATAGGAGAAATTAAACATATTTCCTGTCAGTATGGATTTGTTGCAACGGGTGCCAGAAAAGAGCGTAAATTTAACTCTGCACTTGGTGGAGGTGCTCTGTTGGATATAGGAATTTACAATCTGGGATTTTTGCGTATTGTTACAGGGTGTGATCCGCAGAATGTAGAAACCACAAAAGTACATATTAATGAGAATGGAACAGATGATTACAGTTGTCTCAAACTGACATATAATGATGGATGTATTGCAGAATCAGTCCAGACAATAGGACAGGAATTGAAACGTAATGCCAGAATTGAGGGAACAAAGGGAAGTATATATTTGCCGGATTTCCAACATGCAAAGACCTTGATACTTGAGGTGGAGGGTAAAGAACCGGAAACAATCGAGTGCCCGGTTGATATAAATGGATTTGAATATGAGATTCGTGAAGCAGGCAGATGCATAGCATCAGGAAATAGTGCCAGTGCTATTTATACACCGGAAGATAGTATTGCACTTACAAGGCTGATGTATGATATCCGTATGAGCTGGAATATGATATTTGATGGTGAGATACAGGCATAAAAACCATGGCAATTGCTAAAATGGGAAAACTTGTTGAAGTTGATATAAGAAAGCTCTGGGAGCATGAGCAGTATGATTTTTCTAAATGGCTTTCAGATAAAGAAAATCTGGAACTACTTAATGATGCCATTGGGCTTTCATTAACAGAGGTTGAGACAGAAGTATATGTCGGTGCTTACAGATGTGACTTGGTGGGAAAAGATGAGGTTACTGGTGAAAAGGTTATTATTGAAAACCAGCTGGAAGCTTCAAACCATGACCATTTGGGGAAAATTATTACATATGCGTCAGGACTTGATGCCAATGTAATTGTATGGATTGTAAAGGAAGCGAGAGAAGAACACAGAAGTGCTGTAGAATGGCTTAATAATAATACATCTACAAATATTAACTTCTTTCTTATTGAGGTTCATGCATACAAAATTGGCGATTCTAATCCGGCTCCTATGTTTGAGGTAGTCGAAAAGCCTAACGGCTTTATTAAAAATGCCAAAAATCAGTCGGGTTCTTCGGATCTTAATAAATCGCAGTCTGAAAGACTTGAATTCTGGACGCAGTTTAATGATGTTATAGTGGAGCGGGGAAAGCCATTTAAGATTAGAAAGGCTTCTACGGATCACTGGTATGATATTGCCATTGGAACTAGTGTTGGACATGTTGCTCTTAATCTGGTAAATAAAGAAGGCTGTGTTGTTGTTGAATTGTACATAAATGATGATAAGGAATTATATGATTCTCTGGAATCGCAAAAGGAAGAAATAGAAGCAAAGCTTAATCTTCCATTGGAGTGGCGCAGACTGGATGATAAGAAGGCTTCAAGAATAATGCATAAGATTTATGGACTTAATTTTGATGATCATTCAAATTATGGTGAATTAATGAATGAGATGATAGACAAGGCGGTTAAGTTTATAAGTGTATTTAAAAAATATATGAAATAAAAAAGAAAATGAGTGTCAGCCGTTTGGATTTGAAAAGGATCAAATGGCTGATTTTTTATGTCAGGAGGTTTCTATTTGAATTACTGTTATTATTTTTTATGTTAATATGAAAATAGGAAGAGCAGAACTTGAAATGACATTAATTGACAAATTACGACAAAAAAGAAAAAAATATTTGTTTATGTGGTATAATATTTCAGAAGCAATAATGTATAAACTAAACGGATAGGAAACGGGGGCTATTTTTTGAGAATACTGTTTTGTAACATTGCATGGATGGATTATTATAAGGGAATTGTTCCGGGAAAAGATGAGCCAAAAAACGGAGGTTCATATGTAAAGGATACGAAAGATGCACATGAAAAGTATAATTTTAAGCCGGAACTCTTAAAACTAAAGGGATTCCCGGAAGGTGAGTATTGTCTTGGATTTGTGGAGACGAAAAGTACCAGCGCCGGGAAAAGGAACCAGCTAAATATTGAAAAGATAGAGGGCTGCAGTGATCTTAAAAATGATACAGAAGTTGATGATGTGCTGGTTGTGTACTGTGCATTATATCCGGACTCTTTTGATAAGGAAACATATGTTGTAGGCTGGTATAAACATGCGACAGTTTACAGACGATACGAAAAGCTGGAGTTTGATACTGAAGCTTCAGATAATGAAAGGTCAGATAATGAGTCAGCAGCAGATGAAAAATATATCCAGTTATACAATGCAATTGCATTAAAGGAAGATTGTGTTTTGCTTCCAAGGTCGCAAAGGCGAAAGACATTCTGGAGAGTGCCAAGAAAGAAAAAGGGTGTGGCATTCGGATTTGGACAGTCAAATGTATGGTTTGCAAGAGGAGAAGATGATAATAAGTATTTATCTGATTTTCTTGACAGGCTTGAGAATCAGATTGAAACCTATGATGGTGAAAACTGGATAGACAGATATGCAGAGTAGAAAAGGAGAGATGAATGCAGCGGGATATTAATACACTGATAGAGGATATTGTTAATGAGGAAATAATTAATGCAAAGAAGAATATAATTATTAAAATTCAGGAAGCATTTTTAACTAGCGGGATATCCGATGAATTATTCAAGGTGAAAGATGTACCCTTACATGAGATAGGATTTAGTGTCAGAGTCGAGAATGCACTCAGGCGTTCCGGAATAAATTCGTTAAAATAATTGGTTCTCTGTTCCAGATGTGATTTATTGAGGGTAAGAAATTTAGGTAAAAAAGGAAGGGCAGAGCTTGAAGCACTTCTTTTGGATAAGTATGGGGTTACTTTAAGAGAAGGATTAAAAATTTAGTGCTTAAAAAGACATGATAACAGTTCTTATACTATAAAGGCAGTATATGTATGGGAAAATCGGTATTGACCGAGCTCTTTGAGCGAGGGATACTTCTTGTCCGAAGGGCAAGAAGGTGTAACTGAGAATACTTAGATCAATCGAAGTTTTTAGGGCTAAAGCCAATATAAATAATACTAGACAGGTTTGTCCAATAGCGTAAATACGGCATTTTCTCGCTTTGTGTCGTGTTATGTTTAGTAGAATAATATTACTCTGTCAATGAAAGGAGGAAACAGTATGGATCAGAAAAAGATTGGACGTTTCTTAAAAGAACTTAGGAAAGAAAAGGTTATTACACAGGAACAGCTTGCCGAAAAGATAAAAGTTTCAGGCCGAACGGTTTCTAGATGGGAAACAGGTGTTTGAGTTATAATAGGACCAAGTTAGATGAAACCCAGTAAAATCAAGGGGTTATGCCTAATTTAGTCCTTATTTTTATACCAATTTAGCGGTAGATAAGGCAGCGCTGTTATATCAAAACCGAAAATCCAAGTCAGTATCACAGATGTCCGCAATCAGTCTGAGAGTGAATCTGTGTGCTTAGATTAGGTACAATTTTATATTAAAACATTTAGTGAGGACTAAATTAGCACTTGAGATGGAATATTCCATCAGCTGGTTTG
Source organism: Lachnospira sp. CLA-JM-H23 (assembly GCF_040096425.1). Classification (NCBI taxonomy): domain Bacteria; kingdom Bacillati; phylum Bacillota; class Clostridia; order Lachnospirales; family Lachnospiraceae; genus Lachnospira; species Lachnospira sp. CLA-JM-H23. The sequence continues at coordinate 397,974 of NZ_JBBMET010000001.1, forward strand.
GTCCTCTATTTATTTGAGAGGAGTGGTCGAATGGGCAAAGTGTTAATTTGGTTCGTAATCATTATTAGTACAGTGGTTCTCTACTGTCTTATGAAAGTTAAGGCAGAGAGTGATGAACTGTATTTAGATAAGGTTTTTTATGATGAAAACAGTATATCATATGCGTTCATGCATTGAAAATACTGTTCAGTTAAGAAATGCTGTATTTTTTTGGTGCACTAATGCGTAGAAAGCAGGTGTATGATGAGTTCAAATCATTTTTTTGTGTATGACAAAAAGACAGATTGCATATCTGCCTCATAATGCAGTATAATGGTAACGAGATTTATGCAACCCGATACATGAAATCCCTATTTCTCTTTGGACGGAGGGGGATAGGATATTTTCGATTGTACCTGACAGGTGTCAGATACTTTTGTATGAGAAGCATGGTCTCTGTTTCGTTACCACCGTGTTTGAGATACGCCCTGCATATGTTTACTGCGATGGCGAAATTAATTTTATAGATGTGTTTGGTATTTTTAGATTTTTTTACCATAGCGTGAGAAGTCACTAATTCACAGAAATTATACAGAATCATATGGGCATTGATTTCCTGAAGGATTCCATCATATTTGCTGCTGTGCCAGTTGATCAGACCGATGGTGTATTTGAGTTCACGGAAGCTTGTTTCCTCGCTCCAGCGCATCCGGTAAAGTTTATTGATTTCTTCCAGAGGAAGTTCTTCTGAAAGATTGGTGGCAATACAGATATAGGTTCCATTATCAAGGCGAACACGTACAATACGGAATTCAATATCGTAATACATGCAGTTTTCATCAAGAAAATCAAAATCGGTAGAAGGCTGAAGTATGGTATAGGTGTTAGGATTCCCCAGTGTTTCTTTCGTATGGCGTCTGGTAAGTGTTGTCCTTATATGAGTATCAAATTCGCTGTCAGGCAAATCATAAGAGGAAAGGATACCATTACTGTTGATATCCTTCATGCGGATAACGAAATACATTCCCTTCCGGATCAGGTGTGCAAAGGTATTAAAACTTTCGTAACCACTGTCTGCCATAAGGATGGTATTATTACAATACTTATGAAAAACATCAGATCAGTGCAGTAGATATGCATATAGAAAATCTGGATAGTGATAAAATGATTTGTTATCCAGTAATTCAAGGAGAACGAATCAACTATCAAAATAAATAATGTTTTGAAATCAGGGATGAGGTAGAAAGGAAAGTTCCATGACAAAAGATGAAGTAAAAAAACTCAGGATGAACAGTCCGGAATCACTACAGTTTTTAAATAATGCTACAAAATTTTATAATTTAATGATGATGTATCGTTGTGCTATTCGGGAGATACAAACTAAACTTGAGGTTTTGGATGATGAATTTTCAGTTGAGAACAATCGAAATCCTATTTCTTTTATAAAAACAAGAATTAAGCAGCCCAATAGTATTTACGATAAACTGCAGAAGATGGGATATGAGTTTACAACAGAAAATATACAGACATATCTCAATGATGTAGCAGGCGTTAGAATAGTTTGTGCGTTTATTGACGATATTTATATGATATCAGATTTGATTACCCAACAGGATGATATTAAAGTTATTGAAATAAAAGATTATATAAAAAATCCAAAATCGAATGGTTATCGAAGCTATCATATGATTGTTGAAATACCAGTATTTTTTGCTAAGGGTAAAACACCTATGCGTGTAGAATTACAGATTCGAACCAATGGTATGGATTTCTGGGCAACATTGGAACATCAACTTCGCTATAAAAAAGGAATTGAAGAAATGCCTGGCTATGATGAGATAAGTGAAGAATTACTTCATTCTGCAAGAGCTATCATTGAAGCAGATAATGAAATGCAGAGAATAAAAGACAAAATTGGTATGTTCTACGAAATTTAGGGAGAAAACTGAGCAAGTAGGAAGGTGGAATATATATGAAACAAGATACTTTAGAGGGCAAAGCAAAAACAAAAAATGGGGTAAAACGGCTGTGTTTTTCCATAATCTGCATTCTTCTGGAAGTGATTTTTATTATTACTATCGTAACACGCTTGAATGAATATGCAGAAATCATAAATTTATTTACAAGGATTTTGAGTGGGATCTTGGTTTTGGGATTGTACGCATCAAATAAGACATCCTCTATGAAAATGCCTTGGGTCATCTTAATTCTAATTTTCCCAATTATGGGTGTAGGCCTGTATTTGCTGATTGGTTTGAATGGTGGCACACATAAAATGCGTGAGCGATATGCAGAAATTGATAGCAAATTGTTACCAATGCTTCCGGACAGTCAGGAGTGTTTGAGCAGAATAAAAGAAACAATTCCGAAAGCAGGAAATATAGCAAGTTACATACAAAGAAATTCGCAGTATCCAATCTATCAGAATACGGATATTGTGTATTTTGATGAAGCAGTGAAAGGATTAGAGGCACAGCTTAAGGATTTGGAGAAAGCACAGAAGTTTATCTTTATGGAATATCATGCGATAGAAGACGCTGAAGCATGGCATAAGATTCAAGATGTTCTGGAAGAGCGAGTAAAAGCAGGTGTGGAAGTTAGAGTACTCTACGATGATATGGGTTCTATAGGCTTTATTAACACAGATTTTGTGAAAAAGATGGAGGCAATAGGAATTCATTGCCGTGTATTCAATCCGTTTATGCCAGGTTTAAATCTGTTTTTGAACAATCGTGATCATAGAAAAATAACAGTTATTGATGGAAAAGTCGGATTTACAGGTGGATATAATCTAGCAAACGAATATTTTAATTACACACACCCGTATGGACAGTGGAAAGATACAGGTATTCGTTTAGAAGGAGATGCTGTTCAGTCGCTTACGGTGACATTTTTGGAAATGTGGAATGCAGTAAGTGCTAAGGATGCTAATGATCCTGATTTTAGTAAATACCTTTTCCACTATGATTATGCGGCACAGCAAACTGGGTTTGTTCAACCTTATGCAGACAGCCCTGTGGATAATGAACAAGTAGGAGAAGAAGTTTATATCAGTATGATAAATAAAGCTGAAAAATATTGTTGGTTTATGACTCCGTATCTAATCATAACAGATGAAATGACGCATGCGTTATGTCTGGCTGCTAAGCGAGGGGTAGACGTAAGAATTATCACACCTGGTATCCCTGATAAAAAATTCATTTATAATATAACTCGTTCTTTTTATCATGGATTAGTTAAACATGGTGTTCGTGTTTATGAGTGGACTCCTGGTTTCTGTCATGCAAAAATGAGTGTGGCAGATGACTGTATGGCAACTTGTGGAACAATTAATCTGGATTATCGAAGTTTATATCACCATTTTGAAAACGGCTGTTTTATGGCAGATTGTCAGGCAGTTGTGGATATAAAAAATGATCTGATAAGAACGATGGGAGAATGTCGTGATGTGACAGACCAATATCAAACCGGACGAAGTGCATATTTGCGACTGGGACAATTATTTATGAGATTATTTGCTGGATTGCTATAAGAATCTGATGAAACGACCTTTCAAAAAACAGTTGATTTAGAAGTTAACTGTTTTTGAAAGGCCGTTTTTGCTATATCTAACAGTCTGTTGTACAAAGAAGATTTTGCATGGATGAAAAAACAAACCTTGTTGAGGTTAAATTGAGTTTTCCATTGTATTGTATTGCTAATGAATAAGAATAAGAACAGACAATGCTGAATGCTCTGGAAACAAGAATATCTGAGTATAGTATGTAAGTTCGTAACAGAATGAAAGGAGCGATTCAAATGAGCAATTTGGAAAATTATATGAAACGGCAAGCAATTTTTTGTGAACAAAATGATAGCATTAGTAAGAATCTGTATTCAGAGTATGGTGTAAAAAGAGGCTTACGAGATGAAAAAGGCCAAGGTGTGTTGACGGGGCTTACAAATATTTCTGATATAAAAGCTTTTGAATATCATGATGGAGTAAAGAGTCCATGTGATGGCGAGTTATCTTATCGTGGTTATAATATAAAAGATTTAGTAACAGGAAGTAAAGGAAAAAGGTTTGTCTTTGAAGAAGGAGCATATCTTCTTTTATTCGGAGAATTGCCAACTGATACACAGTTAATGGAATTTCAGGGAAGACTATCTGATTGTATGGAACTACCGACTAACTTTACCAGAGATGTCATTATGAAAGCACCTACATCAGATATTATGGGTTCTATGACTCGAAGTATTCTTACATTGGGCTCTTACGATAAGGAGAAAGAAAGTCTTGAAATTCCGAATGTGCTAAGGCAGAGTATGCAGTTGATCGCAGTATTTCCTATGTTAGCAGTATATGCATACCATGCTTATTGTTATTATGAAAAAAACGAAAGTATGTATATTCATAGACCTGAAAAAGATTTATCTATTGCTGAAAATTTCCTGCGCCTATTAAGACCAGATACAAAATTCACAGAACTGGAAGCAAGAGTACTGGATATAGCATTATTGTTATATATGGAACATGGTGGTGGTAACAATTCTACATTCACTACACGGGTAGTAACATCTTCAGGTTCAGATACTTATTCTGTTATTTCAGCAGCAATGTCATCCTTAAAAGGAAAAAAACATGGCGGTGCAAATCTGATGGTAATGAATATGATGGATGATATTAAAAGTCATGTGAAAGATTATGAAGACGAAGAGGAAATTGCATCATATCTGAGTAAGATTTTGAAGAAAGAGGCGTTTGATCAGAAAGGACTTATTTATGGAATGGGACATGCTGTATATTCTATTTCCGATCCGAGAGAAATGGTGTTCAAAGGCTTTGTAGAACAACTCGCAAGGGATAAAGGACGTGAGAAAGATATGACCCTTTATAACAATATTGAGAAGATTGCACCTAAGTTGATTGCAAAGCAGCGTCAGATATTCAAAGGAGTAAGTCCTAATATAGATTTCTATAGTGGTTTTGTGTATGACATGTTGAATATTCCAAGAGAATTGTACACGCCATTATTTGCGATAGCAAGAATTGCTGGTTGGAGTGCACATCGCCTGGAAGAATTGATAACTACAGATAAGATCATTCGCCCGGCATATAAGAGTCTAGTCAGCAAAAAAGAATATATAGAAAGAGAGGAACGATAATATGGGAGCAGGAACCAGTGCAGAGGAGTTTTTTTAAAGAGCATCAATGTTGAAAGCATATTTGAATTTGTCGAAAGAACAGATTATTTGTTCCTTTATAGTATAAAGGAATGTGTTGAAAAATCAGACTGTCATGAAGGAGTATATCTTTCAGAAGTGGCAGAATACATGAAATTATCGATTCCAGAAACATCTAAGATGGTAAAAAGTCTTGAAAATAAAGGATATATTATCTGGAAATTAGATGAAAAAAAAGAAAGAACGTACCTTGTTTTGACGAACAAGGCAATTGAATTAAGTAATTGTCAGAAAGAAAAAATGATAGAAGCTTATGAAAAAATCATATCGAATATACAAGAAGATGACCTGGCAGTTACACGGTGTACATTGAGAAAAATCCGACAGCTTATGGAAGAAATAAAATAGTGATTAATAAAACGGAGTAAGAAAAGCTCCTTCATATATTAGAACAAAAATATGACTGTTTCTTTAAAAAGAAGCCTGTCATATTTTTTTATGAAAAATAAATTTTGTTGAGGTTAAATTGAGATTGACTTTGTATTGTATAAGTATGAAATAAAAAGGAATCAGGTGATGTACAATGAAAAAGTATAAAATATGTAAAATCCTTCTTGTTATACTGGCAATTTTTTTATGTGTGGCTTTTTATGAATTGATCGGAATCTGCATTGCATATAAAAAGCAGCCGGAAGTGTCCAATACAACCAAAAAAGAAACAAAAAATGGGTCATGGAACGAATGCAGTGAAAATACAGAACGGGCAGTAATCATAGAAAAGAATCCAGAAGCGCTTTTACAAAGAGTGCGTTTGATCAAGAATGCAAAAAAGGAAATTATTCTTTCTACTTTTGCATTTCAATCCGATGAAAGTGGAAAATTGATTTTAGGAGCACTGCATGATGCGGCAGACAGAGGTGTACATATTCGTCTGTTAGTAGATGGAATGGAGAGCTGGATTGATATGGAAGGAAATCCGTATTTCTATGGATTATCTTCCCATGAGAATGTTGAAATTAAACTATATAATAAGGCCAATCCGTTGAAACCATGGAAGATGATGGGTAGAATGCATGATAAATATTTGATTGCAGATGGAAAGAGATATATTCTTGGGGGAAGAAATACATACAATTATTTCCTGGGTGATTTTCCGGGACATAAGAACTATGACAGAGATGTGTTAGTGGTTTGCGATGAACCTGAGAAAGAAAATTCAGTTAACCAGTTGTTAGAGTATTTTGAAACGATATGGGAACAAGAAGACAGTGGTTATTTTCATGACAATAAAAAACTGGCAAATAGAAAATCTGTAAAGAACGCAGTTTTAGAGCTGCAGAACGGCTATCAGAAATATTTTGAAGAGAATAAGGAAAGAATCTGCGATACCGATTACACGGACGAAACTTTTGAGACAGAAAAGATTGCATTAGTGTCAAATCCTATTCACACAGGTTCCAAAGAACCAGTAGTGTGGTATCAGTTGGGAGAATTGATGAAAAATGCAAAAAATCGTGTGAAGATCCACACGCCATATATTATCTGTAATGATATGATGTATAATACATGGGAGGAGATTGCAGAGAACGTTTCAGATTTTTCTATCATGACAAATTCAGTTGCGAATAATGGGAATCCATTTGGGGCTGCCGATTATGCGAAAAACAGAAATAGAATCTTAAGTACAGGAATTAATATCTGGGAATATGAAGGCGGTTATTCATACCACGGAAAAAGTATTCTGATTGACGATGATCTGTCTGTAATCGGTTCCTTTAATATGGACATGAGAAGTGCATATCTGGATACGGAACTGATGCTTGTAATTCGCAGTAAAGATATTAATAAACAGTTGGAAGAGGGCATGATGGAATATGAAAGAGTGTCCCGCCAGGTATTGGAAGATGGAACCTATCGTGATCCATATCATGTAGAGCCAATCGAATTAACAAAGAAACGTCAGAGAAAAATATTTTTGGTACAGCATCTGCTTGGATGGGCAAGGTATCTGTTTTAATAAGGAGGAAGGAAAACGTGTTTCAAATATTGATTGTAGAAGATGATAAAGAATTAAGCCAGCTATTCCAAAAAGTGCTTGAGAAGAATGGATATCAAGTCAGAAGTGCATCGGATGGAGCACAGGCATTGGAAGTATTGGATAAGGAATATATTGATCTGATCATTTCTGATATTATGATGCCGGTTATGGATGGCTATGAACTGGTGTCAGAACTTCGTTCAGCAGGATATCAGATACCAGTGCTTATGATCACTGCGAAAGGTTCCTTTGATGATATGCGCCAGGGATTTCTTTCGGGAAGTGACGATTATATGGTAAAACCGGTAAATGTGAATGAAATGGTTTTAAGAGTCGGAGCACTGCTTCGCCGTGCACAGATACTGAATGAACACAAAATTGTGATCGGTTCAACAGAGTTTGATTATGATGCAATGACGGTTACAACTGATAAGGAAAGTCTTGTTTTGCCTAAAAAAGAATTCCTGCTTTTATATAAGCTTGCAGCTTCGCTAGACAGAACATTTACAAAACAACAGTTGATGGATGAAGTATGGGGATACGAGACGGAGGCAGACCCACATACGATAGAGGTACATATAGGAAGAATCAGAGAGCGTTTTAAAGATAACCCTGATTTTGAAATCGTAACAATGCGTGGAATTGGATACAAGGTGGTGAAAAAATAATGGAACAAAAGAAAGAAAAAGGATTGCGGATCCGATCCTGTCTGACTGGTGCAATCTGGCTGGCACTTGTATTTTCAACAGTTATATCTGCTTTATTATTTGCTATTTTAAATCATTTTTTTAATCTGCCGGGCAGTATACCTGTGCTTGGCTGGCTTTTGATTTTCAATACATTGATTGCAGGGCTGATCACTTCCTTTATTAATGCAAAGTTACTGGAACCAATTACCAGACTTAGTAAAGCAATGAAGGAAGTTTCTCGGGGAGATTTTGAACAGCATTTGGAAACGAACAGCCGTATAGCAGAAGTTGGAGAATCTTATCAGAGTTTTAATGTGATGACAAAAGAGCTTCGTGCAACAGAGGTGCTGCAGATGGATTTTGTATCTAATGTTTCTCATGAGTTTAAGACCCCGATTAATGCCATTGAAGGGTATACAATGCTTCTTCAGGGAGAAGAACTGTCTCAGGAGCAAGAGGAATATGTAGAAAAAATCCTGTTTAATACCCAAAGGCTTTCCGGATTGGTTGGAAATATTTTGCTGTTATCCAAGTTAGAGAATCAGAACATACCAATGAAAAAAACAGAATATCGTTTGGATGAACAGATCCGTCAGGCATTTCTTTCCCTGGAGACAAAATGGACAGAAAAAGAAATTGGTTTTCAGGTAGAATTGGAGGAAGTTAAATATACTGGGAATGAAGGACTTTTTATGCATATCTGGATAAATCTTTTGGATAATGCGATTAAGTTCAGCCCTTCAAAGGGGACAATTACGATGTTTCTGAAACAAGAACAGGATTCTGTTAAGTTCATTCTGGAAGATGAAGGACCAGGAATAGAGGATGATGTAAAATCCAGAATATTTGACAAGTTCTATCAGGTAGATGGATCTCATAAAGCAGAAGGAAATGGCCTAGGTCTTGCACTTGTAAAACGGATTGTAGATAGTGCCGGAGGAACAATCAAAGCAGAAAACCGTGAATATGGTGGATGCAGATTTGTTGTAGAGCTTCCAATACAGAAAGATGAGGCCATATAAGTTTAAGAAAAACAGATAGAGGAGGAATTACATGACATTTTATCAGGAATTGCAGTTAAATCAGGCAGGTTCTAAAAATCTGTTGAAAAAGAGTGAAACAGCGAAAGAAAAATCATATCATATACTGGTATATTTGGTAAAGATAGCTGTTACAATGGCATTTTGTTTTTTATTTGTTACTATTTTCAGTATCTTATTTGGAAATGAGAATAGTATTGTGGGTGTAGTAGTTTTATTATGCCTTATGGTATTTCGGAATGCGGATCTGGGGATCCACACCGGACAATCTACGATGCTTTTGGCTTTGTTCTTTGTAATTATGACTGTATGTCCGCATTTAGCAAATCAGTTTTCACCGGTATTGGGAATGCTGTTAAATATTGCGGCACTGGCTGTGTTGATTCTGTTCGGATGCCATAATCCATTCATGTTTAATCAATCTACATTGGTTCTTGGGTATCTACTGCTATATGGTTATGATGTTACGGGAAAAAGCTATCAGATGCGATTAGTCGGAATGGCTTTAGGTGCAGCACTTACCTGCTTCGTATTTTATCGAAATCATAAAAACAGAACTTATAAAAGAAATCTGAAAGATCTGATACAAGAATTTGATATCACTTCTTCCAGAACAAAATGGCAGATATGTCAGATTTTATGCGTGCCGATTGTCCTTTGCATTGCAGAACTTTGTAATATGCCACGTGCAATGTGGGCTGGTATTGCAGCCATGTCCGCGATTTTGCCATTTATGGAAGATATGCACTACAGAGTCCGTAAAAGGATTGTCGGAAATATTGCAGGTGTTATATGTTTTACAGTGTTATATTTTCTGCTTCCTTCGTCAATCTATGCATATATAGGAATTCTTGGAGGAATCGGTGTAGGATTTTCAGCACAATATGGCTGGCAGGCAGTATTTAACACATTTGGTGCTTTAGCCATTGCTGCAGAGACTTATGGACTACAAGGAGCGGTTAGTCTTAGAGTGATTCAAAATGTTTTTGGTGTTGTGTTTGCTTTAGCATTTTGTGTTATATTTTATTGGTTTATGTCTAAAAAAAAGGAAAGTGATGTGATCGTACATGCAGAGTGAAGTGAATCAGGAAGAAAATTTGAATAGAATTATTACGGTTCCTAATCTTCTTTCTTTTTTTCGGCTTTGTCTGATTCCGGTAATTATATGGAGTTATTGTGTAAAGAAAAATCCTCTGTTAGCTGGTGAAATCTTATTGCTGTCTGGTCTTACGGATCTTGCTGATGGATATATCGCAAGAAGATTCCATAGGATTAGTAATTTGGGAAAAATACTTGATCCGGTGGCTGATAAGCTGACACAGGCAGCGATGTTAATCTGTCTGTTTACTCGTTTTCCGCATATGCTTCTTTTAATCGTAATAATGGCAGGTAAGGAACTGTATATGGTAGTCAGTGGATGTCTTGTGATACGAAAGACAGGAAAAGTACATGGTGCAGACTGGCATGGAAAGATAGTAACCTTTTTATTATATGGAACTGCAGCGGTTCATATTATATGGTTCCAAATTACACCGATGGTATCAGATCTGTTGATTGGTTTGTGCGCTATAATGATGGTCATATCGGTCGCTCTGTATATTATCCAGAATACCAGGACTCTTAAGGGAGAGACGGTATAAGCAATTTTATATTGCAATGACTAGAAAAATATTTAGGAGAAGATAGATATAAACAGTAAGTCAAACACACAAACTATGGAGTCTTTAGTCGGTTTAATAAAATTTTAGATAGAAAATAAATCATTCAATGTCATTTAGATAAGGTTTTTTATGACAAAAAGACAGATTACTTATCTGCCTTATAATGCAGTATAATGGTAGTCAGACAGTTTTGGATATAAGAGATGATCTTGGAGCAACAATAAATGAATGCAGGGAAGTGACCGAAAAGTACCGCACAGGACGGAGTGCATATTTACGGATCGGACAGTTGTTTATGAGATTGTTTGCAGGACTATTATAGCAGAAAGAAGAGGTGTTCGATATGTGTACAGCAGCAACTTACAAAACAAAAGATTTTTATATGGGCAGAACGCTTGATTATGAATTTTCCTATGGGGAACAGATCACGATAACGCCAAGAAATTACGAATTTGATTTCCGGTTTGCCGGGAAGATAAAAAGCCATTATGCTTTGATCGGAATGGCATTTGTTGCAGAAGGTTATCCGCTTTATTATGATGCTGTTAATGAAAAAGGCCTTGGAATGGCAGGTCTTAATTTTGTCGGCAATGCGGCATATGAAGAGGCTTTGCCGGAAGATGAAACAGAAGTCAGCCAGGTGGCACAGTTCGAGTTCATCCCATGGATCCTTACACAGTGTGCTACTGTAGCAGAGGCGAGAGAGAAGCTGGCAGCAATGAGACTGACAGGTACAGCATTCAGTGAACAGCTGCCGACAGCACAGCTTCACTGGATCATTGCAGACAAAGACTCCTGTATCGTTGTTGAGTCTATGAAGGATGGGCTGCATGTATATGATAATCCGGTAGGAGTGCTTACCAATAATCCACCATTCCCGAGTCAGATGTTTGCACTGAATAATTATGCCGGAGTATCCAGAAAACAGCCGGAGAGTACTTTTGCAGGAGTATTACAGCTTGATGCATATAGCAGAGGAATGGGTGGAATGGGAATACCTGGAGATCTTTCCAGCCAGTCAAGATTTGTGAAAGTTGCCTTTACAAAATTAAATTCGATCTCCGGTGAAGAAGAGGATGAGAGTGTAAGCCAGTTCTTCCATATCTTAGGATCCGTAGATCAGCAGCGTGGATGCTGTGAGGTGACAGAAGGCAAATATGAGATCACGATATACACGTCCTGTTGTAATACAGCAAAAGGTATTTATTATTATACGACTTATGATAATCATCAGATCACAGCGGTTGACATGCATGCGGAAAATCTGGATTCAGATCAGCTGATCTGTTATCCGCTTCTGTCCAAGGGCGAAGTCAGATGGCAGAATAAATAATACGAAAATGCACGGAGAAAGCATAACGCAGAACAACAGGAGGAAAGACCATGAAAGAAGTTAAAACACCGAAAAAACCACTGGCATATTATTATGGGATTGTGTTAATAGTGCTGATCGTATTTAATCTGGTTGTCACACCAATCCTTATGGAGCATCAGGTAAAGGAAACGGATTATGGAACTTTTATGAGCATGATCGAGAAGAAGAATATCGGTGAAGTAGAAGTTAATGACAATCAGATCATCTTTACAGATAAAGATCAAAAAAATATTTATAAAACAGGTCTGATGAACGATCCGAACCTGACGGACAGGCTATATGAATGTGGAGCAGTATTCGCAAAAGATATCGATAAGCAGATGTCACCGATCATCAGCTTCCTGCTGACCGGGGTTTTGCCATTGATCCTTTTTATCGCACTGGGAAATTATATGGCGAAGAAACTGATGGAGCATGCCGGAGGAAAAAATTCGATGGCTTTTGGAATGGGAAAAAGCAATGCGAAGATTTATGTGCAATCCAGTGAGGGAATCCGTTTTTCAGACGTTGCAGGAGAAGATGAGGCGAAAGAAAACCTTTCAGAGATCGTTGATTATCTTCACAATCCGAAGAAGTATACCGATGTAGGTGCGTCTATGCCAAAAGGTGTCCTTCTTGTAGGACCTCCGGGAACCGGCAAAACAATGCTTGCAAAAGCAGTTGCAGGTGAATCAAATGTACCATTTTTCTCAATGTCCGGATCAGAATTCGTAGAGATGTTTGTCGGTATGGGAGCTTCCAAGGTTCGAGATCTTTTCAGACAGGCAAAGGAAAAGGCACCATGTATCGTGTTTATTGATGAAATTGATGCCATTGGTAAAAAGCGTGACGGACAAATTGGCGGAAATGATGAGAGGGAGCAGACCTTAAATCAGCTTCTTACAGAGATGGATGGATTTGAAGGAAATAATGGTGTCATCATTCTTGCTGCAACGAATCGTCCGGAGTCGTTAGATCCGGCACTTACACGTCCGGGACGTTTTGACAGACGTGTGCCGGTTGAACTGCCGGATCTTGCAGGCCGTGAAGCAATTTTAAAGGTTCATGCAAAGAAGATAAAAGCATCTGATGATGTTGACCTGCATACGATTGCACGTATGGCATCGGGTGCATCCGGTGCGGAGCTTGCCAATATTATAAATGAAGCAGCATTACGTGCTGTCCGTAGTGGAAGGACCGTTGTAAATGAATCTGATCTCGAAGAAAGTATAGAAGTGGTTATTGCAGGATATCAGAAGAAGAATGCGGTACTTTCAGATCAAGAGAAGAAGGTTGTTGCATATCATGAGATCGGACACGCTCTGGTAGCTGCATTACAGAGTCATTCAGCACCGGTCCAGAAGATTACGATCATCCCGCGTACCTCAGGTGCACTCGGCTACACTATGCAGGTTGAGCAGGGTGATAAATATCTGATGACGAAAAAAGAACTTGAGAATAAGATTGCTACATTTACAGGCGGACGTGCAGCAGAGGAGATCGTATTTGGTGAGATCACGACCGGAGCCTCCAATGATATCGAACAGGCAACAAAAATTGCAAGAGCGATGATCACCCGCTACGGCATGACAGATGAATTCGACATGGTGGCAATGGAAAACGTGACCAACCAGTATCTTGGCGGCGATACGTCTCTTTCCTGTTCTGCAGATACACAGAAGGAAATTGATGAAAAAGTCGTGCAGCTCGTAAAAGCAGAGCATGAAAAAGCAAGAAAAATCCTTGCTGAAAACAGGGAAAAACTGGACGAACTGGCTATGTACCTGTATGAGAAGGAAACAATTACAGGTGACGAATTTATGGATATTTTAGACAGAAAATAATGTAGTTAATTAGATAATCAATGTCATTTAGATAAGAAAAATAGTTAGTAGTTCTGAAAAATGGAATTATTTTATATAAAGGAGCGGACAAATTCTCATTTACAGGGAGCGGAAGATTGAGCTGGATAAAATACCCAGCTCAATCTTCCACATGGAATACATCTTCGACCAGCATATTAAAGTACTTTGATATCCGCAGCATAAATTCGGCAGATGGGGTGCTGTCCCCACGTTCTATCCTGCCGACAGTTTTGGTGCTGTATCTGATAGCAGCGGCAAGGTCATCCTGGTAAATGCCACGCTGTTCCCGGATTTCTCTGATATTATTAGTAACCGCCATAAAAATCCCTTCTTTCAGTTCTATAGATATTTTCTTATTTTCAATTATGCAAAATAATGTGTCTAATAAAAAGGACTTGCAATTTTATCAGCAATGTCCTGTGATAGCAGAAGCATTAGATTTTCCAAGAACTTTTCCAAATATGTCTAAGCGGTCGTTTTCTCCAACCTTGATAGGTGCATACTTTTCATTAAGCGAGATAAGGAAAATTCCGTCTTTATCGTTTTGTAATTTCTTGATGTAGGCTTCTCCGTTTAGAGCGAATATGCCGATTTCTCCATTAGCAACAGATTCCTGTTGTAATACCCATGCAATCTGACCATCGTGGAATTCAGGTTCCATACTGTCACCACTAATGCGGACACCGAAAGTAGTATCTTCCGGCAGGATAGATTCATCTATGCGTACAGTCTCTTTCGGTCCGTCTACAAGGAAGTTACCGGTTCCGGCTGATACGGCATTTTCAAAAATATCAATGCTACGGAATGGAATTTCATTAAGAATAAGAGAATATTCATATGTATTGAAAATGTGATTATGTGTGAGAAAACAGAATTGAATCTGGCAAGGAGATTTCTTAGCTTATATTATGGCACCATGTAAAAATATATCTTTTTATATATTAATCAGTTTGAAAATGACTTGTTAAGGTGTAGTAACAAGCCATTTTTTTTGTTACTGTGGTAACAAAATTTCTGATGAATATATGGATGTTACATACCTAAAATTTTAAGTGTAACAAAACATCTAATTAAAAGGACATATTGTAACAAATCTGATATAATAACTATATTGTTTTTAGGATAGGTGAATACGAATGAATTCTAATAGTGACAATCCAAAGGTAGGTAAGGATTTTCAAAGAAAAGTATTATCAATTGCTCAGAAAACATTTAATATGCCATTTGATGAGGAGAAAGTTGTGCCTGTAGGCAATCCGCCAAAGGAACATAAATTTGATGTTGTGTCAGCAGATGGAGACATTATTATAGAATGTAAGTGTTATACATGGACAAATGGTGGAAATGTTCCAAGTGCAAAAATGTCTACTCTTAATGAAGCTGTTCTTTATTTAAGGAGTGTTAATTATAATGCAAGGAAAATACTGGCAATGAAGAAAGATGTTAGGTTAAGGACAGGTGAGAGTCTTGCGGAGTACTATTGCCGTATCTACGGACATTTATTAGAAGATATTGAAGTTTGGGAAGTAGCTGAAGAAGGAATTGTCAATATAGTAAGGAAGAAGCAGATAAATGATAGTGAAATGTCCTAAGTGTGATTCAGAGAATGTAGCACCAATATATTATGGAATACAACCTGACAATAATGAAATCAGAGAATTAATTGATAACAATAAAATAATATATGGTGGTAGCATTATGCTTGATGACCAGCCGCACGAAGATTATGGATGTCAGGAATGCGGATACAGATGGTCGCTAGATTTGTTGCCGGGAATGTATATTAAGAAAATACGCTTTAAGGTAGAAGATTTCGGGTTAGGAACAATAGATATGAAAAGAAGATATGTGTATGAGATATATCCGGATGGTAGGTGGATTGAATATACATATCAAGGAGAATCTAATCGTTACACATACAAAGACATATGCGTAACAAAAAAAGAGAATGTATTAAGATTATACAATAAATATCAAAAGTTATTTGGTGCACCATTATGGAAAAAGAATATTATGGAAGCACAAGTTTGCGACGGATATGGATATACCTTGCAGATTACTTATAAGGATGGAAGAAAAAGAGTAATTGAAGGCGATATTGGCGGTGGTACAATTGACGGTATAATGGGAAATTATTTAAAGAAAATATTTGGGAGAAATTACGATGATTAAAACTGTTCTAGGTGATATAACAAAAATAGATTATGTTGACGTTATAGTAAATGCAGCAAATAACAGTCTCTTAGGTGGTAGCGGTGTTGATGGAGCAATTCACAGGGTAGCAGGTCCTGATCTTTTAAAAGAATGTAGGATGCTTCATGGATGTGAAACAGGAGAAGCAAAGATTACCAAAGGCTATAATCTGCCATGTGATTATATTATACATACAGTCGGACCTATATGGAGAGGCGGAAAGGATAATGAGGAGCAGTTGCTTGCCAGCTGTTATTATCATTCGCTTAAACTTGCATTGGAAAAAGGTATAAAAAGAATAGCGTTTCCATCTATATCAACAGGTGTTTATGGTTTTCCTGTTAAACTGGCAGCACACATTGCTGTAAATGTTGTGGCAAGATTTGAGCAGGAATTTCCAAAGCAAATAGAAGAAATATATTTTGTTCTGTTTGACAGAGATACAGAAGCAGCATATGAAAAAGAAGTTGATAAGCTATATTAAATGGAGTAACAGATGATAGAAAAAGTAGTATTCATGAACATGTGCATGATTAGTGATAATAAAGGAAATGTACTGGCCTTGGATAAAGTGGGCAAGAATTATTCTGGTACGACTTTCCCAGGTGGTCATGTAGAGGCAGATAATGCATTCAGATGTGCCTATGGAATGTCTACAAACTATAACAGAAGAAGGAATTATAGCAAAGATACAGTAAGATTTTAAGTGAGGGAATAAGGAATGGGAAGAGCATCAATTAAAGAGAATAAGAATGTATACCAGTTAAAAAGAGAGGAGCTAGGACTTAGCCGAGAAAAGGCAAGTGAACTTTTAGAGTGCGTGCCTCCAGAGAGAATTGAAAAATAGACAGTGAGAAGGTGCTGCCACATCCGGAAGAAGTACTCATAATGGCTGATAAGTATAAATCACCGGAATTGTGTAATTATTATTGCTCAAATCAGTGTCCAATTGGACAGCAATATGTTCCAGAGATTAAAATGAAAGAGCTCCCTCAGATTATACTTGAAACGGTAGCTTCTCTTAATAAGATGAACAAGAAGCAGGAACGCCTCATTGAGATTACAGCTGATGGTATAATTGATAACGACGAATTAGATGATTTCATATATATTCAGGAGGAATTAGAAAAAATATCGGTAAATGTTGAAACACTTCAGTTATGGTCAGAAAGAATGTTGGCTTCTGGAGCTATTGATGAAGATTCATATAATAAAAGAAAATTACAAAGGAGTAATAACTAATATTTCTGTAAGATAAGCTGTATTTGATGGCTGTGTCGAGCGGATAGCCTATAATGTTGATTTTGACTATGCATTTTTAGCTAATGCAGGAATTAGGTTTAAACATGGTACTATAATATACGATCCAATGATAGAATTTGCTAAGATATATGGAGAATGAAACAATTATTATGGTAACCATACATATCAAAAGCTAACAAATGCGGCATGTTATTATGGTTATAATTTTGATGAGTTGGCTCACGATAGTTTAGAGGATGTCAAAGCGACATTAGTTGTTTATAATGCGCTTAAGAAAAAATTGCCTTCATATGTGTGGATGTAAACGCAGTTGTTAAACAAAGAAAAAGAGGTAATATTTGAAAGTGATGATGTTACGGAAGTTATTGATAAGGTAAAAGAATTATTTGGTCAATGCGAAAGGAATATGATTAACAATCACATCAAAAGTGGTTTGAATTTTGAATATTTTATTTGCTAAAATAGAAATTGTTAGGTTAGATAATATGGGGATTTCTGTATTACCAATATAATGACTTTGAAAAATCGGAATTTGTGGAGAGATTTCTTGAACTTTCCTTATTTTACTGGCTTTTTAGCCCCTTAAATAGTGAAATGATATGTATTTTCCCTTATTTTTGCCCTTATGCGGAATCAGCAAGGAAAATAAGGGAATTTTTTATTTAGTCGTTGCCTGCTACTTTATCAAGAAGTCTGGCAGAGTTCCGCTTTGCTTTTCTTGTAGAGTGGGCATAGACGTTCATTATGGTACTGACATCAGAGTGTCCTAACAGTTCCTGCACATCTTTTGGGGCAGCTCCGTTTGAGAGGAGGTTGCTTGTGTAGGTGTGTCGCAACTGGTGAAAATGGAAATTCTCAAATCCGTCCAATCGTTTCGCAACTGACCGGCAGACAATGCTGAGTGTGCTTGGCAGTTCCAGACATCCGTCCGGTCTCAGGCAGACAAAGGAGATTTCCTTGTAATCTGCCGGGATTTCTTCGGTTCCGTCCAGATGATAATATTCATAATACACTCTGCTGACGGAGCAGATGCAGGAAGAACTCGACCAGAAAGACCGGACTATCCGGGAACTGAAAGTGCAGCTCGACGAATCGCTGACCTTGAACGAGAAGTTAAACAGCGAGAACAAAACAGAGAACATTCAAGCCTTAAAGAACGACTTGAGGAAAACAAAAGAATTGTTGCAGAGCGAGAAAGAGAAAACACACACCGTCCAAGCCATGATAGAGGAATGTCGAGATAAGCAGAGACAGGCAGAACAGGAACGGGATTATGCACTCTCCCATCAGAAAAAAGTAGAGATACCGGTTGAAAAGCCGGTACTCTATCAAAAGTGCGGGAATTGTAAACAGACAGCTTATCTGAAAGCTAAGGAAAAGTATGATATGCAGAGGGAAAAACTGGCAGGCAGATATAAAACAAAAACAGCCATGTATGAAGCATTGATGTTTCTGCTGATATGGTATTCCGTATCAACTACTCTTTTTCAGATGATACGGTCAAAAATATTTATTTCTGATTGCGTGGTATTCTTTGATACAATCGCAACATTCACACAGACCATTGCAGGCTTGATAATACAGATTGGAAAGGAAGCTGCACAAATCAGTAACGGATTATTCAATCTGGTCATTGCAGGAGTTGTGTATTGGATAATAAGAATACTGATTTGCGGGGGATGTCTGGCGGTTGCGGGAATATTTTTGGCATTCATCGGAATAAAGATTGTAGGTCTATATAAGAAATACTGTTGGGACATGATTACCATAATGGTAATACTTATAAGCATGGAAATAGCAATCTACTTTGGAGATTGGATAAAGACAGTCTTGCCAATCAATCTGCTATTTTTCTTATTATTCGTGCAACTGGTATATGTTGGAATCAGGTGGTATGTAAAAGGCTGGTGGGAAAACAGAGGTTATGTTTAAAATGAAAAACATGTTTGAGACGCAGCGAAGTAAATAAAATGAATAATATAGGAAGTCAGTAGTGCGTGAATAAACTGCTGGCTTATTTTTTGATAGATACAGTCACGCCCAGAGAGTGTGCAGGATAGTAAAGTAATAATATCAACATGACGATATAGAAAATGCAGGGAAGCATTGTATTTCAAAGAGTTTGAGATACAATGCTTCTGCGTTTCTATAGGAGATGGTCGTTCTATGCGGAAAATAGTCATTTGATGCAGAGAATGATCGAGTGGAAGATTTGTTTGATATAATAAAGAGTGCTAGGTGAGACTTGTATGGTTTACAGGTATGAGAGCAATCAAAGACAGGAATGAAAAATATGAACATTATTATTTGTGATGACAGGATAGATGACAGAAAAAATCTTTCAGATTTGCTGTCAGACTATGGTGAAAAAAAGAATTATGAGTTTACTATTACAGAATATGAATCCGGAGAACAGTTATGCGAAGAACAATCGGCTTTGGAAGCGTGTCAGCTATTATTTCTGGACATCAATATGCAGGGGATGGATGGGCTGAAAACAGCTATGAGGATTAAAGAAAAATATCCAAAACTTCCAGTTGTGCTGGTGACGGCATACATGAATTACGCACTGGATGGATATAAGGTGAAAGCAAGCCGTTTTCTGCTGAAAGATAACCTTGCAGATACTATAGAAGAATGTATGGATGATTTGATAGCAGAAATTAATAAAAACCGTAGGATTCTCGAATTTCGTTTTGTGGAAGGAACGATAAAACTTTATGCAGATGACATCATTTATATAGAAACAGAGCTTCACAAAAATGTATTTTATACAGAAAAAGGGACATTTCAGATTTATAAAAAACTGGATGAACTGGAAAACGAATTAAAGAATATGGGATTTGTACGGGCGCATTTAAGTTTTCTTGTAAATATGAAATACATTACCAAAATCAGCAGTTATGTGATGACACTTACGACAGGAAAAAAGATTTCGGTTCCCAAGGCACGATATGCACAGGTAAAGAGGGAATATATGCTGTATAAGGGAGAAGAATAACATGACATTCTGGGTATTGACATTTATTGCGGAAATGCTGGAAGTAAAAGGAACGCTATACTTTTTTGATACTTTTATGGAAAAAAGAGATGGCGGATATAGGAACAGATACAGATTTTTTGTTTATTGCGGAGTGCTTTATCTGGCAGCAGTCACAGGGGTATGGATCGGAATGTTAAAATGTATCCCGATTATACTGGTTATGTCTTTCCTGAATCTGGCTTATTATGAAGTTTCCTTCCGGCAGAGTTTTTTGTTTTCAATCATCAACTATACAATGCTTGTATTGATTGATTATGTGACTGTTTTGCTGGGAAGAGGAGGTTCAATCCAAGAAAAATGGTTTTTACAGGCACTGATATCAAAAACGGTTTTTATCATTCTGATGTTGTTTATTCGAAGATTTAGCAAAACAAGAAAAAGCTGCGGTCTGATTACAGGAAAAGAATGGTTACAGTTTTTCTGTGTTCCTGTATTTACGGTGGTCGGTTTCATTCTTATGTTTTATTCAGAAAACGATGATATGCAGAATGTATTTTTATTTCTTTCGGTGGGACTGGTTGCGATTAACCTTATCCTTATGGAGTTCATGCAGAATACCATTGAAAAAGAAGAGAGAATAAAAATTGCGGTACTTACGGAACAAAATCAGAAAAATCGTATTGCAGATTATCAGGACCGGGAAGAAATCTATGAGCGTCAGCGAAGAAAAATGCACGATTATAAAAATCAGCTTTCTACGATCCAAACGTTGATAAAGAATGGACACATAGATGAGGCACTTTCATTTACGCAGAAGCTGACAGAGAGCATAGCAGTCGAGATGTCGGCGATAAATACGAATCATCCAGTGGTGAATGCTATTTTAAACCAGAAATACCGCAGCATGCAGGAGAAGCACATAGCAGTGATCCTAAAAGTAGGGGATCTGCAGGAGATTTGTCTGGAAGAGGAAGAGATTGTGATTTTGCTTTCCAATTTATTGGATAATGCAATCCGGGAGAGTGAAAAGGTACTGAAAAATACCGGAAAAGCGGTCATTCATCTGAAATTAGAGTGCGAAGAACATAAACTGATATTTGCGGTAAGAAATCCGGTGACAGAAAAGGTGGAAATTGAAAATGATACGATAAAGAGCAAAAGAGGGGATCATCACGGTATTGGATTGTTAAATGTAAAAGCAGTTGTGGATAAATATGGCGGTGATATGGTGCTTTCCTGCGATGAAAATGAATTTAAGGCAGTGGTCATCTTGTAAAGAGATGGTCTTTGTGTGCGTAATATGGTCGTTTGATGATATGGGACTAGGAGAACAGGTTATTTTATCCGATAAAGGAAATAGAGAAACTGAGCAGATTATTAACATTGGAAAAGTTATAATTTTTTGGAATAGAGATGGGAGGATGTTTTATGTCAAAGATTACAGATTATGCTTTTTTAAAAAAAACATTCGGGACATCAGGAGTAAATGTAATAGGCAGTTTTCAGTTGTCTCAGTTGAACAGCAGTTCTGTTCAGTCCCAGTTAAAAGCTGCCGGGATTGGGAGACATTGTAAGACCAGATCAGTCAATACCACAGGCAGCATAAGTACTACTTAAGATAGCATTACAAATCCAGACCCTTGCCGGGATTCAGAGTTTATCTGGATTCGGGCAGGGGTCTGGAAAAGAAACCCGTAAACCAGATGGAGTGTGGAGTGCACTACATCAGCACTAAGACCAACTGATAAAGCAGGGGAGGCGTCCACTGAAAAGAGTCCCTGCAGCAAAGGAAGGTCAGTAACAATCAAAACAAACAAGAGCTGTAGCTGGCAGTAGTTCTCTCCGTAGGGCATGACCCTGTTTGAAAGCTTAGCCGGCACTCAGTGTATGAGCAGATGGGACGAAGGAAGTTGGCACATGATGCCATTAGACACAGAAGGTTCATCATCATAGTAGAACAGAGGAATTATAGCCTTTATAAAGCAATGGATGCTTTATTTGGTGTACCTGTTTTCAGCTATTCAGTACTTGATACAATGAATGTTCATGCACTTTAGCACTTGTTATGAGGTAACTGTTTAAAGAAAAAGTCCAAAAATCAATGATTTGGGGCTTGAAATTAATGAAAGGATGGGTTATAGCTATGCAGATTAGTGGATATTCCAGTGCCGCAATGTTGGCATATCGTTCTTCTGGTATGAAGCAAAAAGCAGGCACAGTGAAAATGCAGGATTTTTCTCAGATGGTACAGAACACAAGCGCACAGGCAACAAGCCAAACAGATAAGACAGCGGCGACAAAAGAAGTCTCCGAAGTTGATGAGATGGCAGCGTTCAAGTAGGAAATCTATGAGAAACTGGCTGAAATTGATAAAATGAACTCCTCGGCTATTTTGTCCAATTCTGTACATATCACAGAAGATGGATTCAAAAGAATGAAGGAAGATCCAGAATACCGTAAGGAAATTATGGATTGGCTTCGTGCAGATGCAAGAGCTTCTCATGGGGTTCCTATTGCTGCCCATGTTACAACAACAATTACAGGGTCTGGAGCAACCAGCTATGGTATGAATGTTTTTGATAATGATAGTGCGGCGACAAAAGCATCCAAACAGCAATGGGCTGATAAGAAAGCAGAAGGTTCGTTTTATCATTCTGATCGTACCTATGCTGACCGTAGAGCTGCACAGCGTAAGCGGGACAGCGAGTATGTGGCAAGTGAACGCCAAAAGCGGGAACTTATGCAGAAGATGATACTGGAAAAGCATATCGACCAAAAGGCACAGCGACAATTACTCGATCAGAAAGCTCTTGCACAGAATGTAGTTGACCAGAAGTATGTTCAAGATTACTTGCTGGGAATGCAAGAAAGTAAAAGCTGGAACATTTGAGTATAAATAAATTCATTTATACTTTTATGGTCTATTCAGAGCCATGTAAAGATTATCAAATGAGCGTCGAATGCTTGCATTCGTAAGAGCAATTGATAATCTTTATAGGGCGAAGTCACCACATGAGCAAAAGAAAAGCCTCGCAGAGGCGGTTTTGCGAATGGGGTTCTGAATAGTTACCTTTTATGTAATAATTATGGAAAGGAGATACCGCTACAGGGGGGATTGGTAGTAAACCGTGATCCAAAGACAGGGTTAAATTATTTGTCGATAAAGGGAAATGAGGCACAAGGAGTTTCGGTAATCATAACATCCGATAAAGATATAGAGACGCTGAATAAATTAGCTGATGAATTTCAAAAATATCCGGTAAGTTCACAGCTGTCTACGGCAGAATTATATGCTTTACTTGAGATATCAGGAAATCTGAAACGTGAAAAAGATGGTTTTACATTTTTGACTCCGAATGGAATTACATATATTCCGTATGACGGTGATTCTAGCAAAGCATGGGAAATTGATATGTCGGGTTCCTGTTATGCTACTGCCAGAAAATGTTTAGCGGCAGAAAATGATTGTGCAGACATAAGTACATGGACGAAAATTTTGAAAGGAATAAAGATATATTATGGTGATAATTATGGCACCACTCAGACAAATAATGTATATAAAGTTGATGATTTAGGCAGATATTATATGTTTGCATAAGATATATATACAAGTATGAAACTATAAAAATATAGTATGTTTTATGTGGTAAAAATATTGTATTTATGAGACTTTTGGTATTTCACAAATACCTAAGAAAAAATAAAGTAGAGGAGTGTGTATATTATGAATATTGATTACAGTCAGTTTTACAGAGGAACAACGAATATTCCTTCATATGGGAACGGTACATATAAGAAAGATACCCTTGTAAAGTATGAATTTAACACTACGGATGAACATGGCAACAAGGTTATGGACAAGATGTCGAGGGAAGAAACCCTGCAGGCGATGAAGGACATTGGTTCGCAGTATGGAGATGCTGTCATCGTGGAGTTTTCGGGAGATGGAATGGCTGCACTTGTGGAAAACAAGAAAGGCATAGTGGACGAGAATGTAACGAAAGAGCAACGGGAAGCAATGGAAGCGAGGAATGCAGCGTTCCAAAAAGAAATCACGCAGGTTGATAATACTTTAGAACTTCCGGCATATTCCGGGATGTACGGTGCGGACAAGGCGGTTGCATCTGCGGTGGAGAATTGCAGCAAAGAGGAGCAGGGATTTGTATATGATATCATCCGTCAGAATTTCCTTGTCGGAAATACTGGCTCTATGACAGAGGAAGAACGGCAGGCAAATATTTCACTTGGTATGAAAAAAGCGGAATATGCGGCAGAGAATTTTATCCCGGAAGATAGCAGAAAATCATTTTTGGAAGCGATGGAGTCTATCGCAAAGCTTGCAAGCGCAGGAAAAGCCGACAATAACGGAAATATGGACTATGGAGTACGGAAAGGTACATATCTTGGACATGGCAGCAATCTTGTAAAGACTACAAATGCACTTGATATGATGAGGACGATGGACAGCAGTGCATACGCGGAATATCAGAAGATTAGTAAAGAAAGCAGCAATGAGGACAGACAGCTTAATGCGTTAAAATACTTTACAAATTGGTATGAAGGGGCAGTGAAAAAGAATCCTTCGATGGTTGATAATTACGAAAAGCAGTCGGAGGAATATGTGGAGAAAAATGTAAAAGATCAGAAGCTGGATGCAACTTTTTCAGATATAAAGACAGAGAATAAAGCAGCTTTTCTTGAAAGTCTGAAAGTGTTCCAGAATAATAATCCTAATTTTCTTTCATCTATCATAAATCGGGAGCTGGCATCTAAATTTTGGAGCATTTGATAAACGTAAATTGGAAAAGTTATAATTGCTCGGAAAATGGAAGATAACAACAATAAAGTGTAGAGTGTGCCTTTCACATAGGGACACTTGTTACAAGCAATATTGTAAATGATACAAGCAAATATGATGAATACAAAGAAAAGGCTCAAATGTTTGATACAAAATATCAGAAAACCGCAGTATCAATAATGGAGCAGGCTAAAGAGAAGTTTTTGGTAGCCTTTAAAAGTATAAATTACAAACAAGGAACAGCAACAAGCATACTATCGGATATTATGAAAAAGTGCTGATAAAGGAGGATTAAAAATGGCTATTAGTGGAGTAGGACAGAGTTATTATCAGAACAATGTTGCAACAACGAAAAGTACAAAGAGCGTAAACAGCATGGGAGAAACGGGCAATACAAAGGAACTATCAGAAGCGGAAGAAATGGCGATTTTCAAAAAGGAATTTTATGCTGAAATTGATAAGATACCCAGAAATAGAACTATAACCAATGTGGCTATCAACATATCAGAGGAAGCATTTAAGAATATGAAAGATGATCCGGAGTACAGGGAAAAGATATTATCAGCACTTAAACGTGACTTAACTTCATCCTTTGCACCGTTGGAAGCTTCTATGGTGCTCACTGTAGGAGCTACTGCTAAAGATTATAGGGGCGATTCATGGTCTGGTGTTAATAATCAATCGGAATTTTATGCTCGTTCACAAAACAGTTTTTATAAAAAGACAAGCAACAAGAAAGATAGACAAAAAGAGCTTTTGGAAGAATATCTGGAAAAACGGGCGCAGGTTAAAAAACAGCAGCAGGAAATGTTGAATGAAAAGATTGCAAAGCAGGAACAGGAAAGAAGCCGATTATTACGGTCGTGGAACAATGAAAGGCTGTTGTCAAAAGCGTCTAATGCTTATGAAGCAAATGCTATGACGGAAGCGGTTACGGATAGTGCTTTTTCGCTTGGATAGTGATTTTAAGTAAGGAGAAAGAGATATGTCAATTACATTTTTAAGTCATCCTATTCATTTGCCGGATTTTTCCATGTTTGATAGGGAATATTTGGGAAAACAGGAAAGCCAAAATGAAGACCAGAAGGTGTTTCATAAGGATACTTTAGAGGTTTCTCAATTATCGAAAAACAGGGAAAATTTAATGGATAAAATTAAGCATACAGTTGTGCATTCGGTTACATCGTTCAGCGATATGAGAGCCGGAATATTAAAGGAAATCAGGGAAGAAAAAGGGCAGTATGGCTATTCGGATGTTGTGAATGCTTGTGGGCTGAGTTATGCAAGGCTGTATTCTGAAATTGAACAGCGCTATGAAAATGAACAGTATTATAAGGTAGATGGGACGCCGCTGACAAAAGAAGATGAGATAGAGTGGTTGGATATACAATTTGAGCAGGAAGTGGCATGGCAGAAATCCTGTGCCAGAATAACAGCCCAGGGGCAGGTCATTCAGGGGAATATTCCTGAAATGCCAACAGAGGAGATGGAAGAATTGGAGGACAGCTTTTATCAGGTTAAGGATGCCTATATGAAGCTGTACCGAGAAAACAGACGGGCAGAGAGACCGCTTGTTTTGCAAAGTTATATGTTTGGCAATAGCCAGATGTATCAAATATTGAATAGACTAGGAAATTTACAGGAGAGGGTGGTATAATGCAAGTTAATTCGTCCAATGGTTCATTACAACAAAGGTTCTTTTCTGGAACAGGCAGTATAGGCGGCATCCATCTGCCGGACTTCAATGACAAATATATTTTCTCTAAAAAGAAAAGCGGTGTCAGTGATAAAGAATACCGGAAGCAGATCAGGGAACAAGCTTATGAGGATTTTGAAAAAGGGCAGTTCCAAAACAAATCCGAAGGATTTAATAGGCTGATGAAAAGCTACACATCGGAAGTGTCCCCGGACAGAAAAGGGATTATTACTTCCGGGCTGAAAGCTATTTCAAGGAACAGACAGAATGTGCTGAAGCCAATAGATTTTGTGGCAACACTGCTTGAAGGGAAAGTGAAATATCAGAAACTGCCGTCAGGCAACAGCGATTACATAGAGTTTTACGATAAAAACGGGGAGATGGTGACGACTTATTCCAATAATGGGTGGACGATGTATACGACTAATGCAGAGGCCGCCAGACAGACGGAAATGTGCATGATCTATAACGAGGCATGGGGAAATGCCAAGAGAGGGATTCCGATGGCAGGCGAAGAAATGGTAAATGTGGTAGATATGCAGAGTAGCTTTGATGCCAAAGCATAGCAGGAAATAAAACCCACAGCCCCGTATGCAATACTGCAAACCGCAGGTACAAAAAAAGATGAACCGATTGCGGCTGATAACTTGATAGAAACTCAGGAGACAAAAACTGGGGAGAAACAAATTACAGCTGAAGAAAAGATTAAACAGGCAGATGAGTTTTGGGCTCAGCATAGCAGGGGGGAACAAGGTCAAACTGACTGTTCACATGGGAAAAGATAGTTTCATTGAAGTTATCAAAGAAAAACCAAACAGCAGATAATGTACTTCTTGGCTGGACATAGGAATTATTCTTTTGTATTGACCAAAGCTTCAGCAGTAGATAAATGTAATAAGGCAGGTGATGTGTATGGGAAAATGTTAGTTCTGACATTTGAGGATAATGAGGATGCTATGATGAATCGCATATTATCGTTGATAAATACCAAAGAAGTGTTGATGCAACAATAGTTGCGGATCATATAGTATTAGAAGCAGAGGATTTAGGACTTAGTTCTTGTTGGCTTACATATTTTGATCCTGAGATTATCAGAAATGAGTTTAATATTCCAAGTAACCTTGAACCAATAGCAATTATTGCGGTGGGATATGCTGACACAGAAAAGGCATCACCAGACAGACATTCAAAGGATAGAAAAGCGCTTGAAAGCCTTGTTTGTTACGAAACTTTTTAAGCATATTAAGAAATAAAAGAGATTGTGTTTAAAGATGGAAAACTTGTCTGAGACGCAGCGAAGTAAATAAAATGAATAATATAGGAAGTCAGTAGTGCGTGAATAAACTGCTGGCTTCTTTTTTGATAGATACAGTCACTCCCAGAGAGTGTGCAGGATAGTAAAGTAATAATATCAACATGACGATATAGAAAATGCAGGGAAGCATTGTATTTCAAAGAGTTTGAGATACAGTGCTTTTGTGTATTAACAGGAGCAAATGGTTTACTGCTTTTCTTTTTAATCGTATTTCGTGTTAAAAAATCGTATTTGGTGAAGAAATACCATAATATTTTGTTTCATGTGATATCTTTTATAGGTGAGATTTGAAACAGAATAAAGATTGAACCGATATATAAATGAGAAAGAAGGTGAGTGCTATGCTGGAAATTGTTGTCTGTGATGACGATATAGCAGATCTTGAGCGTGCAGTGAATATGCTGCATAAGATTTTTACAAGTCAAAAGATTGCTTATCATATTGAGCAATTTGCGTCTGCAAATCAAATGCTTGAAAATATCAGCAACATTGATATCGGAATTTTAGATATTTCGATGGAAGAACTGAATGGTATTAAACTGGGGAGAACATTGAAAGAAAAATTTCCAGATGTGAAATTAGTGTATATTACGAGTTATGAAGAATATTGTATGCAGGTCATTAACGAAGTTCATGCATTTTCATTTCTATGTAAACCACTGGAATATGATAAATTGGAAATGCAGATGTTGGAACTACTGGATCAACTGCCGGATACCGGAGCAGAAAAGGATTTTTATAAAGTGACGGACAGCAATGGGAAAGAGTATCTGTCAATCAAATTGAAACTCAGGGACATTTTATATTTTGAATACATAAAAAGATCAAGAAAAGTACTGATAGCGTTGTCTGATATAACATATGAGTATGACTGCATTTTTGAAAAACTGGTTGAAGAACTGCAGCCCTATGATTTTGTTGTGAATTGCAGAGGAAATCTGGTTAATTTAAGGCATATTGAAAAAATAAAAGGCTTTACCATTTATCTGGACAATGGAAAAGAACTCCAGATTGCGCAAAAGAGAAGCAGCGATTTTAGAGAAGAAGTAAATAAATTTTTGCAGAAAAATTCATAGGAGAAACGATGAATACGATTTTACTGATATTATGTAATGCTCTTTCCTGTTTTATCATAAGTACCATACTGTTCCAGTTTATGAATGGAAAGTATAAAAGAAGCAGTCAAAATAGATATGTATATATTGTGGTTGAGACTGTCACAGTGATTTTTACAACCTGTATCAATATGTTCAATCATTCCATATTAAATCTGGTGGTCTGGGGCGTGTTGACGGGGGTGATCGCATATGCTCTGTATTATGAGGATATGGATAAACCGTTAAGACGTATCATTGAATGTGAGGCATTGGTATTTTGCATGTCTGTCTGTGAATCATTAGGAGTGATTCTTTTACAATGTATTTTGCAGGCAGCAGATATAAAAAATGTGAATGAAACGATGCTTTACTGCCTTGAGGTAACATTTTCAAAAGTAATACTTATTTTTTTGTATTATACATTCATAAACAGGTTTGTGAAAAAGAGCGATATTCCTTATGCAAAGACAAGGTACATCATGTATGGAATGATACTCCTATACAATCTGATTAACATGGGTGTAATTGTAGAGAATTTTAAAAATGGAGAAGAAAATTATTTATGTGCAGTCAATATGGGGTGTATTGTTCTGGCAGATCTATACCTTTTATATTTTGTTAAAATGGCAGATGAAAAGAACTATTATGAAAAGCAGCTCATCGCTTTAGAGCAACAGGCAAAGGTACAATACGAATACTATTTGACGCAGACAAAAAAATATGATCAAACCGTCCACATATTACATGATGTAAATAAGCATATTAAAGCAATCGAAGGATTATATGGTGCAGAGCAGGGGAATACGGCAGGAGAATATGCAGCGGAAATCAGAGAACTGTTAAAGCCGCTCATTCCGGTTCAATACACAGAAAATCCAATATTAAACATTCTTCTTACCGATAAAGAATCCGTTATGAAGGAAAAAGGTATTTCAGTAACCATAAAGGTGGATAATGTGAATCTGAATTTCCTTGCACCAATCGACATTACAACTATTTTTGGAAATTTATTGGATAATGCGATTGAGGCTGCAGAGAAGCTTGAAGGCGGGAAATATATTTCGATTAAGATTGGCTCATACCATAAAATGATAGCTGCCAGCATCGAAAATAACTGCGGGGAGGTAAAGTGGAAAAATGGTTTTCCGGTATCAGCGAAAGGAAAAGGCGGTGGAATAGGACTGCTGAATGTTCAGAGCAGTGTAAAAAAATATGATGGAAATTTAACATTGAAGAATGATGGAAATAAATTTGCTGCTGAGTTATTCCTTAATTCATAAAAGAGCATTTTTGGCTATTTTTTTGTAAAAAGTCTTACTTCGTGCAAAAAAATCGTACTTGGTGCAGAAAAGGTAAAATATCAGAAGGGGTGTGTCGATAGAAAAAAATAAAGTGGATGATACATATAAAAAATTTAATGATGGGAGGTTTCGCTTATGTCAAGAATTACGGACTACGGTTTACACACTTGACAATATTCCTTTGAGGCGAACAATGATCCGAATGTTGCTGCAAAGGGAAGATAAAATAGCAGAAAATTGTAATGGATAAAAAAGGACACCTATAAAAATGGAGGAAAAATACATGAAGAAAATATTTAAAATAATATCATTAGTTATGATGATGGTAATGTGCTTTTCAGTAACGGCATTTGCCGCAGAAACAGATGAAACAAGTAATTTAAAGGTTTCTTTTACGGATGAAGGAATGATAAATACAGTTGATGAAGATGTGACACCTGGAATTTCAGTTCGAGCTCCTGCACCAGCAGTGTCGAGCGTAAAGGTAGTTGCAGCGCAAATAAAAAGTGATGGATATGTGTATGTTACAGTGCAGGTAGCTGGATATGGGAAAAATATTTATGCGACATATGATGGATCGCAATGCTATGTATCTTCAACAACTTCTGTTGGAAAGCCGATTGTGACAGGATATCTATATGAAGTAAAATGTGCTAAGGCAGTTGTTGGTTCACATAATTTTACATTTAGAATTACATCTGTAAACTCACCGTGGAATACAATGTCTACAAGTTCAATAATAACAGTAAAATAAAAAACGAAAGTGTGTATAATAGGTGTCCTTTTATAAAAAGCAATAAATCACTTGGACCGTTATGGAGAGTGAGTAGATTCCGAATGACAGAGGAATGAAAATAATTGGAGGAAACGAAAATGAGTATAGCAGGAATTAACGGTTATAATTATTCAAATTATTATACAGGAACAAAAAGAAACACTGCGAAAGCGAACGGTATGAATTCCGGTTTGTTATCAAATGTAAGCAGTACATCTTCTAATATTACATTACATATGTCGGGAACAGAAGATAGTGGAAATGCATTAACAGCAGTAGGATTTCCGGATGGCAGTAGTGCATCTGTATATAAATCAGATGCATATGATTCGGCAAACCCAGAATACAGGGTAAGATATTGGGACAAAGAAGGAAATTACACAGATACAAATGTACAGATAAATGATGTTGATCCAAGAAATGCAAGTTATTTGGAAATGCTTGCATATACAACATATAGTGATGTAGAAGGCTTTACGAAAAATGCTTTTGGAGATTTCATGAATGCGGCTGGTGGTGTGAATGGCAACATCACTTATGATTCTGACAGCATAAATGAAAAGAAAGACTATATGAGCATGATTAAAGAATTTATGCAGTTACAATATGATTCGAACAACTTATCAGGTTATCTGTCATATAAGGAATTGTATGATTACATAAATGACAGAACAGAGAGGTGATTCAATTAAATGGAAATATCAAATAATTATAGCACAGCAAAAGTGTGGAACACATCGAATAAAAATGTTTCTAAATCTTCTAAAAAAAACAAATGGAAATTAACGGATTCTTTAAAAGAGAAGATTGTTGATCTGGCAAAAAAAGATGCACAGGACAATGTATATATGGGAAATGCATTTATGAATTTGAGAAAGACGGAAGTAAGCAAAGTAGCCCCGAATAGAGCTGCTTTAATTGGAAAGTTTAGTCAATCAATGAATTCAGGTAATATGTCAGCAGTGAAAGAAGTTGAGGAAGCAGACAAAAAATGGCTCTGTATGCTGTTTGGAATACCTTATGAGGCAAAATATCAGGGAACAGGGACAGGCTCGGCAATTCATGTATACAATGAAGAGGGCGAAGAAGTTTTGACCTATACAGGGGGAGTAGGCTGGCAGGAAAAAGAAACAAAAGCAGAGTCACAGGTTCATTCAGCATTAAAAATGACATATTATGAGGCATTTAGTGAGGCGAGAAAAGCATTAAATAGTGAAGAAAAGACTGGTAGTGTAGGTGAAAACATAATATTGCAAGATAATTTTGATATGAAGGCATGAAGTATGCAATTAAAATAAGGTCTATAATTTGGAGGAAAATATCTATGTTTAATTTAAGCAAAAAGAAAATAAATAAAATAATGGCATTTGCTATAGCATTTACGATGCTGTTTGCATCTCAGGTAACAGCTTTTGCAGCAACTACATCATCAAAAACTGTTACATCATCAAAGGCAATGTCTGTTGCATTGTTACCAGGAGTTACTGGAAATTCTAATACCATCACATTTAATTTTAACAGCTTACCAGATAAAGCGATAGTAAAAGAAGTTGAAATTGACTGTTCAAATGCATCTGTTATTGGAGGAAAAGGAGCAATATTGGCAAAGAGCCTTACAATTACAAGTCCTAGTGGTGAAACACATACAGTTAGTTGGGGAAAAGGAAATGTAACGACAACCAACTTGTTCATTGCAGAAAAAGCAGCAGGTACATGGTCTGTGTATATGACGGGAACTAATATTGCGTCGCCAAATCTTGGCTCGGCATTTATTGGAGGTACAAAATATTCATCTGTAAAAATGAAAGTATCTTATATTTTAGAAGATTAAAATTATAAAGTACATTGGATATTTATAAGTTGCTTATGGAGAATACCAAATAATGTAAAAATATTGGATTCCAGAATATGTTTGACATTGTGACAGGGAGATTAGGAGTTGTTCTGATTTCCCTGTTATTTTATGTCTTGCTGAGAAATTGTAATAAAAAAATTCGTAGTAAGTGCAAAATTGTTGTTTTATTAAGTTAAATGGAATTTTTGTTTATTCTGTTTTGTATATGAGTTGTGAGTTTGTAATGAATATATTTAAAAAAGTAGAAAAAACTGGTATAATATAATAAAAAATTGGTTGTTGTTGAATGAAATCTCAGAATTTAAAAAAGTAGGCAGTGTTGTATTATGGTAATAATTATAGTAGTCTGCTGTACTAAATAAAACGCAAAGGGGGAAAAGTTATGTTTAAGAAGATGCCGGTATGTAGATTAATGATTTCCTGTCCTTCCGATGTGAAAACAGAGATAGAGATTATCAACAGAGTTGTGGATAATATAAATGATTCCATTGGTTTTTCTATGAATATTTTTGTTAAGACATTGTATTGGTCAAAGAATGTTATGCCAGAAGCAGGAGAGTATCCACAAAGCATTATTAATAAACAGATTTTAGATAAATCGGATGCAATTATTGCTATATTTGGTAATAGAATAGGAAGTCCTACACAACATTATGAATCAGGGACAATAGAAGAAATTGAATTGATGATACAGAAGGGAAAACAGGTATTTGTATATTTTTCTGATAAGCCAGTACGAAAAAGTGAAATTGATATGGAAGCGGAGACAAAGATACAGGCATTTAAGGAGAAATACAAGGACAGAGGAATATATGTTGTTTATGCTTCTGATGAGGAATTTAATGATTATGTCAGTATGCACCTTACACGCTATCTTACAACGGAACTTGCAAATGAAGTAAATCGTGTGAATGAGCATACAAGATTTGACGATTCTATATCACAGAGAAAAGAAGTTGATTTAATTTACGATTATACTAAGTTTTATGATATAAAACAGGTTAGTTCTTATACTGATTCAAATATTATGAAAATAAGAACACATAAAGATAGTTTTGAAATGGATATTGACATAATCAATGTAAATAAAATAGAAAATAAGGAATTTGCAATGGCATTATTTGAATATGCTCCATGTGATAACTGGTCAGCTTTTTTTGAAGCAGGATATTTTTTTGAATTTGATGCGGCAAGTAGTGGCGATATAAGAGCTTTTCAATTGGAAATAAAAGATGATATACGAAATAAGGTAATTGATAGAACATTACAGGTTAGCTGCGAGGAAGAACATTTCCGAATATGGATTCCTTCTACAACAAGAGATTCAACTGCGTGGAAAAAAATATCGCAGGTTTGTTTTGTTGTATTTTTCAATAGTACATATATTGATGGAGAAAAAGGTCTGTTGACAATCAGAAATCTTAAAATGGTGCCCCGATAGGATAATACTTTGAAAGTATGCAGAAAAGTCTGAAAGATATCGAGGAAAATCATGTAAGAGGTAATGATAGACTTATTTAGGTAGGTAAGCAATTTTCGGATTTAAAGCAGTAACAGAAAATTAAAATTGTAGATAAGCAAATAAAATAATAGAAAAAATTATATGCATCTAATCCATTTGTGGTTTAGGTGCTATTTTTTTGACAATATGAATGCGATCGCTCGTAATATCAATATGTTTATCAATAAAAATATATGAAGTAACAAAACAGATGATATTATATTCATCAGCATTTTGGCTTTTTAATAAGTGAAAAGTCTTACTTCGTGCAAAAAAATCGTACTTGGTGCAAAAAAGGTAAAATTTTATAAGATGCTTGTCGATAGAAAAAGAAAAAATAAGGAGCATTCCTGTTAAGTAACAAATAACCGGTTTGCAAAAAATGAGTGCCACCCATAGAATAATGATTGTTAACTTGGCGGTTAATAAGAATCATTGTTCAAAGGAGACACCCACAAATGAATTATAAGCAGAATGAAAAAATCAATCAAGTAAAAGAATCAACTTTGGTAGTCGGAATCGATATCGGAAGTACAACACAGTACGCCAGGGCATTTGACTGGAGAGGCATTGAGCTTGGAAAAGTCTTTCCGTTCAGCAACAGCAGAGAAGGATTTGAATCTTTCAAAGCATGGATGCAGCATTTACAGGACAAGTATAAGAAGCTGGATGCAATCGTAGGTATCGAGCCGACAGGTCATTACTGGTTTGACCTTGGCGCTTATCTTGAGGATGAGGGCATCCTCCTGGTTATGGTTAACCCTTATGCGGTAAAGCAGACCAAGGAACTGGATGATAACAGCCAAAGCAAGAATGACAGGAAGGATCCGAAGGTGATCGCAAAGCTGGTTACCGAGGGCCGGTATTCTGCACCGTATACACCGGATGGTGTGTATGCTGATTTAAGAATTATGGTGGCCAATCGTAAGAGACTCATCAGGGAGATGACCCAGATCAAAAACAGATTTGCCAGATGGTTCGCCATATATTTCCCCGAGTACACAGATGTGTTTGGGGACTATGAAGCACAGAGCAGTATGCTGCTTCTAAAGAAAGTTTGTACTCCGGAAGCAATCGTGGAACTGGGAGCTGAGAAAATCAATCAAATCTGGCGTGATGCAAAGCTTAGGGCTGTGGGAATGAAAAGGGCAACGACCCTGTGTGAGACAGCAAAACGTAGCATCGGCTTAAAGAAAGGCTCTTCGGCGGCCCGGTATGAAATGAAACTGTTGCTCGAGGATTACGAATACAAAAAGGCACAGCTGGACGCCGTTATGGAGGAGATAGAAAAGCTGTGCAGGAAGATACCCGAAAGCGAGCAGATGCTTGCCATCAAAGGTATAGGAGTGATCACGGTAGCCGGATTTCTGGCAGAAGTGGGTGATGTGAGGCGTTTCGAATCACCCAGACAGATACAAAAGCTGGCAGGACTCTCATTACGGGAGAACAGCTCTGGAAAGCACAAAGGACAGACGACCATAAGCAAAAGAGGTCGGAGTAAGCTGCGGGCAGTGCTGTTCAATGCAGCAATTCCGCTGATAGCGAAGAACCCAGAGTTTAAGTCATTGCATGAGTATTACACGACAAGAGCGAATAATCCGCTCAAGAAGAAACAATCCGTGATTGCGATCAGCTGTAAGCTGATACGGGTCTTTTATGCCATCCTTGCAAATGGAGTGACCTATGATGCGCAGAAGATGCTTTCTGACATTCACAGGCAGCCGCAGGCAGCATAAAAAGAACGACTGTGAGATTCAGGAGACGTCCGCCGCAAGGTGCTGAAAGGAACAGAAGAAATTCATAAACATAGAGAGCCAAGTCAGATTTCTTACCATCAGAGCAGAGACTCAGCGAAGGAGCATCATGACGCCCCTTTATGGATAAGCAGAACGAAGGAATTAAGGACCCAGAAGTAAAGGAGATCCTGTATGACATGGGAGGTTAGGCTGCCGTAAGGAGTTGGGGAAAGAAAGGCCGATCATAGCAGAATAAGACGACGTCTTGTTTTGTGTACCCTAAACATCCGAATATCCATGATTTATGGCCAAGGGGAATGACATAGACTTAGAAAATATCTCTATGAAGAAATGAAAATGTGAGAAAAAGCGAGTTAACAAGAGAAAAACAAAGATTATTATGGGAGGTTTTCAAGCATGAAAAAACTTAATGATGTAGCATTGAAATTACTTGCAAAAGCAGCATATGCAAACGCAGAGAAAGAGGCAAATTCAGCGTGCCTGTTTATTGGCTATCAGCCTAAAATGCCACAGAAAGTAAAAGAACTGAAAGAAAGAAAATAATATTTTCCTATGGACAAATTGCTGAAAAATGTTCTATCTTGCATGAGGACAAAAGGACTTCTGGATGAAAATGAGGAAGATGTATATCGCTTTGGCTTAGAATGCTTATTGTTAGAGGTGGTACATTACTTGTCATACATAGTAATTGGTTTTGCTATGCGAATGATAATGCCCATGATTGTAACTG
Source organism: Lachnospira sp. CLA-JM-H23 (assembly GCF_040096425.1). NCBI lineage: Bacteria > Bacillati > Bacillota > Clostridia > Lachnospirales > Lachnospiraceae > Lachnospira > Lachnospira sp. CLA-JM-H23. Next base: position 435,027 of record NZ_JBBMET010000001.1, read on the forward strand.
CAATGGTGTTAATACCATTGCGTAGAAAATCGGGTGGCTTTCATGCGAGAACAAGGAGTGGATGCTATTTATTTTCATGTTCCATAGTTGTTGCGGTATGTTTATTGGATAAAATCATTTTTCCACTATGGTTATGTACTATAACTACATTTGGGGCAAATGCAATTATATTTGCATTTGCTCCAATAGAAAATGAAAATCGAACATTAGATCAAGAGGAACAGAAAAAATTTAGAAAACAGGCGTTAATAATTTTAGTATTGGCAGATATGGCAATTATTATATCACACAAAATTCATATTGAAGTATGCCAGTGGTTATTAAACGGTATGATAGTTGCTGCACTACTGAATTTGTGTGGAAAAATTCAGACAAAATGCAAATTAGAAAAAATATGGTAGGAACTATTGCTAAAGAGTGGAAAAAGGTAACAAAAAATTGTTTCCAATAAAAAATTATCGTTGTGTTGGAACAAACATACTTGTATAGACGAGAAGTTTTGAAATCGCTTTACAGGAGGGGCATAATACTTGGTTGTGTTATGTTAGAGACAGATAGGGTTTACATTAGTTACATGGCAATAGCTGTTATATTATGTGCAGCTTTGCTGTGTATAGCAAAAATTTTTAAACAGGAGGTGAGAGAGAATGAAGCAGGTTAATAAGAAAGTGTTGAAGGTTGTAGAACGTGTCATGAGAAAAGAAGCTGTATATGGGATAGATGGATTTCCACCTGCGTGTTTAGGAATATGGCATCAGCCGAAACGTCCGAACATTAAAAAAAGGTAAAAGGTTATTGAAAATAATGTTCAAATTGTTGTACAAAATAAGCTTAGAAAGGCGGGAATTGATATGAAAAATAAATTTATAACAACAGTGGTTGCGACAGCATTGGCATTAACAATGACATTTTCATTGGCTAATGGAATGGATGTTAAAGCAGCAGAAATCACAGAGGATTCTTTAGTCGCAGCAGAAGATACTAATGTTGGAAATGAATCGGTGGATATCCAGCAACAGGAACCTGTAGAAATTTCAGAATTGGAAACAACCGAAAATAATGACTTATCGAAATCGTCAGAAAGTATTACAGTAGATGAAAGTATTGCAGAGGATATTTTGGCTACACAAGCTGATACTGCGGTTGTAGTCGGTACGGTTAGTGACTATTTGACAGCAAAGGGCGATGCAAAACTTTATAATATTAATTTGCCAGCAGGGGTATATTTGCAAGCACAGTTAACAACGCCTGCTAATGCAGATTTGGATTACGATTTGTATTTATTGGATGCAGAAGGCAATATTTTAACGGGCTCAGATTATTATACTTATATTAATGGCACCGCAGGTACATTGCCGGAAGCGTTAGGCTATATAACATCAGGTGATACAGCAACATATTATTTGTATGTATTAGCATCTGAGGGCGGAAGTGTAAGTGAATCATTCACATTGGATTATTCAGTAAGTACAGCGTGTGATTCTTATGAGATTGACGAGTCTGTAAGACAGGCATTAGCATTTACATATGGAGCAGGAGGGGCTTATATTGAATCAAGAAATTTAAGTTCTCCGATTGATAATGATTGGTATGTAATTACAGTGCCAAGCAGTAGAATTTATGACAAATTAAAAATTTCTGCTACTACAGCTTCAACAAATACCTGTTCTGTAGAAGTATATCAGAATGTTGCATCAGAAGGGTATCAAATGAAACGAGTAGGCAGCGGAAACACTATTTCTGTTTCGTCAGGAAAATATTATATTAGAGTTTCCAATGCAAAAACTATGGAGAATTTTGATGATTTGGACATTCAGAATTATAAATTGTCTATTACTCCTATTTTGAAGGCTACAGGTATTGTTATAACTGATCTTAAAGGTTCAGAAGGGTTAAATAAGGTTGTTAATTATCCTGGATATGGAGCACATTTCAGAACGCAGGGATCTGGAACATTAACTGTTTATGGAGTGCTGACAGCAACAGACAGTTCGACGGGTGTAACGTATGCAGTTGGGGGAGAGCAGATTAACGGATTATATTATAGTCCGGCATGGGAGGCTAATAATACCTCTGCGAATGCAATAAGGCGAGGTACAGGTACTACAGACTCAAGTGGTAAATTTGAAATTGATATTTCTTTACCACCTGGAATTGGTGTATATTCGTATTATGGTTCAACATCCACTCATTATTTTGATATATGTGGAGTTTCTGTATCGCCAAGTGATGATAGTAGCATAAGTGCTTCAGAGACTATTTTCCATTTGGCATATACTATGTATCATCCGTTTTAATGTGTAAATTGTAACTAAGAAAATATAAAAATAGGTTGTCACACGATTTGGTGTGTCAACCTATTATGCAAAATACAGGAGGGTTAAAATGAAGATAGCTACCCAACATTATCAGGACAGCGTGATCACTCCGTATGGTAATAATCACTGGAATGGAAAAGAGAAAATTGATATTTCTAAGGAAAAAGATGATGCGGTTATTCTGGAAATAAGTGCAAAAGGTAAAAGAGCAATACAGCTAAAAGAGAAAAACGAATTTGAGCAGAATATTGTTCAAGTGGATAAAAGTGCAGATGATTTACCAGCATATTCAGGAATGTATGATGTTGACAAGACGATATCGTCTTCTCTTGAAAATTGTAGCAAAGAGGAACAGGGATTTGTATATGATATTATCCGCGAAAATTTTCTTATTGGAAATGGCAGCTCTGTGAGTGAGGAGGAGCGTCAGGCTAATATATCATTAGGAATGAAAAAAGCGGAATATGCTGCAAATAATTTTATATCAGAAGATAAAAAAAGTTCCTTTTTGGATGCAATGGAATCTATAGCAAAGCTGGCAAGTGCCGGAAAGATGAATGCAGATGGAAATATGGATTACGGGGTAAAAAAAGGAAATTATTTAGGACATGGTAGTAATCTTGTTTACACTACAGATGGTCTTGATATGATGAGGTCAATGGATTCAGGTGCATATGATGAATATCAAAGGATCAGTAGAGAAAGTAGTAATTCTGATAGACAGCTTAACACTTTAAAATACTTGACAAATTGGTATTCTAATGCTGTAACGAAAAATCCGCATATGGTAGAGAAATATGAAGCTAAATCGGATGAGTATATTGAAAAAAATGTAAAAAATCAAAAAGTAGATTCAATTTTTTCGGATTTGAAAACAGAAAGTAAGTCTGCTTTTATTGAAAGTTTGAAAGCATTTCAAGCACAGAATCCTAATTTCTTATCCAATATCGTTAATAAGGAATTGTCAAGAAAGTATTGGGCATATGGTATTATCGCCTAAGGGTGAGGATAAATATGAGATGAAGTATGTTCCGGAAGATTTTGACAGGTATGATCAAGGATTTTTTGGAAGAGCGAAACCAGAATATATTATTGTTAAGGGAGAGTGTTTGGAAAAATTAAAACAGCAAGGGTATGAAATGGACTGTTGGCAAAAAGGTATTCCGTTGGCGATAAATAATAAACATCCTGATAGCATAAAATTAAAGGGATTTTGACAGAATATGCAAAGTATTACATGAAAATGTCAAAGGATTACAGTTTCCTAAAACCCATAATAATTTCTGATATAATGCGATAAGTCAGAAAGGATGATGGGGCTATGGGGAAAAGAGAGCACATATACAAAATTATTGCAGAGAATATCAGAAAAGAACGAAGAAGGCTTGGAATTACGCAGGCAGAGCTTGCAGAACGGGCGGATGTATCATTGGATACTATCAAAAGTGTTGAAAATGGCAGAAGGGCAATGAGTCTTGATACATATTTGAATATTGTTCATGCATTGGAGTCATCGCCTACGGTTCTGATGAGCCAGCAGCACCCAGAAAAACACATTGAGCGTTTTGCATTTATGATGAATCAGTGTGACGAAAGAGAAATAGAATTTGCATTACATATGATTGAACAAATATTAAGAGGACAGGAAGATTATCTGAGTGAATAGACGGGTAGTTATCCTGTCATTTGTCTATGACTCTTTTGCAAATTTTTCAGCGAGATGGTATATGATTTCTTCAATGGTGGGAGTTTCATTTTCACATGGAAAGTCTGTCCAGAAGCGTTGCATTTGTGGATCAGGGCTTTTTAAAGCAATAGAAACTGCCCACCCAATTTCCTGTTGGACTTCTTCTTTTGTGATTCCTTCTTTTTCGGCAATGATTTTCAAATATTTATCAACAGAGTATGTGTTTTTATCATTCATAGTGTTGTTGTGAATCCTTTCTGAAAAGGGTATCTGCGGGCAAATTGTCAGGTGATTGAATTGTCCCGGTTGAATACCATAAAAGTAAAACAGATAATCCGTTCTATATTACATAATAACCTTGAGAGCTGTTTTCTATGCAGATTATGGCTATTTTCTATTCTATCATATACATACAGTATGGTGCATACACACACCATATCATTATAGGACACTCTTGCGTAGAATACAAGGAGGAGGTCTTTGTAATGATAGTATATGACAGGTTATGGATTACACTCAAGAAGAAAAATATTAGCCAGTATGCACTAATTAAAGATTATGGAATAGATAAAGCACAGTTACAGCGATTGCGAAAGAATATGGTCGTAAAAACGGTAATCCTAAACAGATTATGTTCCATACTTGATTGTAAGATAGAGGACATCATGGAGTTTGTGCCGGATGAGGATATTAAGTAAAGAGATATTTCCAAAATGTAATGGTTTGGAAATATCTCTTTTTTTAATCCGCAAATATTTATATTCTTGGTATTAAGGTGTACAATATTCCACTTGAAATAGCTGGTTTAGTCACTCTGACAAAAGATTCGCTTACGGTACAATGAATACAGCTTAAGCAAATATATAAGGTGCCGGAAAAGAGTGGAAGGTGTACTACGATATTGTTAATAGTGGAGAAAGAATAAAACAGTTGCGTGCGGCAAGAAGAATGACAAGACAGCAGCTTGCCGAGCAGATTGGATTGTCAGTGGATGCTCTGCGGAAAATTGAAGCTGGTGTAAATGGAGCAAAAATAGATACGCTGATTAGTATTGCTGAATTGTTTCATATAACGTTGGATTATCTTGTGTGTGGGTGTGAAAGAAAGGCAGAAGTCGATGATCTGCTGGTTGGTCTGAAGGAGAAGGAAGTACAGTTTATCCGGAATATGGTATTAAATGCCGTTGACAATATGAAACTTCTGACAGAATAAAAAAGTCGGATTGCATTTTGGATGATGCAGTCCGGCTTTTTTTATAAGGATTTGGAACAGGTGGGAGTGTTACTCTTAGTTCAAAAGAGTGTCGGTTACTGTAGAAGATGCGTGGTGTCAGTTATACTCTGTTCAGGTTCTGAGAAAAGAACCGTTGAATATTGAAAACAGAATAGGACACGCATATCCCACGAGCTTATATCGCCTTGTCTATGACAGGGTGGCAGAATCCCATTTCGTGCGATGACTATCCTCAGAGCTGTAGCCGATTATGAGAAACGTAACAGCAGGAGCCTTTAAGGATAAGAGCAGAGGGTTGTGCCTACCGGGTTAGCAGCCGGAGGTAATGAGATAATAAGTGCACCTGAATTTCAGCAAAACGCATTTTCAGAGAGTGGCTACTTTCGTAAGTCCAGATGGGCAGGAAACTACGAAGTGTTTGTGGCTGGCAAAGGATATGTTACCCGATACGGGGATGGTTAAGAAACCGGGAAGATAGTATTTTATCTTCCCACACAAACTGATTTATGGTCACCGACAGAAAAGAAATGTTTAGGTGTGATGGTGTGGAGAGTACAGATAAGTCAGCTTATGTGAGGAGATAAAGTGCGCACAGTATCAAATCAATATTATTTATAAGGAGATTTTAAGATGGAAAGAGCAATTATATATTATGCAAAAACAGGATTAGAGGCTACAGATCATTTTGTGCCGAAGTTGCTTGAAAAGTATTGTCAGGATAATGGCTATGAAATTGTAGCTATGCTTTCAGAGCCTGCTTCTACAGAAGGAGTTTCATTTCCGATGAAATATGCCATTATTGGTTTAAATATGGAAGAAGATGTTAATACAATCATAACACTTTCAAAGGATATGATTGGTGCAACAGATGAGACCGTTATTGATACACTTGGAAAACTCAGCGAATATGATATCTATGTGGAGGATATTAATGGAGAACTTGAAGAGTGTTATGAGATGATGTACAAAGAGCCTGTTCAGGAAAGTGATATAAGAGGGCTGGTGCTTGATACGGTATCAAAGTTCTATCATAACATCAGGGACGGCAGATAGGAGGCAATATGCAGGATTCCAAAGAAAAGCAGTGTCTGATATTTGTAAGGAATAATGCAAATGATACAGCTGACCGTATCGAGGCATATGCAAAAAAGTCCGGCATGGAAGTTGTTGAGACAGTTTTCAATACAGATAAAAAAGCGGTTGAACGATTAAGATATTATATTGAAAGAGATGCCATTATCTGTGTGCTAGTAAGAGATGTGGTAGACATTTCAATGGAACTTAATGAGATTAAAGCTGTAATGACACTTGCAGCGGAACATGGAATCAGTATTAATGCAGAGAGCAGGGGCTATGAACCTGCTCTCATTTCTTTTGAATGATATGACAGAAGAAAATAGAAAATTAAAACTGATTATATTTCCGGGCGAAACAGTAGTGATTGATGAATATGGGAAACGGATTGTTGCCTGTCCGACAGAGGATGAGGCAGAAGAATATATCAGGGAACAGGAGGAATGACATAGATGAAACTGAACAGAGGCGATATTGTTATTGCAAATCTGGAGTCAGTAAGTAAAGGGAGCATTCAGAAGTATACAAGACCTTATATTATTATCTCAAATAACAAGGCAAATCAGTATTCACCGGTTGTCACAGCAGTAGCCATGTCCACAAAAACATGGAAAAAGAAATATCTGCCAACCCACTGTCCAATACCGGCTGCAAAGGTAAAGGTTACTGACACAGATTTTGAGGTATTTGACAGTATGGCATTATGTGAGCAGATTGTATCCATTGATGTAAATGTCCAGATTGAGAGGGTAGTTGCTTCAATTTCAGATACGGAACTACTTGATAAGATTACTGAATGTGTAAAAATCCAGATTGGGGCATATGAAAAGTACAATTAAATATTACCGGGGCATTTGCTCCGGGTTACATAGCCACCTGTATTTTATGGGTGGCATTTTTACTGAAAGGGGGATAGATTTTATGACAGCAGAAGAATACAGAGCATTGCTTGATACTGATTTTAGTGATGTCAAGATTAATGAAATGCCCGATATGGCATCTTATCATGCTGATCTGAATGATACGATTGAAAAGAGACAGCAGAAGTTTATAAGAAAAGTTGGAAATCCCTATATGATGAGAGTGGGGAAGATGAAAGTTAAAGTAAGCTTTGCCAATAATGGAGTTTCCATAGAAGAAGCTTTCAAGAATATGCTGCTTACAGTTTAGAATCTTTTTTCAGAATCATATGGAAAATGAAAGGGAGTTGTGCTATGATATGTTCAAGGACTAAATGAATATGGCATAACTTCCTTTGATATTTTAGTTGGGTACATCTGACGTAGAATATTTAAAGGAGTGTTGCGATATGAGTAAACAAATCTCAAAAATCTATCATGCAGCCATCTACGTTAGATTATCTAAGGAGGATGGCGATGTTTCTACCAGCGCAAAAGCTGAGAGTAATAGTATTTCAAATCAAAAGGATTTCATCCGAAATTTCCTTGCAGACAAAAAAGACATTAGAATAGTTAAAGAATATGTGGATGATGGTTATTCCGGCTCCAATTTTGACCGTCCGTCTTTTCAGACGATGATGGAAGATATTAAGCGAGGAGTAATTGATTGTGTGGTGGTAAAGGATCTTTCACGTTTTGGACGTGAGTATATTGATTCAGGTCGATACATCGAAAGATTATTTCCGGCTCTTGGTGTAAGGTTTATTGCAATCAATGATAACTATGACAGTGTGACTGGAAAGTCACAGGGTGATGAGATTATTATTCCGTTTAAAAACCTGATCAATGATGCATATTGCAGGGATATCAGTATAAAGATACGAAGCCATTTGGATGTAAAGAGAAAAAATGGTGAGTATATCGGTGCATTTGTTCCCTATGGGTATGAAAAATCGGATGATGATAAACATAAGCTGGTTATTGATATTTATGCAGCCGGTATTGTGAAGGAAATTTTTCGGCTAAAGCTTCACGGAATGAGTCAGGATGCAATAGCAACACAGTTGAATAATGAGGGTGTGCTTGCACCTATGGAATATAAGCAGAGCACAGGGAGCGGTTATCAGACCGGATTTTTACAGAATGAAAAATCGGTATGGAGTTCAGTCACGGTCCGCAGGATTCTTGAAAATGAGATTTACATTGGAAATCTTGTTCAAGGCAAAAGAACGACACCAAATCATAAAGTGAAGCAGGAGGTTGTTAAGCCGGAATCTGACTGGATAAGAATCGAAAAAAATCATGAGCCGATTATTAGTGACAGGGATTTTGAGATTGTTCAAAGGTTGTTGGGAATGGATACGAGAATATCTCCGGATTCAGATATGGTCTATAATCTTTCAGGTATTGCAGTATGTGCAGACTGTGGTTCACCAATGACAAGAAAAATTACAACAGCAGGTGATAAGAAATACGCTTACTATATCTGCTCTAATCATAAATTGACAAAGCAGTGTTCACAGCACTCAATATCAGTATCGTTATTAGAGGATACGGTGCTTGAAATGTTAAAGCTTCATATCAAAAACGTAATGAATCTGGAAGAAATACTTGATTATATTGGAACAATTCCTTTCCAGCAGCTTGATGTAAAAAGTCTTGAAGCAAGAAAACAGAAAAAACTTGAGGAAGTTGAGAAGTGTAAAAGACTGAAAACTTCACTGTATGAAGATATGAAGGACGGAATTCTTACTAAAGAAGAATATCTTGAACTTCATGAGGCATATCTGAAAAAAGCAAAAGAGGGAGAAGAAATAATTCGCCAGATTGAGAGAGACATTGCTTTAATTCTTGAGGAGAAGGATGATAAGCATCTCTGGATGAATTATTTTACCGAATACAAGGATATTAAGGAACTGACCAGGGACGTGGTTGTAAAACTGATTTGTGAAGTAAGAGTTTCAGAGAATAAAGAGGTTGAGATCGTATTTGATTTTGATGATTGTTATAAGCAGTTATTAGAATCGGTTGAAAAACTGGGCTATCAAGTAGATAAAGAACCGGGTGGACAATTAAATATCAGCAGAAGGGAGGCTGTGTAATATGGCAAGAAAAAGCAGAAAAAATATGATGCCACTAGAAGCTACAGCCTTACCGGATAAAGAGAAGAAGGTACTTTTTAAGGCTGGATTATATGCAAGACTGTCTCATGAAACGGAAGAGAACATTGAGAGAGGGACAATCGAAACACAGATGGAACTTATGAAGAATTATGTCAAAGATCACGAAGATATTGTAATTGAAGAGGAATATTATGATGCCTCCTTTACCGGTACTAATTTTGAAAGACCGGATTTTAAGCGAATGCTTGAGGATGCAAAAACAGGAAGAATTAACTGTATTATTGTTAAGGATTTATCGAGACTTGGAAGAAATTATGTGGAGATGGGGAACTACATTGAAAGAGTGTTTCCTTTTCTCAATGTAAGATTCATTGCTGTTACGGATGATTTTGACTCGTTCAGACCGGGCACAGACCTTATGATGCCTTTGAAAAATATCGTAAATGAGTTTTATGCAAAGGATATTTCCAAGAAAGTTTCAACTGCACATCGTAGAAAATGGACTACGGATGAATATATGTGCGGTTTTGCTCCGTATGGATATCTGAAATCCAAGACGGAGAAGAACAGAATTGTTGTGGATGAAGCAACTGCTGGAAATGTCAGACTTATTTATAAATTGTTTTTGGAGGGCAAAGGATATACATCAATTGCAAAATATCTGAATGAGCAGGGAATAATGTCACCATTGATGTATTTAAAATCTCTTGGTTACCAGCAGAATGTAAAAACCAATGGTGTATGGACCAAAACAACAGTTAAGTCAATACTGACAAATCAGGCATACATTGGTTCGGCGGTGCATGGGAAAGTAGTAATTGAGAAATACAATAATATTCCACTCCATGCAACAGATCCAAGTGAATGGGTCATTGTTGAAAATACGCATGAGCCACTTGTTGACAAAGAGACATTTGAAAAGGCACAGGAAAGAGTAAAGGAAATCTCGGATGCTTATTTTGCAAAAGAGTTTACAAAACACCCACCTAATGAAAAGAATTTACTAAAGGGAAAAATTGTATGCGGAGACTGTGGCAAGGGAATGAGACTTTCTCCAAGAACAACAAAATCGTATGTATATTTTTGTGGAACTTTTTCAGATGGTATTAATCCGGCATGTTCAAGACACAAAATTGATCAGGAGGATGTCAACAAAGCTGTCTTTGCTCAGATTTCAAATCATATGCGTTGCTGTATTGACGCATTAAGAGTAATAAGGGAATTAAATGCAAGAAGCAGCGGACTGAAAAAATACGATGTGTATGAAAAAGCCATTACCAGACAGCGCAGGGAACTGGAGAAGGTAAACCGCAAGTTCTCTGAGTTATATGGAGATTATTCAGAACATTTGATTAATGAGAGTGAATATCTGACATTAAAACAGCAGTATCTTTTAAAAAGCGAAGCTTTGAAGAAGGAGATAGATAATCTTTTAATATCTCAGAACTTGTATTCAAAGAATTATAAGATTGATGCGGACTGGGAAAATCTTATCAATAAATATCTGAAATGCAGAAAACTCAACAAAGAGCTGGCAGATGCATTTGTTGACAAGGTACAGGTGTTTGAAGGTGGCAGAATTTCCGTAAATCTGGTTTATGATGATTGTCTGGAAGAACTGTTACAGGTAAAAAATAAGAGAGAAGGTGATTTGAATGAGTAAGATAACTGCTATGTATATTCGCCTTTCTATGGAAGATGAAGATGTATCATTAAATCGGAAAGAGGAGAGTAACAGTATATCCAGCCAGCGGGAATTGTTAAAAGCATATATTGAAAATCATTCGGAGCTTAAGGATACGAAGGTACAGGAATACTGTGATGATGGATTTACCGGAACAAAATTTGAAAGACCAGGCTATATGAAGCTTATGGAGGATATCCGGGCTGAAAAAATATCATGCATTGTTGTAAAGGATTTATCCAGACTCGGAAGGGATTATATTGAAGTTGGAAGTCTTTTGGAGCAGATACTTCCACTTTATCAGGTACGGGTTATTGCAGTTAATGACAATTATGACAGCGATAACTATGATGGTTCCACCGGTGGTATGAATGTTGCGTTTAAGAATTTAATTTATATGCTTTATAGCAGGGACTTGTCCAATAAAATATGTTCTGCAAAGCACACAAGGATACTGAATGGGGAGAACATTAGTGGTCAGTTAAGGTATGGATATGTCAAAGATCCAAATGATAAGCATAAGATTATTGTAGATCCGGAAGCAGCAGAAGTGGTTAAGCTGATATTTGAACTGACCGCACAGGGCAAAAGAAAAACAGAAGTGGCAAATTACTTAAATGCTCACGGTATTGATACACCATCCGCATATAAGAAGAGAAAAGGAAGCAAAAACTTTTTCCATGCAGTTGAAGTGAAAAGCTTGTGGAGTACTTCTTCTATCCACGATATATTAAACGATGAAGTTTATCTTGGAAAACTGATATGGAATAAAACAAAGAAGAGGGTAGGCAGCAATAACACTTCAACCTATGTGCCTAAAGACGAATGGATTGTGATAGAGAATTGTCATGAACCTATTATTACTCAGAAATTATTTGATACGGCACATGCTAATTCAAAAAAATATATTCGTCCAAAGCGTGGTAAGAGAAACTATAATCCGTTTTATTATTGTGGGGTATGTGGCAGAGCCTTGGTACCCAGCAAAAGGGTAAAAGGTGACATTCTTCTTTGTTCCTCGTCTAGAATTGAGGAAAATTCTCCATGCAAAAGCAACAGGGTGGAAATTGCCAAGGTTGAAAATACAATCATGAAAATTGTAAATATGTATGCAACAGCTTATCTGGATGAGAAAGGAATAAAGAAAGCTGGTAAATCGAAAGAAGTATCTCCGGAAGAAAAGATTGCAACACTTGAAAAGAAGGTGAAGAGCCTCAGCAGTAAAAAGATGATGTTGTATTCTGATTATAAGGATGACAAGCTCACAAGAGAAGAGTATGTCAAGCGTTCAAAGGCGATGGTGGAGCAGATTGATGAATTGCATCAGGAAATCGAACAGCTTAAAACAGAAATACCACCAGAAGATAATTCTTCTAGTAAGTTTGAGACACAGTTAGAAAGTATCATCAATATGGAATCTTTTGACAGAGAGAAAATCCAGAAAGTAATCAAAAAAGTGATTATCAATGGAGAGGACAATATAGAGATTATATGGAATACAGATGATCCATTTTTCAAGTAAGATGGATGGTTACAGAGTTTGGAGTGCCGAGAAAATGTGGCACTCCTTTCTTCTGCAAGTATAAATATTGCTTTCAATATACTGCAATAGCAGGTATAATGGGAAGTGATATTTGAGGGTACAAAAAAATCAATTTTTTTTGGTCTGGGGTTGACACGAGCAGGAACCGGAACACCGGATATTGCAAATCTGATGGCAATAGCAGATCTCTTCCAGATATCAGTAGATGAATTACTTTCGAATGAGAAATCAGAGAAAAAGCAGTCTAATTACATCTATGAAAGTCGTACTGAATACGATATTGATGGTAAGAAGAATTTTGATATCAAGCTTGGTGGAGCATATGCTGTAGATTTAAAGGCATATCATGGAGAAAAAATTGAAGTCGCAATGTTTTCAAATGTCTATAAGAATCTTCTGGCAGATTATAAAGTTAAGATTGATGATATAAAAAACCGAATCGATATTGATCTTAACAGATTTAATGAAGCCAGTGAAGCAGATGCAAAGGAGAGTTTGGTCATTACTATTTTTATTCCAGTAAAATATATTGGAAAAATCGAGTTATCAGTTAATGCAAGGACACTGAATATTACTGACATAGAAAATGAACATATTGAGGTAAATGGCAAAATTAGCGAAGTTACCCTTCAGGGAAATAAAAGTGAAATTGAGATAGATTCAAATCTTGATATGCAGATCAGTGTTTTATCACATGAGGGTGCGATTGAGATTAATCAGTTGTCAGCAACATCAAGACTTACAATTCCTGCAGATTATAGATTTAGAAGCACAAAAAAGGGAATAGCAACTCATATTTATTATGAGAGACAGGGCAAAAAGGTTGATGACTTTTCAGATGCCGAAGCAGACAATTACATCGAGCTCAATGGTATAAAGAGTGAGCTTGTGATTGTAGAGGCTGAGGTGTAGTCATGGAAAAGTATATATATCGACCGGTCAGATTCTATTTGATTACATTTGCCTGCACTTGGTTCTGGTGGCTATTTGCAATTTTACTTAATGAAGGGACAGGGCTTTATCTTGGAATGTTTCTTGGCTTGGTTTCACCTGCCGTAGTTGCCGTAGTAACTGTATTTACATCTAAGAATAAAGCACTCATTAATGACTTTAAGAAGAAGCTGATTGGGTTTTATAGAATAAAACCTAAATATATATTAATTGCAGTGCTGATATTTGCTGTGATAGTGACGGCTTCAATCGGTACATCAGTATTATTTGGCGGCAGTATAAATCAGTTTTCATTTACAGAAGACTTTTCATTTTCTATAGGTGGTACGTCTGCATTTCTTACAATTTTGTTGGCATCCTGCATAGAGGAGTTAGGTTGGAGAGGTTATGGAGAGGATGCTGTTGGTGCATACAACAGCTGGTTTAAGGAGTCTATCATCTTTGGATGTATCTGGTCTTTGTGGCATTTGCCATTATTCTGGATACCTGGAACGTACCAGTATGGACTTAAAGAGATGGGAATCATGTATGTGATTAACTTTCTTCTTAGCGTGATACCACTTGATTTCCTTCAGACATGGGTATATGTAAAGAATAACAGAAGTATGCTTGCAACAATTATTTTTCATTTGTTTATAAATATTATGCAGGAAAAGATAAACATGACTCCTGAAACAAAATGTATACAAACTATTTTTGTTGTTATTGCGGCAATTATAATTGTTGTTATAAATAAAGAAATGTTTTTTGAAACACAGCATGTGGGTAATTTACTTGAAGAGAAAATTATGAATCGAGAGATAAATTGAACTTTATCGATGTAAAGAAATCGACAATTTCAAGTTTGCCGAAATATCTTTCTAACTTTCCCTATTTTACAGGCTTTTCAGCCCATTCATTAGTGAAATGATATGTATTTTCCCTTATTTTTGCCCTTATGAGATAATCGTAAGGGAAATAAGGGAAAGTTTTATTTAGTCGTTGCCTGCCACTTTATCAAGTAACTTTGCGGATTCCCGCTTGGCTTTTCTTGTGGAATGGGCGTAGACATTCATTGTGGTACTGACATCTGAGTGTCCTAACAGTTCCTGTACATCTTTCGGAGCTGCTCCATTTGCCAGAAGGTTGCTTGTGTAGGTGTGTCGCAACTGGTGAAAATGAAATCCTTCAAATCCATCCAGTTTCTGAGCAATCTTCCTGCAAACAATTCCTAACGTGCTTGGCAGTTCCAAACTTCCATCCGGTCTTAAGCAGACAAAGGATATTTCCTTATAATCTTCTGGAACATTCTCTGTTCCGTCCAGATGATAGAACTCATAGTAAACTCTGTTTTTGTCTTTTACTTCTCTGTAGTAGTTTTTGTGGTAAAGTTCTCCGTACTGCATTCGGTTTTTAAGTTGTTCCTTTCGGGCATTGCGAAGAATCTCTGCCAGTGTATCTCCAAAATCAACAATCCTTACCTTTTTTCGTTTGGTTGGTCCGATGATATTCTTGTGCCTTGAACCATCATATCGGATACTTCGTCTGATCGTAAGGCACTGTTCTTCAAGATTTACATCCTGCCATGCCAGACCACAGGCTTCACCGATACGAAGTCCTGCATAATAAGCTATCTGGATTGGAAGTATTGCCGGTGGATTGTAATCCTGTAGAAATTCAATCAGTCTTTCATAATCCTCTCGTGGAATTGGCTGTATATCGCCATCCATGTCATCATCAGAAAACAGGTCAACCTCATCCGTCTGGTATTTCAGCTTAATATACTGCATCGGATTGAAAGTGATATATTGCTTTGGGGATACTGCAAACCGGAATGACTGCTGTAATACTGCCGAGAAAGAACGAATGTAATCTTTGCTGTAACCTTTTCTTTCTGAACCATCTGGATAAGTGCCACCAAAGGAAAGCAGATTGAAGAAGGCTTGTAAATGCTCAGATGTTACATTTTTCAACTTTCTCTCTGAAATTGGATGCTTCTTGATGTTGGTAATAGCACCGAGGTAATTCTGGACTGTTCCATTACTGAGAGTACCGGTCTTTAATTCTTCCTCTGCCCATATATCAAGTAATTCTCCAACTGTAATATTTTCCGACTTTGCAATGAATTTCTTGCTTTCGTAATCGTCCATTGCCTGACGGAGCAGTTTTTCCGTTTCACTTTTGCTTTCTGTTCCAGCGTATTCTTTCTGAACCAGATTGCCGCTTGCATCTTCTACATAGAAGCGGTAGTACCATTTCTTTCCTTTTTTTCTTACAGATCCTTTTGCCATAATCGTGTGTCTCCTTTCGATATCAGACAATCGGAACTGATGAAATGCTTCTTGCGTGTAGGCATCTTATGGACAAGTCCATAAGCCAATTCGCCGCTCGTCAAATCTGTAAACAGCCTGACTCGCTCGTGCTCATTGTATCATAACTCCGGTTGTCGTTCTATACCGAATCGGAATCCTCATACAAAACTTCTGATAAAAGATTTTCAAGCCTTTGTTCTGCCATTTCCGGTTTCTTGGAATAGAGCCTTACAATATCTGCCATGTCATTAAAAGCATTAACAGTATGGGTGATCTCCCGGAGAAACATAATCTCGTTATATTCATCATTCGATTCAAACCCCATTACTTTTGCAATATCAGCTTCATTTGTGCTGCCCTTGTAATTCTTGCAGGCAAACTGGAATGATTCCAGAAACAGGTTATATTGCTTTAACATCAACAGCAGTAAATCTTTGGAAAAAGCATCTTCCTTTTTACTAAGGTCGAGAGGTAACTGTTTGAGAATATCGCCCATTGCATCACGAATCTGTAATTCTTTCTTATCCGTAATATCGGTTTCGTATTCATCGGTTTCCCCCTTGAGCCATTCAATAGATACATGAAGTGCTTCCGAAAGACCTTCCAGCACCATCTTTTTGGTATTGTCAATCGAACCATTCTCATAACGAAGGATTGTGGAAGCGGTAACTCCCATCTTCTCTGCAACATAAGGCTGTGTCAGATTTAATTCCAGACGACGCTGTTTTGCCCTGCTACCTATCAGCTTGCGTAGTTCTTTATCTTTCATGCTGATTGCCTCCTTTTTCGGTATGTATGAATTATAGCATGTACCTCACATAATTGCAATATGCAATTTAATGATTATTTTTAAAATTTCATAACGCTTGACAACGCAATATAAAACCGCTATACTAACAGCACAACAAAAATTGCATAATGCAATTTAACAGGAGGTGACAAGATGACGGAAAGAAAGATTGCATTATCCATCGAGGAAGCAGCCGACTATACAGGAATTGGCAGAAACACTTTGAGAAAGCTGGTTGAATGGAAGAAGCTTCCGGTATTAAAAGTCGGAAGAAAAGTCCTTATTAAAACTGACATTCTGGAAAAGTTCATGGAAGCCAACGAGGGGCGAGATCTGAGGGATAAAGGAAATGTAAAAGCTGTCACAAGAAATGTGGCAACTTAAAAAGGCGGCTTCCTACGAAACCGCCAAAGGTTCTATCAGACCGAAGCCATGATATACCTACACGCAAGAGGATTATACCATGTGCTTCTCCTGATATGCAACCGGGAACTGTTGTTTATCGGAAAAAGAAAGGATGAAGACGATATGGCGAAATCAACAAAGACTTATGAAGAAAGAATACTTGCATTAGAGAAAAAGGAACAGGAAAGCATTGAAGCTACAAAAAAGCTCATAGCACAGCGGAAGGAACTGGAAAAGAGAAAGAAAGCAGAGGAAAGTAAAAAACGAACCCACAGGCTCTGTCAGATTGGTGGCGCAGTGGAATCGGTTCTTGGCTGTCCGATTGAGGAGGAAGATTTACCAAAGTTGATAGGATTCTTAAAAAGGCAGGAAACAAACGGAAAGTTTTTCTCAAAGGCGATGCAGAAAGAGCCACTTACAGATATGGAGGAAGTGTAATGGCGGAGGGAGTGGTTTTTCCATTCCCTTCATTGCCTTTGAATGAAGGGCGCACTTATGGACAACCAGAGGTCGTCCTTATAAGTTTGCCACAAGTGGCAACCGGTCTGCGCTTACGCTTGCCGGGCTCGTTCCGTCGGCGGGGCTTTCAGCCAGACCTGCTCATGCCGCAGGGGGCACTCTTGCGCAGAGGGCGTTCCGACAGCTTCACTTCTGCCAAACCAGAAGAAGATGCTGTCGGAAATCAATGCCGGATACGGCAGAAAGGGGGAATCGTATCATGGCGATATTTCACTTTACAGTAAAGATTGTCGGGCGCAGTAAAGGAAAATCTGTCATATCCGCATCGGCATATCTTAATGGAGATGTGATGAAGAATGAGGAAACAGGCAGAATCAGTTACTATACTTCCAAAAAGGAAGTCGTCTACACCAGTCTGATGATGTGCGAAAATGCACCTCCTGAATGGCTGCATGTACCGGAAGAAAATATAAAAAGGTTTCAACAGTCTATCCGTTATAAAAGAGCGGATGATAAAGATGCCGCACTGGAAAAGTTTAAAATCACATTTCAGAAACAGCGTCTATGGAATGAGGTATTGAAGATAGAAAAAAATGCAGATGCACAGCTTGGACGCTCATTTGAATTTTCCCTGCCGAAAGAATGGAGCAGACAGGAACAGATTGATTATACAACCGAATATATTCAAAAAACTTTCGTAGATAAGGGAATGTGTGCCGACTGGAGCATACACGATAAGGGCGACGGGAACCCACATGTGCATTTACTTGTAACCATGCGACCATTCAATCCGAACCATTCATGGGGCAACAAAGAAGTCAAGGACTGGGATTTTGTCAGAGATACTGACGGAAATATCGTAGTTGATGAATCCCACCCGGACTGGTGGCAGGATAAGAAAAACCCTGACCGGCATGGAATCCGTATTCCGGTACTTGATGAAAACGGAGTACAGAAAGTCGGGGCAAGAAACAGAAAACAATGGAAACGGGTTCTGACCGATGCTACCGGATGGAACAATCCAAAGAATTGTGAGATATGGCGAAGCGAATGGGCTAAGATGTGTAACCAGCATTTATCCATAGACAATCAGATTGACCACCGCTCTTATGAACGACAGGGCAAATTAAAAGTCCCTACGATTCATGAGGGTGCGGATGCAAGAAAGATTGAGGAAAAATATCTCACCGGACAGATATGGAATGGTTCATGGAAGGTAGAGGAAAACCAGATGATTAAAAAACAAAATGCACTACTGCAAAAGGTAATCACAACCTTTGGTAAGGTATCCGGTGCATTGTCAATATGGAAGGAGTGGTTGAATGACATTAGAAGAAAGCAAAGAAGTAATTCCCATGATGGAAGCAATGATTACACAGATAGAGGAACAGCAGAATATCATGGCAGAGATGCTTCAGGAGATACAGGAAAAGGACGAGAAGCTGATGTGCTTTCAGGAGCAGGAAGAACGATTGCAGCAATTAGAGAAAGAATTGTCAGAGCTGCTACAAATCTTACCGGATACAGAAGGACTGTTGATGCTTCTGGAAGAAAAGACAGACCAGATACAGAAACTCACAGACGAAAATCAGCAATGGCAGGAATTGGCACAGAAATTGAACAGCGAGAACCGGCTATTGCAGAAACAGAACAGCGAATTACTGAACTTGAACAGCAATTAGAGAAAGGAAGGTTGATTGATGAACGAATTAAGAAACTCAAAGAACGACGATCAACTGGAAGAACTGCTAATGCTGACGGAGCAGATGCAGGAAGAACTCGACCAGAAAGACCGGACTATCAGGAAACTGAAAGTGCAGCTCGACGAATCGCTGACCTTGAACGAGAGGTTAAACAGCGAGAACAGAGCAGGGAACATTCAAGCCTTAAAGAACGACTTGAGGAAAACAAAAGAATTATTGCAGAGCGAGAAAAAGAAAACGCACACCGCCCAAGCCATGATAGAGGAATGTCGAGATAAGCAGAGACAGGCAGAACAGGAACGGGATTATGCACTCTCCCATCAGAAAAAAGTAGAGATACCGGTTGAAAAGCCGGTGCTCTATCAAAAGTGCGGGAATTGTAAACAGACAGCTTATCTGAAAGCTAAGGAAAGGTATGATACACAGAGAGAAAAACTGGCAGGCAGATATAAAGCAAAAACAGCTATATATGAAGCATTGATGTTTCTGCTGATATGGTATTCCGTATCAACTACTCTTTTTCAGATGATACGGTCAAAAATATTTATTTCTGATTGCGTGGTATTCTTTGATACAATCGCCACTTTTATACAGAACATTGCAGGATTGACTATACTGGCAGGGAAGAATGTGGCACAGGTTAGCAATGGAATATCCAATCCTGTCGTTGTCGGAATTATATACTGGATGATAAGAATACTGATTTCCGGTGGATGTCTGGTGGGTGTGGGAATACTTTTGGCATTCATCGAAATAAAGATTGCAGGGCTATATAAGAAATACTGTTGGGATATGATTACCATAATGGTGATACTCGTAAGTATGGCAATAGCAATCTATTTCGCAGATTGGATAAGGACAATATTACCAGTCAATCTACTGTTTCTATTGTTATTGGTACAGGTAATATATGTCGTGATAAGATGGTATGTGAAAGGCTGGCGGGAAACAAGGGGATATTACTAAAACATACTATACCATGCCTAAAACTGTTAAACAATAAATCGGCATAATTGGTCATTTCATGATGCAAGATAAAAAGACTGATTATGTCGATATACAGATTCTGTGAATGAATGAAAGTGGATAACTTGTTTTGTCCGAGCAAGGGAACTATAATGTTTTGGTAGAAGTAAAAAAGACAACCATTTGGTTGAGAAAAAAAGATGCAGAAAAACCTATTGACGGAAGAATAAAAAATCAAGGAGTAATCATGATAGAAAACAAGATAATATTGATTGAAGATGATAAAGAAATAAGAGGAATGATAAACGATTATTTATCAGGAGAATTTGAAGTGACAGCTTTTAATGATGGTATGTCAGCTATCCAGAAAATTACAAGCTATGATGAATATGCGCTTGCGCTTATTGATCTTATGTTACCGGATATAAGCGGGATGGAGATTATTAAGATAATTCGTAAAGTCAGCAAGATACCAATTATTATTATTACTGCTAAAGACAATGATATAGACAAATCATTAGGATTGAATTTGGGTGCTGATGATTATGTGGTAAAACCTTTTTCACTCATTGAGCTTACTGCTAGAATAAAGGCTAACATCAGACGAGCAAGAACCTACCAGGCGTTACCGAATAATTCAATTATCAAAATTAAAGATATAGAAATCGACCCTCATAGTCACATGGTTCAGCGCAAAGGAGTAACCATAGATTTAACGCCAATTGAATTTCAAATTTTATACATTTTAGCAAGCCATCCGGGGCAGGCTTATTCAAAGGAAAGGCTATATGAACTGATTTGGAAAGAACCATATTTTGGAAATGAAAATGTGTTGAATACACACATCAATCGTCTTCGCTTGAAATTGAAGAGCAATGCAGAAGACAGTACAGCCTATGTTAAAACTTTATGGGGCATTGGATATAAGATGGAGGAGAAATAGATGATGATTTTATTTGTGGTTCTTTCATTTGTTATGGTTTTTATATTGATCTGGCAACAGATACAGCATAAAAAATTAGTACGAGAAATTGATTATATTACAAGTAGGCTTGATACTATTTCTGTCATTTCTGAAAATGGCTTTGTACTTATACCTACAGATAATGATAGTATCAAGAAATTAAGCGCTGCACTTAATAAGCTGCTTCAGGATTTTTATACAAAAAAGTCACAATTTGAGCAGAGTAAACAGGCAATGGCGAAAGTCCTTACAAACATCTCTCACGACATCCGAACTCCACTCACTGTTCTAAAAGGAAATAGTGAAATGCTTTCCAATATAACAAACACTTACTCTGCATCTGAAAATGTTCATGCTATGGCTGTTAAAATAGACCAAAAGGCTGATGATTTAATCTCAACAATTAACGACTATTTTACAATGTCTAAAATAACTTCTGGAGATTTTTCTATTAAAATGAAAAAGGAAAATATATCAAGGATTTGCCAAGATACAATTTTGGACTACTATGACCTTCTTGAACAGAAACAATTTGAAGTCAATATTCAGATACCGGATACACCGATTTTTGCCTATACAGATAACGAGGCGTTACAACGCATTTTAAAAAATCTGATAGACAATGCCATCCGACATGGTGGTGATGGTAAGTATATTTCTTTAAGGCTCATCACATCAAATGGAAAAAACATTATTGAAATAGAAGATCGAGGAGATGGGATATCACCACAGCAGCAAAAACAGATCTTTGAAAGGAATTATACAACAGCCCGAAAAACTTCCGGCAGTGGTTTGGGGCTTTCAATTTCAAAATGTCTTGCTGAACAAATTGGGGCAGACTTAGAAGTTTATAGTGTACAAAATGAGCAAACTATTTTCTCAATCATCTTGAAAAAGTTAGAAAATCGTTAGATTTATGACAGAGAAAAGAGAAGTCCATTTTGTATAATGGCAGCTATAAAGGAGGCACACAAAATGGATTATATTATGGAAACCGTAGGTTTGCGAAAAGCCTACAAAGATAATATTGTTGTAGACGATGTAAATATGCATATATCTAAAGGGGCAATATATGGCTTTGTTGGTCCAAACGGCGCAGGAAAAAGCACGGTTATGAAAATGATTTTGAGTCTTATCCAGCCAGATGCTGGAGAGGTTCAGCTTTTAGGCGAAAAAGTTACCAGTCACAGTTATGAAATATTCAAAAAGGTTGGTTCTATTATTGAGAATCCATACTTTTACGATAAAATGACTGCCAGACAAAACTTAGAGCTGCACTGTGAGTATATGGGATTTCCCAACAAGGAACGAATCGATGAGGTTTTGCATTTGGTGGACTTGCAGAATGTCGAGAAAAAACAAGTTTGTCATTACTCGTTGGGTATGAAACAACGACTTGCTATTGCAAGAGCTATTCTGGCAAAGCCAGAATTTTTGATTTTAGACGAACCGATCAATGCTTTAGACCCTGAGGGTATTCGTGAAATGCGAACCCTTTTTCAACGGCTAAATCAAGAAGATGGAACAACTATTTTTATATCCAGCCACATTCTATCCGAAGTGGATCTTCTTGCTGATACGATTGGAATTATTCAACACGGAAAACTCTTAACAGAATTACCTATCGAAGAAATCCATAAGCATCAAACAGATTATATCAGCTTGCAGGTTGACGATGTGACTCGTGTTGCTGCACTGCTTGAAAACATGAGAATCACGAATTTTAGTGTATTAGATAAAGAATTTATCCACATTTATGATTCTGATATTTCAGGTAAAGCTCTGTCAAAAGCCATCATTGAGAACGGGATTGGTTTGGAGAGCATGGGACGCAAGCAAGACACACTGGAAGATTTCTTTTTCCAGCTTACAGAGGAGACCAGCTATGAAAAGTCAAGCATAAATTAGCTGGAAATTCGTATTCACTATCGGTGGTAAAAAAGGGTAACCTTAATAAGACTCCCATAAGTGTGCTTTTCAAAATCTATCGATATTGGTATACAGACCTCTTATTCGAGATTAAATTCTACTTCGTCAGTAAGCATCTTCCAGATGACTCTGACAAGTTTGCCGGCACAGTGCCCAAGGGCATTATAGTGAGTCCGGCCTTCCGCCATTTTGGCATCGTAGTAAGCCTTGAAGGTGGCGTTGTTTTTTACAACATTGTGAGCTGCGTTAATAAGTGTATATCTGAGTACTTTGGAACCACGCTTAGACATTCTGGTTTTCTTAGCCTGGAAGTTTCCGGACTGGTAAACAGAAGGATCCAGACCTGCATATGCAAGCAGCTTGTTGGAGCTGGAGAAACGATGAATATCACCGATTTCACCAAGTATCATTCCGCCGTTGATGTATCCGATACCCGGAATGGTCATGATGACAGAATCATTGAATTTCATGATATCAGTCATCTCAGCTTCAACTCTTTCTAACTGGCTATCCAGTAACTCGATCTGTGCAATGGTGTGAGTTATCTGAATAGATAGAGCACTGTCGCTAGCACCGACAGACTTCTGTGCGAGAACTCTTAACTGCTGAGCCATTTCTTTATCAAAGTGTCCGTGGGAGTTCACCTTGAGTAAATGAGCCAGATGAGTCATGTGCATAGAAGCTATAGCTTCCGGTGTAGGAGCCTCCTTAAGGAGAGCGTAGACAGATTTTTGATGCAGACCTGATTTGAAGAAATACTGCAATTCAGGGAATACCTCGTCCACATAAGAAGTCAGCTGAATCTTTAAACGGGTTCGCTGCTTAATGGTCTTTTGGCGGAAACGGCCAAGAGCCTTGAGGTCCATCAGATCGAGATCATAGAAGGTCACAAATCTGAGGGAATCTTGCATCATGAGAGTTTTACAAATGATGTATGTGTCGACTTTGTCAGTCTTCGTTTTGCGCACGTTATTCTTACGCATAGTAGAAGTCTTGATGGGGTTCAACACACACACTTTGTAATTACCGGCAACAAGGTATCGAACAAGGTTGTCGCCGTAGTGTGCCGTCGATTCAAGACCAATGATGAGACTGTTCTTATCGAATGATTCGAGTTTCGAGATCAGCAGTTGGAAGCCATCATTGTCATTTGTAAATTTGAACGGCTCGATTATGATTTCACCATCAGAAGAAATGGCTGAGGCGAAATGGTTTAGTTTGGCAATATCAATGCCTACATAAATCATGAGGTTGTACCTCCCTTTCTAAAGTCTGATACCGTGATATCCACCAGCGATTATCATCGTAGACTTGATGGAAATAAGTACTCGGATTACTCCGGCAACATCCAGCTATAAACAATTCAGATAAAGGTAGCGGCAATACACTCCTTAGAGTAGTCAGAGCTACAGGGAAATAATCAAAAGTCCACAGTATCTGAATGTATTGAACCACGATATTAAAAGAAAGGAAACGTGTGATAATTAACTTCCTAATTATCATACAAGGAAAAATGAGATGACACATTTGATCAAACTGGAACTGAAAAAATTTGGTATTGCACAAAATATTATCTTTATGTTTGCCGCAATTCTTTTCAGCATCCTTTTCATTACAATATCTTTATGGGATAGCATGACAGACCCCAAACAGGTCAAAGACACATTTGAAAGCACATACCTTGTCATTGGCTTATTGATGTCATTCATTTTTCTTGTGTACTCGTCGGTCTTAACGGCAAAGCTGGTTATTGGAGAATATAATCATCGAACAATTACGATTATGTTTTCTTATCCTTTAAACAGAATAAAATTGATTGCCAGCAAATTAACTATAATCATGGTTTATACAGCGATTTCAATGACGATTGGATATATCTGTTGTAGCAGTTATATTATATTTGCGGATAAATCCTTTAATATGCTGGAGGGAACATTTCAACCATCAATGCTCCGAACATGGATACCAATGGCAATAACCACTGTGATTATATGTATGGTGCTGTCTCTGTGGTCATTTATTATTGGCATGATCAGAAAATCTGTTCCTGCAACAATCGTTACTTCTTTGATTGTTATTGTGTTACGGCAAGTTATTATCACCAAAAACACAACCAATCAGGAGTCCATAATGCAAGTTATCTTAGTTGCTATTGTTACCGTCATTGCTACACTACTTATCTTTAAAAGAAAAGTGCCTGAACTATATTGATTATTTCTATTTTTACAAATGGTAAAAGAAAAAGCCGTCGCAAAGCAGATTCAATTTCATGTATTTATATAACGGCGGCTTTGATTTTTAAAGTCAATGTTTTTAGTGATTACACAAACAGATGACAACTTACATGTATGTGGTAGCTGACGTAAGTTTGGATTATTTTAAAAGATTTCCAATGAATCTTCCGCATCTACCCACATCTGCATATTCCCATCCAGATATAATCGTACATATTCAAGCGGTTCATCAATTGCAAGTGCATTTAATGCACAATCTGAGCCAGGCGTAGTTTTTAAATTCTTTTCTGCTTCCCAACAGTCAATGCGGAGCATATAGCTCGCAGAGGTATAAACATCAACACTATTACGTTGTGGATTGTATTCTGCAAATATTGTTCTCATTGTATCAAATCTCCTTATCATTCAATCAATCATTTCTTACAAAAATCAGAAGCGTTTCAATCAGTTCACCATGTCATTTTCATTTTGTGCTATAATGTGTTATCAGTTTTTTTGCCCTTGTATTTGCCCTTATCAGAGTTCGTAAACACTGGTGGGACGATATAACACAAGGGAAACAATAAGGGAAAGCTCACCTGCGCCAAACTTAGTGTTTTCAAAGGCTTGAGAGATATTTGATAATAAAATATAACAATTATTAAATCCCTTGGAATACATGAAATCTCAATTCCTGTTTATAAAACTGATAAAGGAAAGCAGGTGCGTTTTTATGGATAAGATTACAACAATCAAACAAAGTGCTAAGAGTATTCTCACAGGTAATATCGAATCGGCAAAGAATCTTATAAATAAGGAATATCCATTTAAGAAGTTAAAACCGGAGGGAAGAAGCTATACAGATAAGGAAAAGTATGAGCAGTTTGTAAGAGACGGATTTATAGACAGATATACCGGGGAAAAGCTTGTTAATCCGGGATTGTTAAAGGTGTTATCATATTACATGCCGGATGCATTTCCATATCAGAGCCATTGGAAGATGGAAGAATGTCACAGTGCCTACTGGGAACTGGTCCCAACAATTGACCACATCATTCCTATTGCCATTGGAGGAGAGGATAACCCGTCTAATTATGCGACAACGTCTATGCTTCACAATTCAGTTAAGAGTAACTGGACATTAGAGCAGCTAAACTGGAAACTGTATCCTACAGGAGACATTAATGAGTATGACGGGCTTACAGGGCTTTTCGTGAGACTTACAGAAAACGACCTTGAGCTTTTTGATGATCCATACATAAAACGCTGGTATAAGTTATCTGTGGGAATGAAATAGAGACAGTTCCTAAATGTATATAACAATTGATTGTAAATGAAAGAGATAAGAGTATGCATATATATGTAGATGCTGATGCATGTCCTGTGATAGGGATAGTTGAAAGAATAGCTAAGAGTCATAATATTGCCGTAACGCTTTTGTGTGATACTAATCATTATCTTACATCAGACTATTCAGAAGTGGTATATGTGGGTGCCGGAGCTGATGCGGTTGATTTTAAGTTAATAAGCCTTTGTGAAAAAGGAGATTTAGTAGTTACGCAGGATTATGGTGTTGCTGCCATGGCATTAAGTAAGGGTGCATATGCCATTCATCAGTCCGGGAAATGGTATACAAATGAAAATATTGATCTTATGTTAATGGAAAGACATATAAGTAAGAAGGCAAGGCGGGCAAGCAGTAAAAACCACATGAAAGGTCCAAGAAAAAGAAGTGATAAGGATGATTTAAACTTTGAAGCCTCTTTTGAGAGACTAGTGGAAAAGTATCAACACTTGGATACCAGCCGGATGTCTGGAAGAGCTGGAGTTAAATAAAAATTAGGAGACAGATATATGAATTTTGAATTAGCATGCCTGGAGGATTTTAATGAGATAGAAAATCTCTATTGGGATTTAATAGATAAAAGCAAAGAAGAACCTTCTTTTCCTGACTGGGAAAAGGGTGTACATCCTTCAGCAGATTTTTTAATGGCTGGTATTGTTAAGAAAGAGTTGTTCGTATTAAGAGATGAAGGAATAATTAAGGCATGTGCCATAGTTAACAGTAATTCTAATAAAGAGTATAAAAAGGTAGCGTGGAAAGTAAATGAAAGAGATAATAATGTATGGATAATCCATGCTCTCGCAGTGCGATATGAGTACCGCGGTATGGGTCTTGCTACTCAATTTGTAAAAAACTTAATATCATATGCTAAGTTGGAAAACATTGAAGCCATTCACCTTGATGTAATAGATAAGAACACACTAGCTGACAAGTTATATATCAGAGCTGGCTTTAAATATGTAAGTACTGAAAACATATTTTATGAGGTGGTTGGAAACAGGCAGTTTAGAATGTATGAGTATGTGATTGAGTAGAAAGTATTAGATATGCACATATAATGAGCATTATCTGCCTTATAGGAAGCTATAATGAAAAAATCATAGTAAAGAAGGAACGATTGTGAATATAAGATATGCAACAATGGCTGATTTAGACGATATTGCATCGGTCGAATCCGAGTGTTTTCCTGTTTTAGAGGCAGCAACTAAAGAAGAATTTGAGCAGAGAATAAAATATTATGGAAATCATTTCTGGCTTATGTTTGATGAGGGTAAACTCATTGCGTTTGTAGATGGTTTTGTTACGGATGAGGCTGATCTTACAGATGAGATGTATGAAAATGCATCAATGCATAATGAGAATGGTGCATGGCAGATGATTTTTGGTGTAAATACTCTTCCTGAATATCGCAGATGTGGATGTGCGAAAGAGCTGATTAAGAAGGCTATCTTAGATGCCAGAAAACAGAACCGGAAAGGGCTTGTATTAACTTGTAAAGAAAGCCTTGTTCCATATTATTCCAAGTTTGGATTCATTGATGAGGGGATAACAGATAAATCCACTCATGGAAATGTCCTGTGGCACCAGATGAGATTGGATTTTAAATTAGGAAATAATGGGGCAAATCCTTCAGATAACAAAAAAGTGACCGCAAACAAGAAATTTGCAGCCGACAGAATACTATCATATTTTAAAGAAGAGTGGAAGGTACTGCTTATAATAACAGTTTCAGGTCTTATATATAACTTTGGACTTTTGTTTGGCCCTTGGTTTGAGGGTAAGATGACAGGATGTCTTATAGATATATTAAGCCAAAATGCTGTATACAAGGATATGTTTATACTTGTAGTGTCATATATTGTATCTATTGCAGTTGTTCAGATATCAAGATATATAAAGCGTTTCTATGTGAGAAGATTTGCGAATAATGTCAACAGAAGAATGAAGAAGATATTGTATGGGACGCTTGTGTTAAAGAGCAAGACAGAACTTGAAAGTGAAGGTATGGGCGATATTATGACAAAGGCAATCCTTGATGTTGATGATTGTGCTGAGGGCATGAGAAAGTTCACAACAGAGGTGTTTGATACAGGAGTAGCACTGGCTGCATATGCAGGAATGCTGCTTGTATATGATGTAAGGCTGGCACTCATTGCAATGATATTTCTACCGATATCTTATCTGCTTGCAGAAAAGATGAAGATTATCGTACAGAGAACAGGTGCAGAATATAAAAGACAGTCAGGAATATTAAGCAATGCCACACTAGACAGAGCTTCTAATGCCATAACTTACAGGGTATACGGAAGGGAAGAGGACAGAAGAATTGCATACGAAGATAATCTTTCATCATATGAGAAAGCTGCTATCATGGCAAATATATGGAATTCTTCAATGACACCCTTATACAGGATTATATCAATGACAGGTATAATATTTATATTATATTTCGGCAGTAAAAATGTACTTGGAACGGGGTGGAAAAGCTGGGATATCGCGGCATTTACGACATTCCTTGCCTGTTTTATAAAGTTATCGGATAAGTCTTCAAAGGCGGCAAAGCTGTTTAATGCAGTTCATAAGGCACAGGTTTCGTGGAAACGTATTAAATCGCTTATGGTTATTCAGGATAAAGATACAGATTGTAAAAATCAGACATCAGGAAAGCTTGAAGTAAAAAACTTAAGTTTTACATATCCAGATGGAAAAACTGTATATAATGATATTTTCTTTACTGCAGAGCCGGGGGAGATTATAGGCGTTACGGGTCCGGTTGCCTGCGGTAAGTCAACATTTGGAAAGACCTTCCTTTGCGAATGTCCATATAAGGGAAGTATTAAGTATAATGGAAATGAATTAAGCAGTGTTGCTGATAATGTAAGGTCGGGAATAATAAGTTATCTTGGACACGACACAGAGCTTTTTAATGACTCTATTAAGAATAACGTGCTTCTTGGTGATGATTGCAATGTATCAGAATACCTCAAGGACGTATGTATCGATAAAGAAGTTGCACAGATGGAAAATGGAGTTGACACACTTATTGGTAATGGTGGTGTAAGACTGTCAGGTGGACAGGCACAAAGAATAGCACTTGCCAGAACGCTTTGTCATAAGAAGCCGGTACTTGTGCTTGATGATCCATTTTCAGCACTGGATATAAGCACTGAGAAAAAGATATATAACAACCTTTGTGATATAGCAAAGAATAATATTGTAATTATTATGACACATCGTCTGTATATGTTCCCTAAGATGGATAAGGTTATATGGATGGATAATGGAAAGGCAATAGTTGGAACACACGAAGAGATTATGTTACAGTGTCCGCAGTACAGGAAGTTGTATGAAAATGTCAGCACACAGATGAGGTAGACGTGGCTGAACATACAGAAAAAGGTACATTACAAAATAAAAATACCAACGAAAATAAGAAAAAGGAGCTGGATAATATTGAGCAGTAATAATGTAAACAGCACAGAAGCCAATAAAGCCAATAATTATAATATTAATAACGTTGATAATAAGAAAATGAATAACAAGAATTCACACAACGTAGTTTCAATAATATTACATACTATAATAAAGAGAAAATGGCTTTCTCTTGGAATTATAATTTCGGTATGTGGTGCGGTTATAACGGCTCTTTATCCACCACTTGTACTTGGAAAAATAGTAGATACCCTGACAACAGGAAGTCAGGTGCCTGTATATTTAGTGTTTGTTTATATGGCATTTACAGTTATTGCAGGTCTTATGGAAGCCACAAGAGAAGGGCTTCTTACAGTATTTGGGCAGAAGATAACACATGCACTTAGAAGTGGACTTATGGAGCATTTTGTAAGACTTTCTACTGACTCACTTAATAAGCAGGAGCCAGGTGCTGTTGTATCAAGGTTTGTAGGTGATGTTGATACAGTTGAGAACCTTTTCACATCGGGAATTGTAAGTATGTTTGCAGATGCCTGTAAGATAATAAGTATTCTTGTAGTTATCTGGTTCAGAAACAAAGGACTTGCAACAGTGCTTATAGTGCTTCTTCCATTTCTATTCTGGTTTACAAGACATATACAGAAGAATATGCTTGATGCCCAGTTAAAAAATAGACGAGCAGTCAGCCGTGCTTCAGGACATGTACCGGAAACACTTCACAATATCCGTACGATCCATAATCTTGGCAAGGAGAAGTATATGGAGAAAAGATACGATGAATATATAAGCGACAGCTACAAAGCTATGGAAAAGACCAACTTCTACGATGCCGTATATTCACCGGTTATTCTTATATTAAATGCAGTTGTAGTGGCGGTGGTTATGTTGTTTTCAGCCTCAGGCAATGCCAAAGTCCTTACACTTTTTGGTATGTCAGCAGGTACAGCAGTAGCAGTTATTAACTATATATCACAGATATTTTCACCAGTTGAAAGTCTTGGAATGGAAATCCAGACGATACAGTCAGCGATTGCGGGCGTGAGAAGAATAAATGAATTCTTTGAACTTCCAGTACTAGATAATAATGAAGAATTACAGGCAGAAAAGACATTTGATAGTAAAAATGATACACCTTATGTCCAGTTCAATGATGTAACGTTCGGATATGAGGCTGACCACACTGTAATAGCTGATAAGACATTTGTTGTAAATAGAGGAGAGCAGGTTACACTATCAGGAAGGACAGGTGCAGGTAAGAGTACAATATTCAAGCTGCTTTTAGGTCTGTATAAGCCACAGAAAGGTTCTATCCTTATAAATGATATGAATTCAGCCGCGATACCAGATAACAGAAAGAGAAAAATATTCGGTTATGTTGAGCAGTCATTTCATATGGTTCCGGGAACTATTAAAGACCAGATTACACTTTATGACAAGTCCATATCTGACGAAGCTGTTATCAAAGCGGCAAAGCTTACAGGACTTCACGATACAATTATGAACTTTGAAAATGGATATGATACCCAGTGTACACAGGAAGTGTTCTCGCAGGGACAATGGCAGTTGTTATCCATAGCAAGAGCTACAGCTGCCAACCCGGAGCTGCTTTTACTTGATGAGATAACAGCCAATCTTGATGCCAATACAGAAAGAGATGTTCTTACAGCACTTAAAGGTGTATCTGAAAACAGAACAGTTATATCAATATCACACAGGGTTACGGCAAGAACAGGACGTGTAATAAACTGTTAAATACAATATTTCATAATGACAATGCCGCCAGAATGTGATAATATTTTTCATATTGGGTAATTTAATGAATTAAAGTATATCAGGTGGACAAAGTGGAAGATATTATGTATAGCATTAACAGGCTGTTAAGCATTACGATTGGAAATAATAGGTCATATTTTGATGTGCAATATGTTAATATTGCTATGTTGGTCTGGGGTTGTGTATTCTGCTTAATAGCAGGGGTGGGAATGATTTTAAGTAAGAATTTTGACCGCCGTAAGAGGCTGTGGATGATACTTTTGCAGTTTGCAACAGCTGTTCTGTTGCTCAGTGATGCAACCGCCTGTATATTCAGAGGCTGGACGGGTATATTTGGATATTGGATTGTAAGGATAAGTAATTTTATAGTATTTCTTGACAATAATATAATATTATATTTGTTCCACAGGTATGTGTGCAGTTTTATTTTTACGGAACAGGAAGAAAGAACTTTAAAAAGAGCAACATTTATAAATATACTGTGTGCCGTGGCAGTAGCTCTGGTTATTATTTCACAGTTTACAGATTTGTATTACTATTATGATGCACAGAATGTATATCATAGAAGTGAAGGTTTTATAATATCTATTTTTATACCTGTAACAGGAATGATGGTAGAGATGTCATTTTTGATAGAATACAGAAAGAAATTAAGCAATATTACAATTTCTTCACTTGGTTCATATATTATTCTTCCAATTGTAGCGGCAATAATACAGTTCTACTTTTATGAAATTTCGTTGATTGATATAGCTGTATGTAATTCAATGATAGTTATGTATATAACTGTTATTGGTGAACAGGACAGGAAACTTAACAATCTGGAACAGAAGCAGATTAAGACAGAGGCTGAACTTGAAATATCTATGGTGCTTAACCAGTGTATAGCAGAACTGACAACTGAAGCGGATATTAACATAGCTATACATAATCTTCTTGCAATTATTAATAATTATTTTGGTGCGGACAGATGTTATATTTTTGAAAATAATTACGATGATAATACAATGGATAACACCTATGAGTATGTTAGTGATAGTATTACAGCAAATAAGGATAAGATTCAAAAGCTTTCAATGAATATTGTAAGTTTATGGATGGAGAATTTTAAAGAAGAAAAGCCATATTATATAGCAGATATCAGCAAGCAAAAGGAAGAACCTGTATACAATATGCTGCATGAACAGAATGTGGACAGACTTCTTGCAGTGCCATTAAAAAGAGATGGAAATATAATTGGATTTCTTGGAGTGGACAACCCGGTTAATCATTACGATGATATGGCATTATTGTCTTCTATACAATATTTTGTTACTAATAGTCTTGAAAAGCGTGTGCAGCAGGATAGGATGCGTTATTTAAGTTACAGGGATATGCTTACAGGTTTGTACAATCGTAACAAATATATAAGCATTGTTAAAGCGGCTAAAGACCAGATACTTAAAAATGTCGGAGTTGCTTACATAGATCTTAATGGTCTGAAAGCAATTAATGATAATTATGGACACTCTAATGGTGATAAGTTCATATGTACAGCAGCAGACACATTCAAAATGGTATTCCCGGATAATTCTTACAGGATAGGTGGGGATGAATTTGTAATTATAGAGCAGAATATTGAGCGTGATAAATATGAAGAAAGAATTACAGTCTTGAAAAATATAATGCAGGATAAACAAGTAAGCATATCCATAGGAGTTCTGTGGAGAGAGTATGTTGACGATTTAGAAGAATTATTAAAGGCGGCAGATAAGCTTATGTATATGGAGAAAGAGATGTATCATAATAACAGAGAATAAAGTTAAAATAAAAGGGATTTGGGATACACCTTCCAAATCCCTTTTGTGTTCTTTTTGTGCTGTTAAGGGATTTATATTAAAAGTTATGATGGGTATGTATCCACAGCACAAATATAATTATAAAATGTTGTTAAAACAGCATAAAATGCTTGTTACTTTGGAACAAATGCTTGTTGTTTGCTATATGGATTGTTATAGTCAGACCATATTAATCAATGCCATTTGATATTTGAATTCAGTGTTAATATCTTAGGCAGGAAAAGAGGTATAATATGGCTGGAAAGAAATTTATTAACGCAAAGTTAAAAGGATATAATGAATTACAGGAAATACTTGTTGAGGACGGAGTATTTAAGGCAATTGCACCACATATAGATGTAGATAGTGATTGTGAAATTGAGGATTTGGAAGGCAAGCTTACACTGCCACCATATGTTGACCCACATATTCATCTTGATTATGTATTCACAGCAAGAAAGCAGGGCGCAACTAACGGAACAGGAACATTATTTGAAGGAATTCAAAGGTGGAGTGAAACTAAATCAGATTTAACAATTGATGAGATAAAGGCAAGAGCAATAAAGGCAGTTAAAATGGAGGTGTCACACGGTGTCCAGTTCATAAGAACACACGCTGATGTAACTGACCCTAACCTCACAGCCTTAAAGGCACTTCTTGAATTAAAGGAAGAATTAAAAGATATTGTAACAATCCAGATTGTATCATTTCCACAGGAAGGAATGTATTCTTACAAAGATGGCGACAAGCTTGTTGAAGAAGGACTTAAAATGGGTGCTGATTGTGTAGGTGGTATTCCACATTTTGAGTATTGCAGGGAATTTGGTGAGAAATCAATCCATAAGGTTGTTGAATTAGCTGTGAAGTATGACAAGCTTATTGATGTACACTGTGATGAGAGTGATGACCCAATGAGCAGGTTTGTGGAGCTTCTTACAGCACTTTCAATTGTTGAAGGAATCGGACCTAAGACAACAGCAAGCCATACCTGTTCATTAGGTTCAGTAGATAACAGCTACGCATTCAGAATGATGAAGAATTTCAAGAAAGCAGGACTTAACTTCATTTCCTGCCCAACAGAGAATATATATCTTCAGGGCAGACAGGATACATATCCTAAGAGAAGAGGTCTTACAAGAGTTAAGGAATTATATGAAAATGGAATAAATGTATGCTTTGCACAGGACTCAATTCAAGATCCCTGGTATCCAGCAGGCAATGGTAATCTTATGAACGTGCTTGATAATGGTATACATATAGCACAGATGATGTCATTTGAGGAAATGGATAACTGCCTTGACCTTATAACTGTTAATGGTGCTAAGACTATGAATATATCAGATATATATGGAATTGAGGCAGGCAAGCCAGCTAACTTTATCGTTGTTGATGCCAGGAGTGAATTCGAGGCAGTATGCGAAAGAGCCGATGTTGTTGCAAGTGTCCGTAATGGTGAATATCTGTTTAA
Source organism: Lachnospira sp. CLA-JM-H23 (assembly GCF_040096425.1). Classification (NCBI taxonomy): domain Bacteria; kingdom Bacillati; phylum Bacillota; class Clostridia; order Lachnospirales; family Lachnospiraceae; genus Lachnospira; species Lachnospira sp. CLA-JM-H23. The sequence continues at coordinate 470,094 of NZ_JBBMET010000001.1, forward strand.
GAAAGCACCAGTGGTTTTCGAGGCTTTGAGTGAATTTATGGCATAGATAAAGAGTGAATTATGATATAATATGACTACTTCGTAGTCACTTAGAAGTTTCTTCGAAACTTCGGATGCGTGAAAAAGCAACGCAGGGCATATGATATAATGAGCACAAAAGTGCTCATCTTAAAAGTTCCTTATGGCACTATAAATAATTATAACAACATAATATAGGAGCAGCAATATGTTTCAATGTAAAGATCTTCTCACTCTCCCCTCAATGGCGAAAGCCAGAATAATAGCAGGAAAGAGTGGTTTGTCTAATAGAATAAGGTGGGTATATAAGCCTGAGAATATGAATTTTGCGAAGTGGGTAAAGGGACAGGAGCTTTTGATTATAAGCACGCCTGTTATACAGAGTAAGGATTTTGACCTGCAAGCAGTTATTAAGAAAGCTAAGAAGCTTGATATGGCAGGTGCATTGCTTCTTGTTGGCGATAAGTACATTGCCAGTATAGACAGTACAATAATATCCTATTCCAATCTTAACGATTTTCCGATATTTGTCATATCAGGTGAAATTCCTCTTGTTGACATTTTTGAAGAAATCGGACACGCTATTGCGTATAATAAAGACTCAGATGTATTAAGTGATGATATTCTTTCAGGAATTATATTTGGAAAGGACATCAATATAGAAGCATTTTCTATTAAATTTGAAGAAGCTGGCTATGACATCAATGGTAATAACCGTATGTTTATGATTAATATTCATTCAGATAATAAGATAGAGAATTTTGATTATGATTTCATTATGAATAAGCTGAGGGACAGTTTTGCACAGAACAATGGAAGTCTGATTTTATCAAGATATGCTAATAACATAGTTGGCTGTTTTAATTGTTTGGAAAATGCTGATGATACACACGGTCTTATTAATCAATCTTACGAAGCATTATCTGAATATGTGCAGGGCAGGTATACGGATATAAAGCTTGTTATGGGAATTGGACGTGAATATAATGGAATATCACATTTGCAGAAAAGTTTTACGGAGGCTTCAAGGTGTGTAATCCTTTCGGAGAAGATACAGCTTAATGGAAGTGTGTTCTGGTATGAAGAAATGGGAATATATAACCTGTTCTCTGAATTTGGAGATAAAAAGCTTATACAGGACTTTGTTGACAGTACATTAGGCATAATTATTGACTATGATAAGGAGAATAATACGAATCTTTTACAGACGTTAAAAGCGTACCTTTGGAACAATAACAGCCTGCTTCACGCTTCTGAACAGTTATTTACGCATCGTAATACAGTAAAGTACAGAATACAGAGAATAACTGAGCTTACGGGCAGGAATTTTGATGATGCGATGACACGTCTGGAGTTTATGAATGCTTTGATATGTCTTGAGGTAAGATAGACATTTGTGCTGTGAGAACAAATGAAGTAATACAAGATTGTTATTAGAAGTCATAACAATAAAATATTTATAAAAGAATGTTGAAGTATATATGTCTTAGTGATATATTCTTGAACATAGACAAGAAGCAAAGGGGCTTCTGCTAATGGTAATATTAGCGGAAGTCCCTTTTTGTGTATTAGTAAAAATGTTAATCTAACTGGCAGTAAAGGCTGAAATAGAAATTACTAAAGCACATTCATTGTTTATCTTGCGGTATATAAAATGTACCGCTGGACGCGTCAGATATTAATAAATATTTATATAACAGGAGGAAATGATTATGAGCTACGGTCTTATAGCAGTAATAATTGTAATCGGTATTGTCATAGGTGCTATAGCTACTAAGAAATGTGAGCCATTTCTTATAGGCGGTTCAATTATAGGAGCAATATTTTTATATAAGCAGGATTTTATAACCGAATGGGTTAATACACTTGAAGGTGTTATGAGTGATGAAGCATACTTAATACTTGTATGTGGTTTGTTTGGAAGTATAATAGCACTTCTTACAGCCTCTAAGGGACATTTTGGATTTGCAAAGATTGTTTCAAAGATATGTAACAGCGAAAGAAAGACTTTATTCACAACATTTATATTAGGTGTAATTATATTTATTGATGATTATCTTAATGTATTATCAATAGGTACAGCAATGAAGAAGGTATATGATAAAGTAAAAGTACCAAGAGAAGCACTTGCATATCTTCTTGATAGTACAGGTTCACCAGTCTGTGTTATGTTCCCATTCTCATCTTGGGCAGCATATTTTGGAGCTATCTTCTTCGCACAGGAGAGTGTTCAGGCACTTGGTGCAAAGACCTGGATGGGAGCTTATATTAAAGCAATTCCATTTTGTATATATCCAATAGTTGCATTACTTATTGTAATTCTTTTCTCAGCAGGTGTATTTCCTAAGCTTGGCGGAATGAAGAAGGCTTATGAAAGAGTTGCAACAACAGGTAAGGTTTACAGTGATGCAAGTAAGAAGTACAATATGGACGATGGCGAAGGCGAACAGGACGGCAACATATTCAATTTCCTTGTTCCAATGCTTGTACTTGTAGTTGTAGCCTGTGTTACAGGGAACCTTGTAGTAGCACAGATTATATGTCTTGCAGTAACACTTGTTATGTATCTTGCAGAAAAGCTGATGACATTTACAGAATACTGGGATAATTTCGTAAAAGGATTTGCAGATATGCTTCCTATTATAATTCTCCTTATAGCAGCACTTACATTCCAGACGATTGCAAACCAGATGCAGATGACAGAGTTCTTCATAGATATTACACAGCCAATATTATCAGCAAAGATTTTCCCAATGCTTGCATTTATCATTACTGGTATATTAGCATTTATGATAGCCAATGCGTGGGGCGTATGTACACTTGTTGCACCAGTTCTTCTTCCACTTGGCGCAAGTGTAGGAGCCAATGCAATACTTATAATGGCAGCAATTCTTTCAGGTTGTGCATTTGGTAATCACGCCTGCTTCTACTGTGACACAACAGTTCTTGCTTCACAGGGTTCAGGTATTGATAACTTTGACCACGCGGTATCACAGCTTCCATATGTACTTATAGGAGCTGGAATAAGTATAATTGGTTTCCTTGTATTAGGATTTGTTATGTAAGTTATGTAGGGATTAATTAGAAAATGTTAATTGGAAATATGACATATAAAAAATTATAATATGATTTCAGACATATAGAAATTATAATAAAACAACAAATATGATTTCAGAACGGAGGCAGTTATGAGTGATAAGAAATATGTCGTTACAATAGCAAGGCAGTTTGGCAGCCTTGGACGTCCAATAGCCAAGCTTATGAGTAAGAAGCTTGGAGTTGAATATTATGACAGGGATATAGTGGAGCAGGCGGCTAAGAAGCTTAATCTTCCGGTATCACAGATAGATGAACTTGAAGAAAAGGTTAAGAAGACATCAACTAATTCATATAAGAGAATGATGTATCCTCTCGGAACACAGTCAAGTACAGAACAGGACAGAATATTTGAAGCCCAGCAGAATATTATGAAATTCTTAGTTGAGAGAGAAAGCTGTATAATAGTTGGACGTTGTTCAGATTTTGTTCTTTCTGATGAAGAAAATGCGGTGCATATATACATTTATGCTCCATATGAACAGAGAGTTAAGAACTGTGTAAATGATCTGCATTTAAGCGAAGAAGAAGCCAAGAAGATGATAAGGTCAGTAGATGAGGCAAGAGATAATTACCATATGCACTATGCAGGATTTCTTCCATCAGACCCTAAGCACAAGACTATAATGATAGACAGCAGCTCTTTGGGCGTTGAGGGTACAGCTGAGCATCTTGTGGATTTTATTCAGAAGAAATTTGATTTAAAAACATATACGCTTAACTAAGTATATGTTATCATATGCGTAATCTAAACATTTACTGCTTATAATAAGTTAATTATAATCGGTAAATGTAACCAATAGAAAGAGCATATCAGGATAACCCTATGAAGATGAGTGTAGAACAGGCATATAAAATATTAGCAGTATCCAAGTCTGCTGATATAAAAGCGATTAAGAAAAAATATAGAAAACTGATGTTAAAGGTGCATCCCGATTCATTAAAGTCAGGGAAGAATACATATCAATATAGTGCGCAGGAGATTAATGAGGCATATTCAATTATTATTAAGAATTTATCTGATAATAAAATGTCTGGTTATTTCAATAATTCCAGCGATGATAGTTATTCATCAGAGTACACATATGATGAAGAATATTATCAGGACTATAATTCATATGCTTCCGATGGCGGTAATTGGGATGCACCTGTTAATGATAATGCGTATACAAGCCGTAATATATATCATTATGCAGAAGGTGCAAGAGGAAATATTACCGGAAGCTTTGTTATAGCAAAAGGCAAATATATCTGGACGATAGAAGAAGATTTTACATTATTCATAAAGAGTATATCAGAAAGCAGTGATAAGCTGTTATCAGGTATAGATAACAGAAGGAAAGGAAGCATATCGGATACAAGCAGGGCAGTTATAAAAGCACAGCTTGCATACCTTTTAGCCCAGCAGTATATAGATGCAACCTACACACTTAATGAACTTATCACACCGGTAAAGCAGAATAATGCACAGATATTTTATATAGACTCAATGCTTGAAATACAAGCTAATGCCCCATTTTTACGGGCAGGTATGACACTATACCCACAATCACTTAAAAATCACCGTCTATATTTAAAGACTAAATCGGGAAATGCCGCAGGCTATATGTCATTCAGGGACGACAGGCTATATTACATAATAATTCCACTTCTTGAACAAAAAAGAGCACAGGTAAAAGTTCAGATTGCCACCAGGCAGGATAAGAACAACACAAGACACAATGTGAAATACAAGAATCTTGACTTTTGGATAAAAATTTCTGATAATAATTCAGGAACATTTCCTGAAAGCATAAATATGCAGATTGAGGAAATACTTACTAAATATTCTAAAATGTAATTGGAGGACAATCAATGAATAGACATATAGATAAAGCAATGCAGTTAAGAAATGAAACCCCGATGGTAAGCAACTGTGCCCAGACAATAATGAGAGCCTACGCCGATGAATTAGGAATGACCGAACAGCAGGCAGCAGCAATAGGCTGTAACTTTGGTGGCGGAATGAAATGCGGCGGCACTTGTGGAGCAATAACAAGTGCTCTTATGGTATTAGGTGCAAAAGGAATAGACTCCCCAGCCGTAATAACAGAATTCAGAAAAAGAATAGCCGCCAACCACGATGGCTTAACAGATTGCGTAGACCTTCTAAGAAACAACGCCCGGAAAGGCGGAGTAAAGAAGGAACATTGCGATAATATGATAAAAGAGTCCATAGAATTAATAGACGAAATCACCAATAAAGAAGATTAATGTTGCAAAATATTTCAACAAGTGATATAGTAATAAACAATTAAATAAAAAACAAATAGAGTGAATTTCAAAGAGTTCACGAAGGGGAGCACCACCACCGGCGCTTCCTTTCGTGAACTCTTTTTTGCGTGAGTAGCGATGAGAATACACTAACAAAGACACTTGCCGAACTCTGCTTGCAGAAGTGAGCAAGAGGCTTTGTTAGCGTATTCGAGGAGCACCGCGACAGTGACAGAGCGAAGCTCTGGAACGCGCTACTCACGCAAAAACAGTGGAGGGACGCCACCCAGCAAACCTTATCCCCTCAGTCAGCGACCCGCAGACAGAGGAAGCAAAGCTTCCAAATGTCGTCCGACAAAGCTAATTCCCCCTCCCACGTCAGCGACCCGCAGACAGAGGAAGCAAAGCTTCCAAATGTCGTCCGACAA